>JABBOW010000167.1 GCA_012927595.1 Cellulomonas sp.
CCCCGCGGTGGCGGTCCTCGCCGAGGACCGCCACCGGCGAAGGAGCGTGACGACGGATGAGCCCCGTCAGCCCACCGCGTGGACCGGCGCCGGGAGCGGCACACCGGACCCGTCCCTGCGCTGATCCGGCGCGGGCAGCTCGATCGGCTGGCCGCCTGAGCCCGTCGCGTGCGGCGGGGCCTGGCCCACCCACGCGAGGATGAGCGTGTCCTCGCCCTTGAGGAACCGGTGCGCCCGCACGCCGCCAGTCGCCCGACTCTTGCTCGGGTAGAGCTCGAACGGGGTCGTCTTGGCCGTGCCGGACTGCGTGCCGGGGAGCGCAGCAGCCGTCCCCGCCACAGTCACGACAGCCGAGTCGGCGCCCGGGCTCACGGCGCCGAAGAACACGACGCGCTGACCGTCTGCGAGCTTGATTCCGGCCATGCCGCCGGCCGCCCGGCCCTGCGGGCGGACTGCGGATGCGGCGAAGTGCAGCAGCGAGGCGTCCGCGCTCACGAGCACGAGCTCGTCGTCGTCGGTGACACCCGCGGCGCCGACGACCTCGTCGCCGTCTTTGAGCGTGATGACCTCCCACGCGTCCTTCGCGGGGGGCGCGTCGCTCGCCGCGACCCGCTTGACTGGGCCCGGCGCGGTGCCCCGGGCCCGGGTGGGGGCGTCGGGAGCGAGCGAGGCGATCCCCACGACCTGCTCGCCGGGGTGGAGCGTGACGACCTCGCCGAGGGGGACGCCACCCGAGAGGGTCGGCGCGCCGTCGGTGGGTGGAAGCGAGGGCAGGTCGAGCACCGGCAGGCGGACGATCCGGCCGCGGGACGTCACAACCCCGATGTCGCCTCGGGCGGTCGTGGCGATCGCACCGCGCAGGACGTCGTGCCGGGAGCGTCGGCCACCCGCCTCGGTGCGGAACGGCGAGTCCTCCCCGGACGTCCGGGCGAGCAGGCCCGTTGCGGACAGCAGCGCCCAGCACGGCGTGTCGGCGATCTCGAGCGGAGCGGCCGCCCGGGCCGATGGCGTCGCGCCGGTGACGGTAGCACCGCCCGCCGACTCGAGCAGGATCGTGCGACGCGGCGTTCCGAACGTCGCAGCGACGTCCGCCATGTCGTCGGACACGACCTTCCGCAGGCGCGCGTCGTCGGCCAGGATCGCCTGCAGCTCGACAATCTCCGCACGCAGCTGCTCCTGCTCCTTCTCCAGCTCGATGCGCTGGAACTTGGTCAACCGGCGCAGCCGCAGCTCGAGGATGTACTCGGCCTGGGCGTCCGACAGGTCGAAGACGTCACGCAGGCGGGTGCGGGCCACGTCAGCGTCGTCCGACGTGCGGATGAGCTGGATGACCTCGTCGATGTCGAGGATCGCGATGAGCAGCCCCTCGACGAGGTGGAGCCGGTCGAGCCGCTTGCCGAGCCGGAAGCGGCTGCGGCGCCGGATCACGTCGAGTCGATGGTCGACCCACACGACGAGCAGCTCGCGCAGCCCGAGCGTGCGCGGCTGACCGTCGACGAGCGCCACGTTGTTGATCGAGAACGACTCCTCGAGCGGTGTGTGCCGGTACAGCTGCTCGAGGACTGCCTCCGGGTTGAAGCCCGTCTTGATCTCGATGACGAGCCGCAGGCCGTGCGTGCGGTCCGTGAGGTCCATGGCTCCCGAGATCCCCGAAAGCTTCTTGGACTGCACGCCCTCCTTGATCTTCTCGATCACCTTCTCGGGGCCGACCATGTAGGGCAGCTCGGTCACGACGATGCCCTGACGGCGCGACGTGACGTTCTCGATGCGCGTCGTCGCCCGGGTACGGAACGCCCCACGTCCCGTACGGTACGCGTCGCGGACGCCGTCAAGACCGACGATCTTGCCTCCCGTGGGAAGGTCCGGGCCGGGGATGAAGCGCATCAGGTCGTCGAGGCCGGCATCGGGGTGCGCGACGAGGTGTCGTGCGGCCGCGATGACCTCGACGAGGTTGTGCGGCGCCATGTTGGTCGCCATGCCGACAGCGATGCCGGTAGTGCCGTTGACGAGCAGGTTCGGGATCGCGGCAGGCAGGACCTCGGGCTGCTGGAGCTTGTTGTCGTAGTTCGGGACGAAGTTGACGACGTCCTCATCGAGACCGGAGGTCATCGCCAGGGCGGCCGGCGACTGCCGTGCCTCGGTGTACCGCGGCGCGGCCGGGCCGTCGTCAAGCGAGCCGAAGTTGCCGTGCCCGTCGACGAGCGGCAGGCGCTGCGTGAACGGCTGCGCAAGACGCACCATCGCGTCGTAGATCGCCGTGTCGCCATGCGGGTGCAGCTTGCCCATGACGTCCCCGACCACGCGCGCCGACTTCACGTACGGGCGGTCCGGGCGCAGGCCCATCTCGGACATCTGGAACAGGATCCGGCGGTGGACGGGCTTCATGCCGTCCCGCGCGTCGGGCAGGGCGCGGGAGTAGATGACCGAGTAGGCGTACTCGAGGAACGAGCCCTGCATCTCCGCGCCGACGTCGATGTCGATGATGTGCTCGGTGAAGTCCTGGGGCGGGACGTCGGTCCTCACGGTACGGCGCGCCATGGCGGATGCGGCTCCTCAGGTCGTGCGGGGTGTCCTGCGTGCGCGGACATTGTCGCGCGCGTCCGTCGCGCCGTGGTTCACGGCACGCTGGTGCGGATCGGCTCGCCGCATGACGACGAGCACTCTCGCCCGGGGCCCACCGCACTAGCCTGACAGGTATGGACGACGTCACCGGTGACCCACGCGAGCCCGGCGAGGGGGGCCGCGTCTACCCGGCCGGGTGGGAAGCCGACGTCGTCCTCCGTGACGGCACGACCACCCACATCCGCCCCATCGTGCCAACCGATGCACCCGCCCTCCAGGCGTTCCACGTCGCGCAGTCAGACCGTTCGACGTACCTGCGGTTCTTCGCGTCGCTCGCGCGGCTGTCGGACCGTGACCTCGAGCGGTTCACGAACGTCGACCACGACAGCCGGGTCGCGCTCATCGCCGTCACGGCCGACGACGAGATCATCGGTGTCGCTCGCTACGACCGCATCGGCGCGGACGAGGCCGAGGTGGCGTTCAACATCGCCGACACGCACCACGGCCGCGGACTTGGATCGGTCCTTCTCGAGCACCTCGCGGCCGCTGCGCGCGAACGGGGGGTGCGCCGGTTCATGGCCGACGTCCTGCCGCAGAACGGTCGAATGATCGCGGTGTTCAGGGATGCGGGGTACGCCGTCCGGCAGTCCATCGAAGACGGGGTGGTCTCGGTGGAATTCGACCTCGACCCCACCGACCGCTCGCTCGCGGTGATGGCCGATCGCGAGCACCGAGCCGAGGCGCGCAGCGTCCAGGGGCTCCTGACGGCCCGCGCGGTCGTCGTCGTGGCCTCGACCGCATCGCGGCCTGGCTCGATGGAAGACCTCCTGGCCCGGCGTGTGCTGGCGAACCTCGTCGCGGGCTCCGACGACGTGGAGCTGCACGTCGTCGGTCTCGACCTGGCAGCGGGCACAGGCACCGCGGGGTCCGGCGCCCCGCAGCGGTGGCGAGCGATCGCGGACATCCCCGGCCCGGTCGACCTCGCGGTCCTCGCGGTGCCGGCTGCCGAGTCGGTCGACGCGGTCCACGCGCTGGCGCGGCTGGGTGTGCGCGGCGTCGTCGTCCTGTCGGCGGGTTTCGCCGAGACGGGTCCGGACGGGCTCGCTCTGCAGCGCGCCCTCCTGCGGACGGCTCACGCCGCCGGCATGCGGGTCGTCGGGCCCGGCTCCTACGGTCTGCTCGCCACCGTCGACGGGCGGACTCTCAACGCATCCCTCGCGGTCAACCCCCCACCGCCCGGCACGCTCGGGCTGTTCTGCCAGTCCGCGCCGATGGCGGTGTCGATGCTCGCGTCGGTCCGCCGTCGGCACCTCGGGCTCGCCCAGTTCGTGTCTGCGGGCAACCGTGCGGATGTGTCGGGCAACGACCTCATGCAGTTCTGGCGTGACGACGACGCCACGCAGGTCGTTGGGCTGTACCTCGAGTCGATCGGCAACCCCCGCAAGTTCTCGCGCGTCGCGCGTCGGCTCGCGAGCGTCAAGCCCGTCGTCGTCGTCACGGCCGGTCGGTCCGGTCACGTCGTCCCGCCAGGGCACGCCGTACGCACCACGTACGCGCCTCGTCGGACCCTCGAGGAGGTCATGCGCCAGTCAGGCGTCATCCGGGTCGAGAACACCCACCAGATGCTCGAGGTCGCCCAGCTGCTCATGCACCAGCCGCTCCCGCGTGGTCGGCGCGCCGCGGTCCTCGCCAGCTCGGCGTCGATGGCCTCGCTCGTCTCCGAGGCGGCCG
This sequence comes from Cellulomonas sp., assembly GCA_012927595.1. Taxonomy (GTDB): domain Bacteria; phylum Actinomycetota; class Actinomycetes; order Actinomycetales; family Cellulomonadaceae; genus Cellulomonas_A. The sequence continues at coordinate 4,294 of JABBOW010000167.1, forward strand.
TGGCAGCGGGGCTCGTCGTCGGGACACAGGTGGCCATCCTCGCCGAGGACGCGAGCGAGGAGGTGATCGACTCGACCGTCGCCCGGGTGTACTCCGACGTCGACGTGGACGTCGTCGTCGCGGTGCACATGCCGATCGTCGGACAGGCAGACGACCGGGTCGGGCGGGCACTGGCGCGCGAGGCCGCCGGCTCGGATCGAGCGACCGTCGCCTGCCTGCCGGGCCTGCACGGCGCGACGCCCGAGCTCACCGCCGCCGACGCGACGGGCCGCAGCTGGACGATCCCGGCCTACACCACGCCCGAGGATGCGGTCCTCGCGCTGGGGCAGGCCGCGAGGTACGCCGCGTGGCGGAGCGCGGACCAGGGCGAGCGCGTGCACCCTGTGGGCGTCGACACGCGCGCCGCGCGCCGCGCGGTCGCCGGATGGCTCGAGGGCACCCGGCCGGGTGTGACAGTGGACCTCGACGCCGCGCAGACGGCCCAGCTCCTGGGCTTCGTCGGCGTCGACGTGCTCGAGGCCGTTCCCGTCTGGTCTGCGGACGAGGCGGTCGCTGCGGCCCGCCGCATCGGCTGGCCCGTCGCGCTCAAGACCACCGTGCCGGCGCTGCGGCACCGCGCCGACCTGGGTGGTGTCCGGCTCGACGTGCACGACGAGGCCGAGATGCGTGCCGACGTCGTCCAGGTGCTGGCCCTTGCGGCACCCCACGTCCCGGCACCGGGCAGCGCACCGCTCGAGGTGCAGTCGATGGCCCCGCACGGTGCAGCCTGTGTCGTGCGAACCGCGGAGGACCCGCTCATCGGCCCCGTCCTGAGCTTCGGTCTCGCGGGCGACGCGTCCGACCTCCTGGGCGACATCAGCTACGCCGTGCCGCCCCTCACCGACGTCGACGTCGCGGAGCTCGTCAGGACAGCCCGCGCCGCGCCCAGGCTCTTCGGCTACCGCGGCCTGCCTCCGCTCGACGTCGCCGCGCTCGAGGACATCATCGCTCGCGTGTCCGTGCTCGCCGACGACCTGCCCGAGCTCCGCAGCCTCGAGATCAACCCCGTGGTGGTCGCGGAGCGGGGTGCGGTCCTGCTCGGCGCGCACGCACGACTCGCCCAGGCCGACCGTGCCGACGGGTCGCGGCGGGCTCTGCCGTCGTGAGGCTGATCGGACGCGGCAAGGACCCGGACCGCCCCGATGTTCCGGTGCGGGCCTTGGGTCGTCGCCGAGGTGGAAGGATGGACGCCGTGCCAGCAGCGTTCACTGATCTTCGCCATGACCTCCACCGAGCGGGCTACTACCCCGAGCTGGTTGCAGACGTTCTCGACGTCGCGCTCGCGGACGAGGAGCTCGTCGCGTACCTCGTGCTCCCCGAGACGACGTTCGACGAGGCCGAGGTGCGCCGCCACGTCACCGTGCTCGTCCTGACTCCGACGCGGCTCGTCGTCACCCACGTCGACGACCACCCGGCCGACAGTGACAACCCATCGGCGAGTGCCTCGGCCACGACGGAGTCCGTCCCGATCGCCGAGCTGCGGTCCGTCGCGCTCACGCACGTCATCGACTCCCCTGAGAAGCACCGAGCCGGTGACGCCGCCTCGGAGATCACGCTAGCCATCGGGTGGGGTGCGGTCTCGCGGATCGACCTCGAGCCGGTCGCGTGCCCCGACCCCGCGTGCGAGGCGGACCACGGCCTGACCGGCACACTGACTCCCGACGACGTCGTCGTCCGCGTCAGTGCCGTGGCCGAGGGCGCTGCCGCAGTCCGGGCCGCGACGGCCTTCGCGCGACGCCTCAACGCCGCCGCCCGAGGACGATGAACGCCTCGGCCACGGCATCGGCACGCGGCGGCGGTCCGGCGACCTTCACGTCGGCTGGGTTCGTCCTCCCGGACTACGACCGATCGATCGCCCTGATCCTGCCTGCCGTCGCCGACGCGATCGGCGCTGACGACATCCCCGGTGGACCCGCCGCGCGCGCCGCCCTGGGCCTGCCGACGACGCAGCGCGCTTGCGTCGTTCTGGTCGACGGTCTGGGGCTGCTCAACCTGACGGCGCGGGCCAGCCAGGCACCGTTCCTGCGCTCCCTGCTCGGCGCGGGTACCGACCTCTGCTCAGGCTACCCGTCGACGACGGCCGCATCGATCGGCACGTTCGGCACCGGCCTGCCGCCGGGCCGCACCGGGATGGTCGGCTACACCGTCCGGAACCCCGTCACAGGCACTCTGGCAAACCTTGTGTCCTGGGACGGGGCAGGTTCGCCGCGCGACTGGCAGCGCGAGCCCACGGTTTTCGAGCAGGTCGAGGCGGCCGGTATCCCGGTCACGAGCGTCGGTCCACGGAAGTTCGCGGGTTCCGGCCTGACGGAGGCCGCGGTGCGAGGTGGCTCGTACCGGGCGGCGGAGTCGCTGCCCGACCGCGTCGACGTCGCCCTGTTCGAGCTCATGGGCCCGGCCCTCGTCTACCTCTACTGGGGAGAGGTGGACAAGACCGGGCACCACCACGGCTGGGGCTCGCGTCAGTGGGGCAACGAGCTGGCAACGCTCGACCGCGAGCTCGCGCGGCTCGCTCGGTCGCTTCCGCGGGGCACGACCCTGGTCGTGACGGCTGACCACGGCATGGTCGACGTCGACCGCTCGCAGCGCTGGGACGTCGCGCAGACCCCCGCTCTCAACGAGGGCATCGAGCTCGTCGCGGGCGAGCCGCGAGCACTACACCTGCACGTTCCGGCCGGTCCGGGCACGGGCGAGCGGTCGCAGGCCGTCGCACGTCGATGGGCCGCGACGCTCGGAGGCGCGGCCGTTGTCGCGCTCGGTGACGATGCGGTCGCCGACGGCTGGTTCGGGCCGGTCGCGGAGCACGTCCGGCCGATGATCGGAGACGTCGTGGTCGCGATGACGGGCCGCGCGACCGTCGTCGACTCCCGGACCCAGTCGCGGATGTCGCTCGAGCTCGTCGGGGTGCACGGCTCGTTGACGCCCCACGAGCTGACGGTGCCCCTCCTGACCGTGCAGGCCTGAGCAGAAGGTGAGGTCCGGTGGCTGAGCTGGTGTTCTTCTCCGGCACGATGGACTCCGGCAAGTCGACCCTCGCCCTCCAGATGCATCACAACCATGCCGCGCGGGACCGCGACGGGCTGCTGTACACCCGGAACGACCGTGCCGGGGTTGCTCGCCTGTCGTCACGCCTCGGCTTGAGCGTGGGCGCGAACGAGGTGACAGACAGCACCGACTTCTGGTCCGAGGTCGTGGCGCTGCGGACCCGCGGCCGGTCTGTCGACTACCTCATCTGCGACGAGGCCCAGTTCTACTCCGCGACCCAGATCGATCAGCTCGCGCGCGTCGTCGACGACCTCGGCGCGGACGTGTTCGCGTTCGGCATCTCGACCGACTTCCGCACGCACCTCTTCCCTGGGTC
>JABBOW010000121.1 GCA_012927595.1 Cellulomonas sp.
CCCCGACGCCGAGCTCAAGGACCGGGTCATCCTCAGCGAGGAGGGCTTCCTCTCGATCTTCGTGGTCGTCAGCTCAGCCGACGGCACGGTGCTCGTCGGGCCGCAGATCCATGCCCGGGGGTTCGCCGAGGACGATGCCGTTTTTGGCGACATCCTGCCGGAGCTCACGGCCGCGCTCGAGGAAGCGGCGCGCGCGGGGACGTCCGACACGCACCAGCTGCAGCAGGTGGTGCGCCGTGTCGTCGGGCGCTGGGCCTCGAACCGACTGCGCCGCCGCCCGATGATCATCCCGGTCGTCGTCGAGGCCTGACCTCTCGACCGCCTGGCATCCCTTCGCAGTCAGCCCGGCGAGGGGGTGCCTGCGAGCGGGAGGTCGACGAGCTCCTCCGCCGCCTGGCGGTGACGCGACGAGGCCGCGGCCGATCCGCCGACGATGAGGGCACCGCCGACGGCGACAGCGGCCGTCACAGGCTCGGACAGCACGAGAGCGCCGAGGGTCACCGCGACCAGGGGGTTCAGGTACGCGACGAGCGTCGAACGTGCCGCGCCGACCTCGGTGATCAGGGTGAAGAAAAGCACGAAGGCGAGCGCTGTGCAGACGACGCCTAGCACGGCGAGCGACGCGATGGCCGGCGCGCCAGGCATCGGGTGCTGACCCGACAGTGCGACGACCGGCAGGTACACGAGCGCCGCGACGGCCAGGCATGCGGCAGTGAGCACGACCGGTGGGATGCCCTGCAGCGCGCGGTCCGCGATGATCGGCGCGATCGCATAGCCGAGGGCGGCAAGCAGCACCTGCACGATGGGCCACATGTGTCCGGGTGACGAGCCGAGCCCGGTGAGGAGTGCCACCCCGGCCAGCCCGACGACGAGACCGAACCACCGCACGGGTGCCACCGGACGACGATCGCCGACGAGGCGCCCGAGCACCACGGCGAACACGGGCACCGTAGCGACCAGCAGACCGGTGGTCGAGCTCGCGAGGGTCACCTCGGCGTTCGACAAGAGCACCCACGGACCGATGATCTCGAGCGCGGCGAACGCGAGCACCGGTCGCCAGCGGCCGCGCAGGACACCCAGACCGCCCCGGCGCGCTGCGAACGGAACCAAGACGACGGCACCGATCGCGGTCCGGGCAAGGACGAGGGCCGGGGGCGACACCTCGGCGACGGCGACCTTGATGAGCAGGTACGGGACACCCCAGATGAGACCCATGGCGCCGAGCAGGAGCCAGCCGCGCCGCGTCATCGCCTCGCCCCGCCCGCGACCGCCGGATCGCCCGCAACCGCCGGACCGCCCGCAACCGACATCGAGCGCGCCATTGATCCACCCACCTGCGTCACCTTTCCACCCGCCACCGACATCCTCATCGCGCGGCGTGCGACCGCAGGACACCACGATCCCACGCTCGTGGTGGCCTCCGGACCGACACGCACCGCTCCGGCTCCCCGCACTGGTGCACCTCGCCCGCTACCGTGAGGACCATGGCGACCCGCACGTCTTCCCCGACCCCCCGCGCGAGCGCGAGCGGGTCGGCGTCGGCGCACCGGCTCGCTGCCCGCGCGAATGCTTCCAAGCAGGGCGGGTCGACGCGGCCCGCCGGTCGGGTCGCGAAGCCGCAGGCGCCCCGGCGTCCCGCCCTCCCGCTGCGGATGGTCCGGGGCGTGTGGATGGGCTGCGCTCACGTCATCGGCGGCACGGCACGACGCGTCGGGCGCGGCGCGCGCGACCTGGACCCGGCGCACCGCCGCGACGGCATCGCCTTCGCCCTCCTCGGCCTGGTCATCGTCGTGGCGGCCCGCGAGTGGTGGGGGTTGTCGGGCACTGCAGGCGACCTCGTTCACAACGTCGTCGCGGGCACGTTCGGGCGGGTCGGTGTCGTGGTCCCCGTCGTGCTTCTCGGACTGGCGGTCCGCCTCATGCGGCACCCCGAGCAAGGCCACGCGAACTCGCGCATCGGGATCGGCCTGTCCGCCATCACGCTCGCGGTCTGCGCCCTTGTGCACGTGTTCGCGGGTACCCCCGATCCGACCGACGGCTTCGGCCCGGTCCGGGCCGCGGGCGGCGTGGTCGGCTACCTGCTCGGCACGCCGCTCACGACGATGCTCACCGTGTACGTGGCGGTCCCGCTCCTGGTCCTGCTCGCCTTCTTCGGACTGCTCGTCGTCACTGCGACACCCGTGAACCAGGTGCTGCCGCGCCTGCGCGCGGGCTACGACCACCTCACCGGCAACCGCCGGGGCGAGGTCGAAGCGCAGGACGCGGTGCTTGTCATCAATGCCGGCCACAGCGCCGTCCCGCAGATCGAGGCGCCATCGAAGCGGCGCAGGCTGTTGGCACGCAAGGCCCGTGGTGCCATCACCGACCTCTCCGACGCCGAGCTTCTCGACGGGTACGACGGCGACGAGGCATTCGAACGTGCCACCCTGGTGGCGCAGGACGCAGGCGACGCCGCGGCTGAGCCGGCCCCGGACACTGTTCCGACGGCCGTGCTCGGGGCCGGGGGAGCCTCGGCGGCCGCAACCCGCAACGCCGCCAAGGCGCTCACGGCGCCGGCCACCACGGGCGTCCCGCGCGGTGAGCAGCAGATGCTCGGCGGTGACGTGCTCTACGAGCTTCCGCCCGAGGACCTGCTCGTCAAGGGCGCACCGCACAAGGTGCGCTCGGCCGCCAACGACCGCGTCGTCGAGGCCCTCACGACGGTGCTCGACCAGTTCGAGATCGACGCCCAGGTCACAGGCTTCACCCGGGGACCGACGGTCACGCGGTACGAGGTCGAGCTCGGCCCGGCCGTCAAGGTCGAGCGCGTCACGGCCCTGTCGCGCAACATCGCCTATGCGGTGGCGAGTGCCGACGTCCGAATCCTGTCGCCGATCCCGGGCAAGTCCGCAATCGGCATCGAGATCCCGAACACCGACCGCGAGATCGTCTCGCTCGGCGACGTCCTGCGCTCGAGCGCGGCGCGTCGGACCGAGCACCCGATGATCATCGGCGTCGGCAAGGACGTCGAGGGTGGATACGTCACCGCGAACCTCGCCAAGATGCCGCACCTGCTCGTCGCGGGCGCGACCGGGGCGGGCAAGTCCAGCTTCGTCAACTCGATGATCGTCTCGATCCTCATGCGGTCGACCCCGGACGAGGTCAGGATGGTGCTCGTCGACCCCAAGCGCGTCGAGCTGACGGTCTACGAGGGAATCCCGCACCTCATCACGCCCATCATCACCAGTCCCAAGAAGGCCGCCGAGGCCCTGGAGTGGGTGGTCCGGGAGATGGAGGCCAGGTACGACGACCTGGCGATGTTCGGGTTCAAGCACATCGACGACTTCAACGCCGCAGTGCGGTCCGGCAAGGTCAAGCCGCTAGCCGGCTCCGAGCGCAAGATCGCCACGTACCCGTACCTGCTGGTGATCGTCGACGAGCTCGCCGACCTCATGATGGTGGCGCCCCGCGACGTCGAGGCCTCGATCCAGCGCATCACCCAGCTCGCCCGAGCAGCCGGAATCCACCTCGTGCTCGCCACCCAGCGGCCCAGCGTCGACGTCGTCACCGGGCTGATCAAGGCCAACGTGCCGTCCCGCCTGGCCTTCGCGACCTCGTCGCTCACCGACTCGCGCGTCGTCCTCGACCAGCCCGGTGCCGAGAAGCTCATCGGCCAGGGAGACGCGCTGTTCCTTCCGATGGGTGCGGCCAAGCCGATGCGTACGCAGGGCGCCTGGGTCTCGGAGAGCGAGATCCACGCGGTCGTCGAGTACGTCAAGAGGCAGCACAAGCCGAACTACCGCACGGACATCGTGGCCACCGTCGCGAGGAAGCAGGTGGACGACGACATCGGCGACGACCTCGACCTGCTGCTCCAGGCCGCTGAGCTCGTCGTCACGACCCAGTTCGGGTCGACGTCGATGCTCCAGCGCAAGCTGCGGGTCGGTTTCGCCAAGGCAGGTCGGCTGATGGACCTCCTCGAGTCACGCGAGATCGTCGGGCCGTCCGAGGGCTCCAAGGCGCGCGAGGTGCTCGTCCTGGCTGACGACCTGCCCGCGACGCTCGCCTTGCTGCGCGGCGACCACGTCGGGCTCGAGGACCCCGAGGAGGACCCGCTGCCGGGCCTCCCACCGGCCGCCCAGGACTACTACGACGACCTCGAATCAAAGGAGAGCGCCGACCCCTGGTCGGGCGACCGCCGGTGAACGACGTGCTGCTCGAGCCGTGGGGCGCGGTGAGCTCTGGTGTTGCGGTCGTGGCGATCGGCGCACTTGTCGCCGTCCTGGTGCTGCTCGGACGCGAGCGTGGCCAGGTTCGGCGCGCACAGGACCTGCTGGTCATGGCGCGCGAGCTCCGGCACCGCTACGACGCGCTGCAGTCCGTCACGAAGGAGGGCGTGCTCGTCCTGTCGCTCAGCGGCCGTGTGCTCGACATCAGCGAACGTGCGGCTGCGATTCTCGGGGTCGACGCGCGCGCCACGGTCGGGAAGGCGATCGCGGACCTCCCGGTCGTGGTGGTCAACGAGGAGGGTCTGTCGATGAATCCGGCCGCGGTCCTCAGCCACCGCGCCGGTGCCTCCGGCGCGGGGTACTCCGTGGACTCCCAGCTGGTCGGCATCGTCCTGCCGGGCCAGCGCGGCACGCAGGCGCGGATGGTGCAGGTCGCGACCCAGCTCGTCCCTGCAGGCGACGGCACCGCACCCGCTGTCCTCACGACGCTCGTCGACGTCACAGGCCGGCGCGAGGTGGAGGCGGCGCTCGAACGCAGCGAGATGCAGTTCCGCGTCGCGATGGAGAACGCACCGATCGGCATGGCGCTGGTCGATCTCGACTGGCGGATCGTCGAGGTCAACGTCGCGTTCGCCGAACTGCTCGGTACCACGGTGGAGGCCCTGCGGTGGTACGACCTCGGTGCGCTCTCGCAGCCCGACGAGCGGGAGGCCGAGCGCGCCGACGTGGCCCGGCTGCTTGCGGGCGAGCAGCACAGGTTCTCGCGCGAGAAGCGCTACCAGCGGGCCGACGGTCACCTCGTGTGGGCCGTGCTCGACGTCGCCCTCGTCCGCGGTCCGTCCGGCGATCCTGACCACTTCGTCGTCCAGGTCCGCGACAGCACCGAGTCGCGCCTGCAGGCCGAGATGCTCACGCACCGCGCCATGCACGACCCGCTGACCGGCCTCGCGAACCGCACGCTGCTCCAGGAGGTCCTGCAGTCAGTTCTCGAGCAGCCAGGTGTCGTTGACCGTGTCGCCGTGCTGGCGTGCGACCTCGACGGGTTCAAGACCATCAACGACCGGTACGGTCATGCCGCCGGTGACGAGGTGCTCGTCCATGTGGCGGGGGTGCTGCGTGCCGCGACAGCCGGCCGAGGCACCGTCGCCCGGCTCGGCGGGGATGAGTTCGTCGTCGTCGTCCAGGACCCCGACGCCGCGAAGGCCGCGTTCGACGTCGCCGCGTCGATCCTGGCGATGCTGGGTGAGCCCGCGCGCGTCCAACGCCGCCGCCTCACCGTGAACGCGTCCATCGGGATCGCGCTGGCGGACCCCGAGGCGATATCCGGAGGGGCCCCGGCGCTCCTCGCTGCAGCCGACGCCGCGCTCTACCGCGCGAAGGCCGGTGGGCGAGGTCGGACCGAGGTGTACGACGCGTCGATGGCTGTCCAAGGTGCCGCGGGAACCCTGAAGACCGAGCTTGCCGACGCGATGGCGAAGCAGCAGCTCGTGCTGCACTACCAGCCGATCGTCGATCTTTCGGACGGTCGAGTGGTGGGTCACGAGGCGCTCGTACGTTGGCAGCACCCGGACCGTGGGCTGCTGCTACCCGGATCGTTCCTCGGGCATGTCCAGGAGGTGGGCCTCGCTGGTGCCCTGGGTGCGTTCGTGGCGACCGAGGCCGCCAGCTACCTGGCGCGGTGTGCCGACCCGAGCCGCTGGGTCTCGATCAACGTCTCGGCCGACCAGCTGGGCGACGGCGAGTTCGCCGCTCGCCTGCTCGCCGAGATCGCTCGGAACAGGCTCGCGCGCGGCCGCCTCGTGGTCGAGCTGACCGAGTCGACGCTCGTGGCCTCGGGCACGCGCATCCGCCACGAGCTGACGCAGCTGAGTGCCGCGGGCGTGCCGATCCTGCTGGACGACTTCGGGACCGGCATCTCACCGTTGTCCTATCTGCGCGACCGTCCGGGTCGTCCCGGGCGGTGCCCCCCCCCGCCCCGGTCGCCGGGAAGGTCACTCGAGCTTTGGGCGCGCTCGCGCGCGAGCTCGCCATGGTCACGATCGCGGAGGGCATCGAGAACGAGGAGCAGGCCACCTACCTGCACAGGAACGGCTGGCGGTACGGGCAGGGCTGGTTGTTCGGCAGCGCGCAGCCCGAGAGCGCTGCCGCTGGAGCTGGCGCGCGCTTGTGACGAGGGGGTCCGGTCAGCCCGAATCGTGGGGTACGACGACCAGGGCGGGCTCCGTGGGCGTCGGTGCCGTGGTGCGCTGTGGGGCCGACGCCCCTGCCGCCTCGACGGCTCGCGCTGTGCGCGCCGTGAGGTCAGTCGCCGACAGTGCTACACCGCTGGACGCGGCAGACGGACCCCGACCGCGGTGACGTCGGCGCCCGACGAGGGCGTGACGAGTGGCGCGAGCGCAGCGGCCACTGGAGTGGCTATGGACAGGGAGGCCGTGGGGCGCCTCTAGGCTGTCCGGGTGGTCCCCACCGTCCCGTCCCGCCTGAATCTCGCCAACGCCGTCACAATCCTGCGGATCGCGATGGTCCCATTCTTCGCCGTCGCGCTCATGGCCGCCGGAGGCCACACGGTGCCGTGGCGAATCGTCGCGACGGTGATCTTCGCCGTCGCCGCCGCGACCGACCGGGTCGACGGTTTGATCGCGCGGCGCTCGGGACAGGTCACCGACCTCGGCAAGCTGCTCGACCCGATCGCCGACAAGCTGCTCGTCGGGACCGCGCTCGTGCTGCTCTCAGTCCTCGGCGACCTGTGGTGGTGGGTGACGATCGTCGTCCTGGTGCGCGAGCTGGGGATCACCGTGATGAGGTTCTTCCTCCTGCGCTACCTGGTGCTGCCCGCCTCGCGCGGCGGCAAGGTCAAGACGGTGCTGCAGTCGGTCGCGATCGGCGTCTACCTGCTCCCGCTCAGCCATCTGCCGCAGTTCGTCACGGTCGTGGCTGGGGTGCTGTTGGCAGCAGCCGTCGCGGTCACGCTCGTGACAGGTGCCGACTACGTGAAGACCGCTGCCTGGATCCGTCGCGAGGAGCACCGCCCGCCGTCGGCGACGACATGACCGACGTACCGACCGGCTCGACAGACCTCGGCAGAGAGCCACTCCCAGCCTGCGAGCTCCTCGACGCGCTCGCCGCGCGGGGTTGGAGCGTCGCTGTGGCCGAGTCGCTCACGGGCGGCCTGGTTATCGCGTGCCTTATCGACGTCCCGGGTGCGTCGAGCGTAGTTCGCGGCGGTGTGGTCGCGTACGCGACCGACCTCAAGGCGACGCTGCTGGACGTCGACCTCGCGCTGCTGGCGGCGCGTGGTCCCGTGGACCCCGAGGTCGCGATGGCGATGGCGCAGGGGGTGCGGCACCGACTCGGGGCCGACGTCGGGCTCGCCGCGACCGGCGTCGCCGGACCTGAGCCCCAGGGCGGCCATGCGCCGGGGACGGTGCACGTCGCGGTCGCGGCG
>JABBOW010000200.1 GCA_012927595.1 Cellulomonas sp.
GCGCGTCGGCGCGCCCCGACCCCCTGTGCTCGCGCCGCGGCGCAGCGTCGCGGTGACGGTCGTTCTCCTCGGGGTCTTCGGCGTGCTGTTCGCGAGTGCCGACACCGTGTTCGCGAGCTACGTGCCCCGCGTGGACCTCGGGCTGCTGCCGGGCCAGGTGGTGGTCGGGGTTCTCGTGGCACTCGTGGCGGCGACACTCGCCGACCTCGCCCTCGCCCCTCCGGGGTGGTCGGACGCCGAGCTGCCGCCGGGCCGACCGGTGCCGCGCGGCGAGTGGCTGCTGCCCGTGCTTGCCCTCGACGCCCTGGTGCTGGCCTTCGTGCTCGTCCAGGTCGGAGCCTTGCTCGGAGGCCACCGGCACGTGCTGGAGACGGCCGGCCTGACGTACGCGCAGTACGCCCGGCAGGGGTTCGCCCAGCTCGTCGCCGTCACCGCGCTGACCCTGGTGGTCGTCGCCGTTGCCGCTCGCCGTGCGCCCCGCACGTCCGAACGGGACCGGCTGGTCACCCGGGCCGCCCTCGGGGTGCTGTGCGTGGCCACCCTCGGGGTCGTGGCCTCCGCGCTGCGGCGCATGAGCCTGTACATGGACGCGTTCGGTCTGACCCGGCTGCGACTGTTCGTGGTGGTCGCCGAGGTGGTGCTCGCCGTCGTCTTCGTGCTGGTGCTGGTGGCGGGGGCGCGCTGGCGGGGCAGGTGGCTGCCGCGCGCCGTCGTCCAGGTGGTCGCCGTGGCGATGCTCGGGCTGGCGCTCGTGAACCCGGACGCGCTGATCGTCCGGCACAACGTCGCGGCCGAGCGCGACGCCAGGCTGGTCGTCGGGCTCGACATCGTCTATCTCCAGGGGCTCTCGGCCGATGCGGTGCCGGGGATCGCCCGGCTCGACGAGCCGCTGCGATCGTGCGTGCTGCAGCGCATCGCTGTCCAGGCGCCCCTGGGACTGGCGGACTGGAACCTCGGTCGCGAGCGCGCCGCGCAGGTGATGCAAGCCCGGGCGACGGACCTGCCGACCAGGACGACCTGTCTGGACTAGACGCGCACGCCTTCCATGTCCGCGGTGTACATCCCGTGGCGCGCGGCGCCGTTGAGGTGGGCGCGGTGGAGCAGTGCCGCCTGGGCTGCGGCGCGGTTGCCGTCGTCGCCGGCCCACGCCTTCAGGACCGGGGCCTGCAACGCGCGACCGAACGAGAAGCTCAGCTCCCACGGCTGGGGACCGCGTCGGTTGAGCGCGTCCAGACGTGAGGTCGCCTGCTCGTCGGTCTGCCCACCCGAGAGGAATACGATGCCGGGCACCGCGGCGGGCACAGTCTGGCGGAGCGCGGCGACCGTCGCGTCCGCGATCTCGTCGTCGCTCACCTGGACCGGGCAGTCCTTGCCGGGCAGCACCATGTTGGGCTTGAGGAGGGTTGCCTCGAGGACGACGCGGTGGCGCGCGAGCTCGGCGTACACGGCCCGGAGCGTCATCACCGTGACCTCGGCGCAACGGGCGATGTCGTGCGACCCGTCCATGAGCACCTCGGGCTCGACGATCGGCACGAGGCCGGCCTCCTGCGCGAGCGCGGCGTAGCGGGCCAGCGCGTGGGCGTGGGCCTCGATGCACGTCGTCGTCGGGCACCCGTCGCCGATGCGGAGGACCGCGCGCCACTTGGCGAACCGTGCGCCCAGCGCGGCGTACTCGGTCAGCCGGTCTCGCAGCCCGTCCAACCCCTCGGTGATGACCTCGTCCGGGAATCCGGCGAGCGGCTTCGTCCCGCCGTCGACCTTGATGCCCGGGATGACATCCCGCCGGCGCAGGACCTCGGGGAACGGGGTTCCGTCGGCGGCCTGCTGGCGCAGGGTCTCGTCGAACAGGATCACGCCGCTGATCGCGTCGCCGATCCCGGCGGTCGTGAAGAGGATCTCGCGGTACGCCTGGCGCGTCTGCTCGGTCGATTCGACGCCGATCCCGGCGAGCCGCTTCGCGATCGTCGGTCCGCTCTCGTCAGCGGCGAGGATCCCCTTGCCGGGGGCGACCAGCGCTCGCGCCGTCTGGGTCATCGCGTCGAGGTTCATCGTGCGCCCACCTTCCCTGCTCGCCTCTGACCTCCGACCAGCGGGCCTGGTGAGGCCGGTGAGTGGCGTTGGCCCAGTCTGTCCCCTTCTGCGGCGCTAGGGGGTCCTACAGGTCGCTGTCAGCGAACGGGGTGCGCTCCCTGTCCCGATGAAGCCGAACGTCGTCGAACCGTGCGCGGCGAGCAGGCCGTTGCAGGGCGCGTTCTTGACCGTCACGGTTGCCCGCTCTGCGTGGCCGTACCGCTGCACAGGCTGCCGATGGTCTCGCCGGCCGGGAACGTCCAGGCCGTGGTCCAACCGTTGACCAGCGAGGAGCTGGCGTTGGTGACCGTGACCGAGGCCTGGAAGCCACCGGCCCACGAGTTGATCGTCGTGAGGGACGCGGTGCAGCCGCCCGTGGTGCCCGTGGGGGTCGGTCGAAGTCGGACATCGTGTCCCCGGCTTGATCCTTGACAGATCGGACATCGCCGACGACTCTGAAGATCTCTCAGGTCGGGTGCGCCCGGGTATGGGAGCGCTCTCAATGCAAGAGGTACGACTACGACGATGTAGGAGACACCGATGCGCTTCACACTCACTCGCGGGACCGCCGTGCTCGCCGCGGCCGCCTTGGCGCTGACCGCCGGAGCCTCAGCTTCGGTGGCCGAATCGTCAGGTCACCATCCGACCCCGAGCGCAAGCTTCTACGTCCCGAAGGCCCCCGACGGCTCCCGGCAGCAGATCGCCCAGCTGCTCTCCCAGGGTGACCGGGCCGACGCGAAGGTGCTCAAGACGATGGTGAGCACACCACAGGCCGTGTGGTTCACCGGCGGCACACCCCAACAGGTCGAACGTGACGTCAAGGAGATCGTCCGCAAGGCGGCCGCGACGAGGTCGATCCCGACCCTCGTGGCCTACAACCTGCCGTACCGCGACTGCGGGCAGTACTCGTCGGGTGGCGCGGCGGGGACCGCGGCCTACGAGGCGTGGATCGCGGCCTTCGCGAGTGCGCTCGGCCGCAGCCAGGCGATCGTCATCCTCGAGCCGGACGGCCTCGGCCTGATCCCCAACTACGTCAGCGCCCTCGACAGATCCTCGAACTGCACGGTCCCGATCGACCCGGCGCTCCCAGCCGGGGACGCCGCGACGCCCGCCAACCGCTTCACGCAGCTCAACTTCGCCGTCGACGTGCTCGCGAAGGACTCCCGCGCGTCGGTGTACCTGGACGCCACGCACACCGCTTGGCAGAATGTCGGCGAGTCCGCTGATCGCCTCGTCAAGGCCGGTGTCCGGCGGGCCGACGGGTTCTTCGTCAACCTGTCCAACTACCAGTACACGCCGAACCTGGCCCAGTACGGCACGTGGGTGTCCCAGTGCCTCGCCTACGCCACCGACGTCGCGCCAGGTGACTACAAGGGCTGCCCGAACCAGTACTGGAACGGCGGACCGACGAACGGCTGGATCGGCGTCGCTCTGAACAACTTCGGGATGTGGAGCGACGCTGCGACCTCGGCCGACCTCGACACGTCGCGCATCAACGCGCGGTACGCGGGGATGCTCGGGACCGTCCAGCCGACGGCACACTTCGTGATCGACACGAGCCGCAACGGCCAGGGTCCGTGGAAGCCGACGGCGTCCTACCCTGACAAGCAGGACTGGTGCAACCCGCCCGGGCGTGGCCTCGGCGAGCTCCCCGCAGCCGACCCGGTTGCGACCAACCCGCTCCTCGACGCGTACCTGTGGGTCAAGACGCCCGGGCAGTCCGACGGGCAGTGCACGCGCGGCACGGGCGGCACGACGGATCCCGAGTGGGGTGGGATCGTCGACCCTGCGGCCGGGGCCTGGTTCCCGCAGCAGGCCCTCGAGCTCGCGCAGCTCGCGGTCCCGCCGCTGAGCTGACCCGCCGCTGAGCTGACCCGCCGCTGAGTCGTGCGCCCCCGCCGCCGAGGGCGCACGACGGTTCAGCAGGTGGCCGGGATCACCGAGGACCGGCGTCCGAGTGCGCGTCGGTAGCTCAGTGTCCGTCGGTAGCTCAGTGCGCGATCGCCACGTCCTCGGTGCCCGTCAGCCTGTCGACCGCAGTCGCGCGGACCCCCGGCACGTCGGCCGAACGACCGACGTCGGGTCAGGTGGCGTCGTGCAGGAAAATGGTGAACACTGCGCCGCCCTCAGCGGCAGGGCCGGCCACGACAGTGCTGCCGAGGCGCTACACGCCCGGAACCCCGAACCGGCACAGGGGCGCCGAGCCCGGGGCAGGTCCGGGTCTTCTCAGGGTCGGATCAGGGCCTAGCCCGGATGTGAGGCGGCCACGGGCTGCGGCAGGCTCGGGAGGTCAGCAACCGACGTGTGAAAGAAGGAAGAGCTGTGAGCACCATCCACGAGACCCTCGGCCGTGACGGCCTCATCCGGCCGATCGACGGGCGCGTGCTCGGCGGCGTCTGCGCCGGCCTCGGCCGACGCTTCGGGCTGGACCCGTGGCCATCGCGTCTGCTGTTCATCCTGCTGCTCATGGTCATCCCGGGCAGCCAGATCATCGTCTATCCGATCCTGTGGATCCTCATGCCGTCCGAGTCCTCGACCTGGCATGCCGCGCCCGTCCCGCATCTCTGATCGCTGCGGCGCGGGCACGCGAACGGTCGTCCGCTGATCCTGGACGGCCGTTCAGGCCGCGCTCTGGGCCGTCGTCGGGCACAGTAGAGAGGTGGGCGAGCTCCGGGACATCCGTAGTGCGGCGAGCGCGCGGCGCGTCGCCGCGCGCCGCGTGCCCGCCGAGCTTGTGCTCGAAGCGCGTCCGGCAGCCGCTCGCGCCGCGCGTCACTGGGTCATGCGGACCGTCGCCGACGCGGGGGTTCACGGGTCGTCCAACCAGGTCATCGAGCTGCTCGCAGGCGAGATCGTCGCGAACGCCGTGGTGCACGGACCGTTGGACGGCGAGATCCGGGTGCGGGTCGTGGTGCTCGACGACGAGGTCCGCGTGTCCGTCTCGGACGAGAGCACCGCTCGCCCGTCGGTGCAGCGCGCGCTGCCGACCGACTCGGCCGGCCGGGGGATGGTGCTGGTCGCGGCGCTTTCCACGGCCTGGGGTGTCGAGCAGCGTGGCCCCCTGGGCAAGACCGTCTGGTTCTCCGTCGGCCCCGACGCCGACTGATCGGATGAAATCGCGCACTGACGGGTGACCTCCGCTTGTCTGGCGAGCTCCGTGTGCCGAAACACCTCCAAGCTCGCCGACGACTTCTGGGGAGGTGCTCGGATGGCGAATCAGGACAACGTGATCCCTGGATGGCGGCTGAACCGGACCGCTGACGAGCTCAGGGACCGAGCCAAGCGCACCATGATCATCGGCGCGACGGTCATCGGCGGGGGTGTCGTCGGGAGCATCCTCACCTACGCATCGGCCGTCCGTGATCTCGCGCTTCCCCTCGCGGTCGTCGCGGTGCTCGTCGGCGGGATCGTGCTCATGATCGGGACCCGCCGGTGGACCACAGCCGACGTCCGGGCGGTGCGCGAGCTGAGCAGCCCGGCGACCTGACGGTCTGGTCGAGCGCCGATCGGCGCCCTCGGCGGTCGCTGACGATGCGCCTAGGCGCGCGACGGCGTAGGTTCGTGGCGCCCTGACCGTCGACGAAGGAAGCCGACCCGTGAGCGAGACCGGTGCCTTGGCGTCGAACGTGCCGCCGTACGACGCCGCCCGACAGGCGGACATCGTCGAGGCCGTCGTGCGCGCAGACGGTACCGCCGAGGTCGTCCTCGACGGTGTCACGCAGCACGTCGAGACGTCGACCGTCGCCGAGGCGGGCGCCGCGGTGATGAGCCTCATCGCCGATATCGCTGCGCGAACCGGCCGTTCCGTGCCGGTCCAGGTGCGCGACCCCGACGGCACGTGGTCGCTGCTGGTCCACCCGGACGGCTCAGTCGAGGAGGCGAGCGCGGCGCTCGCGGATTCGCGCGGTCGACGCAGTCAGGACCAGGGCGCCGACGACACCCGCCAGGTCCCGGCCGCGGCGAGCAGCACCGCCCCCACTGGCGGTCGCGTCGGCGGCTCGAGGGTCGCCGCGCCGTCCACCGGTGCCCTCCCGACGCTCGACGACCTTCTCTCGACGCGTCGTCGGCCCGTCAGCGGGTACGCCGACCACGGCTGGCGCAAGGGCATCCGCCGCGTGACGGGCGGGATCCTCTCGCCGGGCCCTGGGCGCTCCGAGGCTGCCTACCGCGGGCGGGTCGCCCGGATCCAGCGCAACTTCGACGGTGCCAAGACGATCGTCGTCATCAACCCCAAGGGCGGCGCGCACAAGACGACCGCCACGCTGCTGATCGCGGCGACGTTCGGCATCCACCGCGGCGGCTACACGCTCGCCTGGGACAACAACGAGACCCGCGGGACGCTCGGCTGGCGCTCGCGCCAGGCCCAGCACGCCAACACAGCGGTGAACCTCGCGCAGGACCTGGCCCGGTTCGCCGACCTGCGGACGGCCCGCGTGGGCGACCTCGACGACTACGTGCGCTCGCAGGCCTCGGCGCAGTTCGACGTGCTGGCGTCCGACGAGGACGCGGCGTCGGCAGCCTCGATCGACGCGGCGGCCTTCATGGCCCTGCACCGCACGCTGTCCCGGTTCTACCGGGTGATCGTCGTGGACACGGGCAACAACATGCGTGCGTCCAACTGGCAGGCAGCGGTCTCGGTCGCCGACCAGCTGGTCATCGTCTCGACAGTGCGCGAGGACACCGCGCAGTCGGCCGCCTGGGCGATCGACGCGCTGCGGGCCGCGGGGTACGACGACCTGCTCCGGAGCGCCGTGACCGTCCTGTCGGCGCCCGAGCCGAAGGTCGACAAGCAGCTGCGCGAGCGGCTGCACGAGCACTTCGGTGCGTTGACGCGTGCGGTCCTGGACGTCCCGCACGACAAGCGCCTCATCCACGGCGGCCCCATCGAGTTCACGACGCTCGCCCCGGCGACCCGTGCGGCGTGGCTCGACGTGACAGCGACGGTCGCCGACGGCCTCTGAGGTCGGCATCGACGGCCGCCGCTGAGTAGCCGTGCGGCGCGTGCAAGATTCGTGCCGACCGGGACAGAGTGGAGATGCAGGCCGACGTCCGTCCCGACCATCACGAGGAGCCCCCGTGCCGTCCCCGAGCGACTCGAGCGAGGACACCGCCGCCGCCCCCTCCGCCGCCGCGCACCGCGACGACGCGTGGTTCGAGGAGCTGTTCCGGACGCACGCGAGCTCGGTGTACCGGTACTTCGTGCGCCGGGCCGCACGCGACGACGCCGAGGACCTCGCGGCGGACGTGCTCGCGGTGGCCTGGCGCCGCCGCGACGACGTCCCCGCGGGCGCGGAGCTGCCGTGGCTGTACCGGACCGCAGGCTTCGTGCTCGCGAACCATCGGCGCAAGGGTCGGCCGGTGCCGGTCGGCGACGTCCCCGAGGCGATGGACGACGACGACCCTGCGACCTACGCCCTCACGGACGCGCGCGTCCGGGAGTCGCTCGCCGCACTGAGCCCGCGTGACCGGCGGATCCTGCTGCTCAACGCGTGGGAGGGCCTCGCGGGCGATGCGCTCGCCGCCGTGCTGGGCATCTCGCGTGGGGGCGCCTACGCC
>JABBOW010000185.1 GCA_012927595.1 Cellulomonas sp.
CCACCTCCTCCGAGTGGATCGCAGGTGCCCGACCCCGCACCTTGCCCGCGGCCGCAGCCCCTGTGCTCGTCGGGACCGGCGCCGCCGCGCAGCTCGGCGCAGCGAGCCCGGGCCGCGCGCAGCTCGCGCTCGGCGTCGCGCTCGCGCTCCAGATCGGTGTCAACCTCGCGAACGACTACTCCGACGGCGTCCGCGGCACCGACCTCGACCGCATCGGACCCATGCGGCTCACGGCATCCGGTGCTGCGCGCCCTGAGCACGTCAAGTGGGCCGCGTTCGCGTCGTTCGGCGTCGGCGCGCTGCTGGGCCTCGCGCTCGCGGCGCTGTCCGGGCAGTGGTGGTTGATCGCCGTGGGCGCCGCGTCGATCGCCGCCGCGTGGTACTACACCGGCGGCCGTCGCCCGTACGGGTACCGCGGGCTCGGCGAGGTCGGCGTCTTCGTGTTCTTCGGGCTCGTCGCAGTGCTCGGGACGACGTTCACCCAAGCAGGCAGGATCTCGTGGGCGGCGGCGACCGGCGCCGTCGCGATCGGGCTGCTCGCGTGCGCGCTGCTGATGGTCAACAACCTGCGCGACGTGCCCACCGACGTCCTCGCGGGCAAACGCACGCTCGCGGTGCGGCTCGGCGAGCACCGGTCCCGGCGTGTCTACGCGGCGCTGCTCTGGCTGCCGATCCTGCTGGGTCTCGGCTGCGCGCTCGTTGCACCGTGGTCGATCCTCGTCGTCCTGCTCGTCTTCCCGGCCGGCTTGCTCACGGTCACGGTGCTCGCGGGCGCGCGCGGTCGTCTGCTGGTCCCGGTGCTCGCGGGCACGGGCATGGTCGAGCTGGCGTTCGGGGTGCTGCTGGGGCTCGGGCTCGCGGTGTAGCGGACGAGCGACCGGCCCTACGGCTCGTTGCGCTCGACCGGTTCCGGTGCGGCGTCCTGGGCGGCATCCTCGATCGCGGCGTCCTCGCTCTGGCCCACCGACAGCCCCTTGCGACCCGTGCGTGCCTCCGCCCGGTCGGCGAGGTAGCGGGCCGCCGCGTCGCGAGGACCGTCGAGCATCGTGTACGACAGGCCCCACGCGGCAAACACCGAGATCAGTGCGGCGAACCACCACTCCATGCCGGCCCAGAAGTGCATGAGCAGCGTGAGGGCGGCGAACAGACCGAGACGCAGGATCGAGTAGATGACGAAAGGCACGCGATCAGCCTAGGACCCCCGTCACAGCCCCGAGTACGAGTGCTTCCCGGTGACGAAGAGGTTGATGACCGTGAAGTTGGCCAGGACGACCGCGTAGCCGACGAACACGAAGTACGCGGCCCGGCGCCCGCTCCACCCGCGCGTCGTGCGCGCGTGCAGATATGCGGCATAGACGACCCACGCGATGAAGGTGCCGACCTCCTTGGGGTCCCAGCCCCAGTACCGGCCCCAGGCGTGCTCGGCCCAGATGGCCCCACCGATGAGGGTGAACGTCCACAGCACGAAACCGATCGAGTTGAGCCGGAACGACAACGCTTCAAGCTCACGCGCCGACGGCACCGAGCGCAGCCACTCCCACGCGGGTCCGGTCACGCGCCAGCGCTGCAGTCCCGCGCGCACGGGCTCGAACCGCTGCCACGGCGTGTCGAGCCGGCTGCGACCGGCCTCGCGCGCGTCCTTGAGCACCTGGAGCACCGCAGCGGCGAACGCCACGGTGAACACGCCCGTCGCCGAGATCGCCACGCCCACGTGCAGCACGAGCCAGTAGCTCTGCAGGGCCGGCTGCACGGCGTCGGCCTGCACGTAGAACACGAGCAGTGCGAGCGCGAGGGCCAGCACCGCGATGCCGTGCACGACGACGCCCAGGAACGGGATGTAGCGCCGGCGCAGCACGACGGCAAGCACGGTGACGGCCACTAACGCACCGACGAGCGTGAACTCGTACATGTTCGCGGTCGGCCAGCGACCCGCGGCGATCCCGCGTGCGACGATCCCCGCGAGCAGCAGGAGCACTCCGAGATAGGTGGTCGCGCGCGAGATGCCCTCGGCGCGGCGGGACCCGCCCGCAGCAGGCACGGCACCCGTCCCACCGCCGGCGGCCGCCGGACGGGGCCCGGCAGCGCGCGACGACCCCGCGGCCGACCCCCCCGCGCCCCCCGCAGCCAGCGCGCGCGCGGCGCGCGGCCGCCCGGCCGCGCGGGCCGCGGCCTCGGCGATCCGGGCCAGGTCGGCGGTGTATGCGAGGAAGCCGACGGTGAACGCGGTCATCGCGCCCCAGACGAGCAGCGTGCTGATATCCCCGACGGTCATGTCTGGGCCTCTTCCGGGTCGTGGGGGTCGAGAGCTGGGCGGGAGTGCGCGTCACGGTCGTGGTCGGTGTCCGGCTCGGTGTCCGACCTAGTGTCCGACGAAGCCGGGCCGGCGGGCCCGTCGGGCCGGGTTGGGAGCCCGGCGAGCACCCGGTCGATCTCGGTCGGCAGGGCGATGTCGTCCCCGCGCGCGAGCGCCGCGGCGGTGACCAGGGTGCGGCGCGGTTCGTGTGGGTCCGGGGTCGCTCGCACCCACACGCGTCGCCGCGGGGTGAACAGCGAGGTCGCGAGGCCCGCGAGCGCGGCGAGCGCGAACGTGAGCACGAACGCCAGCGCTGGGTCGTAGCGCAGGTCGAGCGCGACGAACCGCGGCAGCGCGCGGAACTCGAGCGTGCCGAGCCCGCCGGGCAGCGCGACGGTCTCGCCGGGACGGATGCGGAGCGTGGCGGGCGTGCCGTCGGCCTCCACGGACTTCTTCATGCGTGCGTCGTCGAGCGTGTAGACGTTCTGCGGGCGACCGGTGTCGAGGCCGAGGTTGCCCGACCAGACGGCCAGCACGAGGACGGGGTCGGAGGGTTCGGGATCGATCGAGCGCCAGATCGTCGGGGAGATCTGCTGGGCGGTCGGCAGCAGCGAACCGACGAGCCCGATCTGCGCCTGCCCACCCGACACGTCGGGCACCTTGATGACGCCGTTCGAGGTGTAGACGGTGTCCTGCGGAAGGAACGGGACGGCACCCGAGAACGCGACCTTGCCGGCGGCGTCCCGCACGACGACGTCGGGTGCGTACCCGTTGCCCTGCAGGTACACCTTCGCGCCGCCCGCGGTGAGCGGGTGGTTGACCTGGATCGTCGTCGCCCGCGGATTCTTGCCGGGCTCCGCGAGGGTGACCTCCGCGAGGAACGCCCGGGACTGCAGCGTGCGCGGGTCGAACCGCGAGGTGAACCGGTCGAGGCCGAGCGTGAACGGCACGAGCGTCGCCGGGTCGAACGCGGACCCTGCCTCGAACGTGTCGTAGTCCGTCTGGGCGTTGGCGAACCCGTGCCCCTCGACGAGGATCGTCTGCCCGCGGTAGTGCAGCAGCTGGCCGGTCGCGACCGACACGAGCAGCCCGACGAGTGCGAGGTGGAACACGAGGTTGCCCGTCTCGCGCAGGTAGCCGCGCTCGGCCGACACGCTCCACGTGCCCTCGCCCTCGTCCCGCACGTCGGTGCGGAAGCGCGGGAGCCGTCGGTACCGGCCTCGCAGAGTGCTCGCCGCGGCATGCACGACGGCCTCAGGCGACGCGCCCGACACCGTGCTCCCCAGCGCGGGGAAGCGCTCGAAGCGCCGCGGGGTCCGGGGCGGCTGTGCCCTCAGTGCGCGCAGGTGCGACCTGGTGCGCGGCAGGATGCAGCTGACGAGCGAGATGAACAGCAGCAGGTAGATCGCCGAGAACCAGACCGACGTGTAGACGTCGAACATCCCGACGCGATCGAGCAGCGGGCCCAGCGCGGGGTGGTCGAGCAGGTACCGCGCGACTTTCTCGGGGAACTGGGGACGCTGCGGGAACACCGAGCCCGGCACCGCGGCGACGGCGAGCAGCATGAGCAGGAGCAGCGCGACGCGCATGCTCGACAGCTGGCGCCACGCCCACCGCAACCAGCCGACCGGCCCGAGCTGAGGCAGCACCAGGGTGTCGCCCGCGAACGCGTCGTCGATGCCCTCGGGCGTGTATCGCTGATCGCTCGTCCCGGTCGCGCTCATCACACCACCGGGACAAAGACGCCGGAGCTGGTGAGCAGGCCCTGCAACCACTGCGCCCAGGTACCCCACAGCCCGCTGACGAGCGCGAGCCCGAGCACCACGAGCAGCCCTCCGCCGGCGCGCATCACCGCCAGCCGGTGCCGTCGCAGCAGGGCCAGGGCCCGGGCGCTGCGTGCCGTGCCGAGCGCGATGAGGACGAAGGGCAGGCCGAGCCCCAGGCAGAACGCGACCGAGAGCACCGCGCCGCGGGCGGGCGAGCCGCCGTCGAGCGACAACGCGGTGATCGCCACGAGGGTGGGCCCGATGCACGGGGTCCACCCCAGACCGAACACGAGCCCGAGCA
Organism: Cellulomonas sp.; assembly: GCA_012927595.1. Taxonomy (GTDB): domain Bacteria; phylum Actinomycetota; class Actinomycetes; order Actinomycetales; family Cellulomonadaceae; genus Cellulomonas_A. The sequence goes on from JABBOW010000185.1 coordinate 4,361, forward strand.
GCGGCGCGCCCCACAGCCCAGCGCGCGGGCTCAGGTGGACGCGACGGTCCTGCTGCAGGAACGGGACCAGGCCCATGAACGCGAGGCCCATGACCACCACGACGACGCCGAGCACGCGGGTCAGCGGGTCCTGCCAGTCCTTGAGCACCCCGCCGACCGAGCCCGCGAGCACCCCGAGCAGCACGAAGACGAGGGTGAACCCCGCGACGAACAGCCCGACGCCGGCCAGCAGCCGGGTCCGACCGACGTCGGCCGACGACCGTCCGGGAACTTCCGGCTGCGGCGCCGTGACCGGCGCCGCACCACCGTCCGACGGTGTGGCCCGGCGACTCGAACCGGCCAACGTCGCCCCCGACATGCCGCCCAGGTAGCCGAGGTAGCCGGGGACGAGCGGGAGCACGCACGGCGAGGCGAACGCGACGAAGCCGGCCACCGCCGCGACCGGGACGGCCAGCAGCATCGAGCCGGAGAACGCGGCCTGCGCGAACGTGACGCCGATGTCGCTCACGGCGTGGCCGTCGCACCCGTCGTGGCACCGGCCACCGGCGCGGCGGAGCCGGCGGGCTCAGCGAGGATGTCGTCGACGAGCCCGCGCAGCGTCGAGGGGTCGGCGAGGCCGAGGATCCGGGCGGCGACGCGACCCTCGCGGTCGAGCACGACAGTCGTCGGGACTGCCTGGACGGGGACGGCCCCCTGCAGCGCCGCGATCGCGTGGCCGCCGGTGTCCGCGAGGCTCGGGTACGGGATCGCGAACGTGCGCTCGAACGCCTGCGCCGCGCCGACGTCGTCGGTTCCGTTGATCCCGAGGACGTGCACGCCGCGGCCGGCGTAGTCGTTCGCGAACGCGGCGAGGTCGGGTGCTTCCGCGCGGCACGGCGGGCAGGCCGCGTACCAGGTGTTGAGCACGACGACGTCCCCGCGCCAGGCGGTCAGGTCGTGCGCCGTCCCGGCGAAGTCGGTACCGGCCAGCGTGACAGGCTCGGACCGGTCGGCGACGGGCCACTTCCGGGTCGATCCGTCACCCGACTGGTAGCCCTGGTTCGCGACGTCGGTCGCAGTCGCCGCGGGTGTCCCGCTCGTGGTCGAGCAACCGGCCAGCAGGGCTGCACCCACTGCGAGCGCGACGAAGACCCCGGGCACGCGCGGGGCGCGGTCGACCCGGGGTGCGCTGGTCGCGGGAAGGTTCACGCGCCCGCCACGGTCGCCGCGCCGTCGAGGAGCACCGCCGCCGGCTCGATGTACCCGAGCCCGACGAGCGTGTCGTCGTCGAAGTGCAGGCTGGTGATCGACGCGAGCGAGCACTGCCGACGGCGCGGGTCGTGCCAGAGGTGCCGCTTCTCGGCCGCGAGCCGCGTGACCCAGATCGGCAGCTGGTGGCTCACCAGCAGCGCCTCGTGCCCGCGCGCGACCTCGCGGGCCGCGTCGACGGCCGCGAGCACCCGGTCCGCCTGCTCGCGGTAGGGCTCGCCCCACGACGGCCGGAAGGGGTTGACGAGCAGCGGCCAGTGCCGCATGTGCCGCAGGGACCCGTCACCGACGCCGAACGTCAGGCCCTGGAACTTGTTGTCGGCCTCGATGAGGTTCGCGTCGGTGCCTATCGGGAGACCGAACCTCGCGGCGATGGGCGCAGCGGTCTCCTGGGCGCGCTGCAGCGGGGACGCGATCACGGCGGTGATGTCGTAGCGCGGCACCGGACCGTCGCCGGCGAGGTGGGCGGCGACCATCTCGGCCATCGCCATCCCGCGTTCTGACACGTGGTAGCCGGGCAGGCGGCCGTACAGCACGCCCTCGGGGTTGTGGACCTCACCGTGCCGGAGCAGGTGGATCGTCGTCGCGACCATGGGGACAGTCTCGCAAACTTGACTGGGTGCGTGGGACGTTCGTCCGGGTCCGCCGCTCAGCTCTCACGCAACGCGTGCGCGACGATGCCCATCGCGGTGCCGAGCGCGCGCAGCTGGTCGTCGGTCAGGACGTCGATGAGGTGGGTGCGCACCGCGTTGACGTGCGACGGCGCGGCCTCGACGATGCGCTGGAGGCCGAGGTCGGTCATCGTGCAGTTGACGCCGCGCGCGTCGAGGGCACAGGGGTTGCGCTGGACGAGACCGGCCTCCTCCATCCGGCGGATCGTGTGCGTGAGCCGGCTCCGGGAGTGGGCGAGCTCGCCCGCCAGCTCGGACATCCGCAGTGTGCGGCCGGGCGCCTCGGACAGTCGCACGAGCACCTCGTACTCGGCGAGCGACAGGGCGGTGTCCTCGTCGAGCTCACGGGCCAGGACGTCCATGAGCAGAGCGGTCCCGTCGCGGTAGGCGCGCCAGTGGGTCTGCTGCGCGGGCGTGAGCCAGCGGACGTCGGCTGCGTTGACGGGTGCTCGGGTCGGGGTAGCGGTCTGGGTCATGGTGACCTCCGGTCGGGGCAACTTGCGCTGGGGGTTGCGCTGGGATCTGCGCTGGGGGGTTGCGCTCTGGGATCCACTGTAGTAGAAATGTCAACTACAGGCGATTGACGCTTCAACTTTCGCCGATTCAACTTTCTCACTCTCACACGAGGAGCATCATGAGCACCGCCACCGCACTCCCCACCGATCTGGTCGCCGGCACCTGGACCGTCGACGCGTCGCACAGCGAGGCCAGCTTCTCGGTCCGCCACGCCGGCATCTCCAAGGTCCGTGGCACCGTCGCGATCACCGAGGGCACCATCGTTGTCGGCGAGGACCTGACCGTCACATCGGTCACCGCGACGCTCGACGCGTCGACCATCAGCACCGGCGACGCCGGCCGCGACGGCCACCTCAAGAGCGCCGACTTCTTCGACGTCGAGCAGTTCGCCATCTGGACGTTCGCCTCGACCTCGGTGCGCGCCGCGGGCAGCCACTACGCCCTCGTCGGCGACCTCACGATCCACGGCGTGACGAAGTCCGTCGAGCTCGAGACCGAGTTCAACGGCACCGCCGTCGACCTGTACAACAACCTGCGCGCGGGCTTCTCGGCCAGCACGACGATCTCCCGCAAGGAGTTCGGCCTGACCTGGAACGCGGTCCTCGAGGCCGGCGGCGTCCTGGTCAGCGACAAGGTCGTCATCTCGATCGACGCTGCGGCCATCAAGCAGGCCTGACACCCTCTCGCAGCACGCCGGGCGGGTCCCCTCAGCCCGAGGGGACCCGCCCGGCGTCTGTGCGTCCGGGCGAGGACGCGGCGCCTGCGGACCGCGCAGGCCCCGCGGCCAGGGCCCGACGGAGCCGGGGCGCGGCG
>JABBOW010000153.1 GCA_012927595.1 Cellulomonas sp.
CCCGGCCGCGCGGGCGCCCGGCCGGTCCTCGGCATCTGCGTCGGGATGCAGGTCATGTTCACTGCCGGCGACGAGCACGGCGTGCACACCGAAGGTCTGGGCGAGTGGCCGGGCCTCGTCGAACGGCTCGAGGCGCACGTCGTCCCGCACATGGGCTGGGCGACCGTGGACGCCGCCGAGGGTTCGGCGCTCTTCGCGGGCGTCGACGACCAGCGCTTCTACTTTGTGCACTCCTACGCGGCCCACTCGTTCCCGTTGTCCGAGACGGTCGACCGTGAGCGCTTCGCGGCGCCGCTGGTGACGTGGGCCGATCACGGTGGCCCATTCGTCGCTGCGGTCGAGAACGGCCCGCTCGCAGCGACCCAGTTCCACCCCGAGAAGTCCGGCGACGCCGGAGCTCAGCTCCTGACCAACTGGGTGGCATCGCTGCGCTGACAACGCTGCGTCGCGGCAGCAACCCGCATGACCGCAACCCGCACGACCCGACCACCACAGATCGGCGCAGGGCCCGATCTGTGGCCCGCGCGAGCGGCGACGACTGGTACGTCGCCCGGAGAGAGGACGCCATGACCGACCGCCTCGAGCTGTTGCCCGCCGTCGACGTCGCCGGCGGGAAGGCAGTCCGTCTCGTCCAGGGCGAAGCAGGGTCGGAGACCGGCTACGGTGACCCGCTCGCCGCAGCCGTCGACTGGCAGCTCGGCGGAGCCGAGTGGATCCACCTCGTCGACCTCGATGCGGCGTTCGGTCGCGGGTCGAACACGCCGCTCCTCGTGGAGGTGGCGGCCGAGCTCGCACGCAAGGGCGTCAAGGTCGAGCTGTCGGGGGGCATCCGCGACGACGCGTCGCTCGAGCGCGCGCTCGCGACCGGCGCCACGCGCGTCAACCTGGGCACCGCAGCGCTCGAGGACCCGGAGTGGACGGCCAAGGTCATCGCGAGCCATGGCGCCGCGATCGCGGTCGGGCTCGACGTGCGGGGGACGACGCTCGCCGCACGTGGCTGGACGCAGGAGGGTGGCGACCTCTGGGAGGTGCTCGCTCGTCTGGACGAGGCTGGCTGTGCACGTTATGTCGTCACTGACGTCACGAAGGACGGCACGCTGCGCGGACCGAACTTGGACCTGCTGCGCGAGGTGTGTGCCCGCACGCACGCGCCCGTTGTCGCGTCGGGAGGCGTCTCGAGCCTCGCCGACCTGGAGGCGCTGCGCGCGCTCGTGCCGCTGGGCGTCGAGGGTGCGATCGTCGGCAAGGCCCTCTACGCGGGCGCGTTCACGCTCCCGCAGGCCCTCGACGTCGCCGGGCGTCCCTGAGCGTGGCGGGTCGCGAGTTGCCGGCGTCGGCTCCGTTCGCGGGCGCCGACGGCTCGTGCGGCCCGCTGCTCAGCGCCGCGCTCGCCGCGTACGGCCGCGGTGACTGCCCGCTGGCCCAGGTCGTAGCGGCGCTCGCGGGCACTCGCGTCCTGGTGCCCGTGCTGGCCGCCCTCGAGGCGGCCGACGTCGTCGACGTGGGCGATCATCAGCACACGATCGACAAGGTGGCTTCCGCCGGGATCGTCGCGCTTCGGGCCCCCGACGGCAGGACCGCGCTGCCCGTGTTCTCGTCGGTCGCGACCATGGCGGTCTGGCGGCCCGACGCACGACCGGTCCCGTCCGACATCGCCCGCGCGGCCCTGTCCGCCGTCGCCGAGCAGTGGGAGCTGATCGTTCTCGACCCCGGTGGGCCCACGACCGTTCTCATCCCGCGGCCCGCCGTGTGGGCCCTCGCGCAGCAGCAGGAGTGGCAGCCCGCGGTCGTGCGCGCTGAGGGTACCGACACGGTCGACGGACGCCTCCGTTCGGCGATCGGCCGGGCGGTCGCCGGCGTGGCCGGGGTGGTTGCCGCGGATGCGGTCCCGGGTCGGCGCGCCGAGGTCGCCGTCGTTTTGACCCTCGTCCCGGGGCTGGACCGCACACGGCTGGACGATGTCCTTGGGCGCGTCAACGCGGCCCTCGCGGCGGATGAGATCGTCACCGCGTCCGTCGACTCGCTTGAGCTGCGGCTGGTCGCCGGACCCTGACCGATTCGACCAGAGACGCCCTCGCAGCACCCGGGCACGCCAAGCCCGCTGCCGCGGCCCGACCCCGTCGCCAGCGTCTGCCGCAGCGCGCCGACCTTTGCGTCGCCGCTGTCGGTCGCGCTCGCGCTCGCGCCGCTCGAACCTCCCCGGCCGGTCCACCCGTCCGCGTCGTGGTGTCCCGTCGCGCGGATCGCGGGGCCCCGCGCCCTGCCCGCCGCCGCCCGAACCACCCACGACCTTGGCCACCGGGATGATCCTGACGCCGTCGCGCTCGAATGGCTCACCGAACACGCGCTTGACCGACACGATGTCGCTTGCGACCCGGACGACGGTCGCAGGGTCGAACGGGACGTCTGCCATGGGAGCTCCGCGCTCAGGGGTGGATGCACCCACTCCGGCAGAGTCAGCTCGGCGCTGGCGGGTCCCAGGCGCGGGCTCGTGCGCGCACGACCTACTTGGTGCAGGACGGCGACGGAGTGAAGCCCGACTCGTCGGCGAGCAGTGTGCGCAACGTGCTCACGGGCAGGATGAAGCTCTGACCAGTCGTGTTCTTCGCGTAGACGACGCCGACGACCCGGCCGGCGGAGTCGAGCGCGGCCGACCCGGAGCTGCCGGGCTCGACTGCAGCGTCTGTGACGAGCACCTGCCCGAAGTTCTCGTTGAGCGGGTCCGTGGTCTCGCCGATGACGTGCCCGCTCGTGACCGTGAGCTGCCCGCCGAGCGGGTACCCGACGACAGTCACAGCGTCACCGGTGACCGGGTCCGTGGTGGCGAGCACCGGAGCCGCGGGCAACGGCTCGGCGGTGCGCACGATCGCCAGGTCGGCGAGCGCGGCGGTGGTAGCCGCGGTCACGGCGACGTCGCGCCCGTCGTAGGTGCTGATCTGCAGGTCGGCCGAGTCCGCGACGACATGCCGGTTGGTGATCAGTGTTGTGGAGTCGAGCGCGAATCCCGACCCGGTCGACAGCGACGAGCACCCGACGTTGCGGATCCGCACTGTCATCCGTCGCGCGGCGTCGAAGCCGTCCGGGGAGAGGTTCCCTGTCTCCGTCGTGGCCGGGCTCGGCACCGCGACCGACGACGGGACGAAGTCGGTCGGCATCGGACCCGGCATGGTCGGCAGCGAACCGCAACCGACGACGAGCGCCATCGTCCCCACGGCGACGAGGCCGCGCATGCCCGTGCGGAGCGGGCTCACTTCTTGAGCTCGCGCTGCAGAGCTGCGTTCGCGTCCGTGGCCGCTCCGCAGACGGTCTTGACGTCCGTGCGGAACCGCGCCAGGTCGGCCGGGGCGTAGGCGCCCGGGTTCTCGAGGTAGTCGATGAGCTTGTACTGGCCGTCGATGCAGCTGTTCAGTGCCGTGGCCACATTCCCGGCAGCCGCCGAGATCCGTTGCTGGTAGTCGACAAGCTGGCGCTGGATCGCGCGGTCGTCGCCGAGCTGGGCCTTCTCGTCGGCGAGCTGGATGATCCGGGCCTGCGCGGTCGCCAGCTGGTCGCGGGTCGCAGCAAGGTCACTGGTCGTCGCCTCGAGGTCGGCGCGAGCCTGCGTGAGATCGGAGCCTGTGGTGCGGGATGCCGCTTCCCACTCGGCACTGCGGTGCTCGTACGCGCGTGTGGTCATGAGCAGGTACGTGGCGAGGCCCAGGGTCAGCGCCAGCAGGATCGACAGCACCAGAAGGGCCCACGGTTGGCGGCGGTGGCGGGGCATCGACGGCGCCGGTCCGGAGCGGGCGACCGGTCCGGTGGGCGGGACAGCGGGGACGGGTGCGGTCGCCGGGAGCCAGATCTGCAACGTGGCGCCGACCGGCGCGAGGACGGCGGTCTCGTCAGGGCCTGCGGCCTCGTCCGGTTCGGCGGCGGGCTCCGGGGCTGCGCCGTGGTCGCTCGTCGACTCCGCGTCGGCGCCGACAGCCTGCGCGATGAGCGAGTGCTGCTCGGGTGACCCGACTCCGACTGGCTGCTCCGCGTCGGGCTGCTCGGTATCGGGTTGGTCGTCGCCGTGCGGTTCGTCGCCGGCGCTTGGCTCGAGCGCGCCGTCGTCCGCGTCCTCGGGGTCGACCCGAGAGCCCGCCGCGGCTGCTGCTGCCTCTTCTGCCGCGGCCTCGATCCGAGTCTCGTCGGCGGACCCCGACGCGGTCACCTCGAGGTGCGTCCCGAGGTACTGCGTGGAGCCCGGCGCGACGAGCGGCGCCGCGAGCAGATCGAACCGCGCGTCGTCCGCCACGTCGGTGGGCAGTGCTGCGCCCGGCTCGGCGGCGCGGTCGTCAGTCACGCCGGACAGAATAGGCAGTTTCGGGCGCGTGTCGCGCCCTCAGGCCGAAATGGTGGAGCGTCGCAGGGTGCGTCCGCGAGAGGATCACCATCGTGTCCCTCGCCCCCTACGCCGACCTGCTACGCCGTCCCGGCGTGCTCCGGCTGGTCCTTGTCGCTCTCGTCGCACGCATCCCGCATGCCGCGACAGGCGTCGTGGTCATGCTCCACGTCGTCGGACCGCTCGGCAAGGGATACGCCCAGGCGGGCCTCGTCACTGCCGCGATGACGGTCGGCATGGCGATCGGTGCACCGTGGCGGGGTCGCCGGGTCGATTCGCTGGGCGTGCGACTGGCGTTGCTGCCGTCCGTGATCGTCGAGGCGGCGGTGTGGGTCGTCGCCCCGTTCCTCGGCTACGAGGCTCTCATCGGGGCCGCGTTCGTCGCTGGGGTCTTCCTCGTGCCGGTATTCTCTGTCGTCCGTCAGTCGCTCGGCGTGCTCGTACCGCTCGGCGCGCAGCGCACCGCGTACGCACTCGACTCGGTGGGCACCGAGCTGACCTTCATGCTGGCGCCCGCGATCGGTGTGCTCATCGCCACGCAGGTCTCGACGACCGCCGCGCTGGTGACTGTCGGCATCGCGACGGTCGGGTCGGGCGCGCTGCTCATGTGGTTCGATCCGCCGACGCGCAGCCATCAGCTCGCCGGTGCGGGGGAGGCTGGGTCGACTCGACCCGGACCTGGGGTTGCGGGCGCGGAATTGGCGAGAGCGCGAGTCCTGACGCCCGCCCTGCTTGCGGTGCTCGTGACCTCGGTGGCGGCCTCGCTCGTGCTGAACGGCACCGATGTCTCGATCGTCGCGTCGCTGAAGGGCTGGGGGCAGGTGCCGTCGCTCGGGTGGATGATGGCCCTGTGGTCGGCCGGTTCGGTGCTCGGCGGTCTCGTCTACGGTGCGGGGCGCCGGACGGTGCATCCGCTCACGCTCGCGCTGAGCCTTGCACTGCTGACGGTTCCGGCTGCGTTCGTCCACTCGCCGCTGCTCCTGGCCGTCGCCGTGTTCGTCGCGGGGTTGCCGTGCGCGCCCGCTTTGTCGTCGATCACGGCCACGGTCGCGCGTCTGGTCCCCGAGGAGCGTCGAGGGGAGGCCATGGGGTGGCAGGGCACCGCGATGACGGTCGGCGGCTCGCTCGGCGCACCGTTGTGCGGCTGGATGATCGACGCCCGCGGTCCTGGTGCGGGCTTCCTCACAGCGGCTGTCGTCGGCGGTCTGCTTGCGGTGAGTGGCCTCGTCGCCCTCCGGTACCGCGACCGGTCTGTCGAGGCCGCCGTGCTGGAGCCCGTCGCGCTCAGCTGACCGGGCCGGTGAGCTTCTCGCCCGGGCCGTCGCCGAGCGCGTCGGGGAAGGGTGAGGCCTCACGGAACGCGAGCTGCAACGACCGGAGCCCGTCGCGCAACGAGCGGGCGTGCTGGCTACCGAGGTCGGGCGCGGAAGCGGTCACGAGCGCGGCGAGGGCCGTGATGAGCTTGCGGGCCTCGTCAAGGTCGAGATAGGCGGAGCCCGGGACGCCGTCGACGTCCTCGCTCAGCCCGCACTTCACTGCCGCTGCGCTCATCAGGTGGACCGCGGCGGTCGTGATCACCTCGACTGCAGCGACGTCAGCGATGTCCCGGGTCGCGGACGGGACCGTGCGGGTGGCGGGGTGCTCAGGCTGCTCGGACATGAAGTCGATACTCTCACCGGAATCGCGGCGGCCCGGTACCGGTCGGTGCGGGGCCTCCGGGTGCTCACCTCTCGGGTGTGGCGATGCGGCTGAGCGATCGCTCGTCAGTCGATCGGCGCGCTCGAGGTCGACGGCTCACCGGTCTCGATCGGTGCACAACCGGCCAGGTTGGTGCGCAATGCAGCGCCGAGCCCGGCGTCGACGCTCGTCCAGAACCGGGCGCCTCGGCGTCAGTCACACGACAGCTGAACCCCGCTGTCTGGAATCGTTCACGTGCTCGTCGCGCCCGCGTGGTGCGCCGTGAGCCCGCGCCGCGCGCACCGGTGGGCGGACCCATGGGGTCTGCCGGTGGGGCGACAGTGCGACGCCGGAGAGGTCGGGTCCCGACTGCGTGCTAACCTTTGTCATCGACCGACCGGTGTCGGGCGCCTGCGCACGTTCTGACGTGCGCAGCAATCGTCACCGGTGCATAAGTGGAGCTGATCCCACCCGAGCTTCGATCGCTCGTCGGGCCGCGCAAGCGATCTGTACGACAACAGAGGCCGGGTTCCGGTCCGAGGTGCGTCACGTTTTTCCGCGTGCGCACCGGTGGCGTGCGTGAAGTTGCGCGACACCTCGGACTCGTGAGGCCCCCACCTGTGTCCAGGGCGGGGGCCTTCCTCGTACCGGGTGGTCTCTGCGACGAGTTGAAGGAGCACCCACATCACCGAGCCCCGCATCAACGATCGGATCCGCGTTGCCGAGGTCCGCCTGGTCGGCCCCAACGGCGAGCAGGTCGGCATCGTCCGCGTGGAGGACGCACTGCGCCTGGCCCAGGACGCCGACCTCGACCTCGTCGAGGTCGCCCCGGAGGCGCGCCCGCCCGTCTGCAAGATCATGGACTACGGCAAGTTCAAGTACGAAGCCGACATGAAGGCGCGCGAGGCCCGGCGCAACCAGACGAACACGGTCCTCAAGGAGATTCGCTTCCGGCTCAAGATCGACCCGCACGACTACGGCACCAAGAAGGGCCACGTCGAGCGCTTCCTCAAGGCCGGCGACAAGGTCAAGGTCATGATCATGTTCCGCGGACGCGAGCAGTCGCGTCCAGAGATGGGCATCCGCCTGCTGCAGCGGCTCGCCGGAGACGTCGCCGAGCTCGGCTTCATCGAGAGCTCGCCGAAGCAAGATGGACGCAACATGATCATGGTGCTGGGCCCGGTCAAGAAGAAGGCCGAGCAGAAGAGCGAGCAGCGCCGCGCCGCCCAGGTGCAGGCGCCCATCGACTTCGATCCCGACCTGTCCGCGTTGGCCGCCGAGGCGATCGCCTCCGCGTCTGCCGAAGCCCCCAGCGCTGCGGTCGAGGCGGATGTCGCGGCCGCACCCGCTCTGGAGGTTGCGGCTCCGATCGTCGATGCCGACACTTCGCCGGTCGAGGTGCCACCGGTCGCGACGCCCGTCGTGGGTGCTGCCCCGCGGCCCGCGGCCGCGCCACGTCCGCCTGCTGCCAGGCCAGCTGCTGCCCGCCCCGCTGCCACCCGTCCGGCTGCTGCCCGGCCGCCTGCTGCCCGGCCGGCCGTGTCGAGCCGACCT
>JABBOW010000118.1 GCA_012927595.1 Cellulomonas sp.
TGATGTCGACAAACACGTCCGCGCGCGCGCCCAGGGCGACGTCGCAGTTGGGCGTCTTTCCCCCGCGGAAGTAGGCGTCGATGACGGTCCGGCCGACCGTGAGTGGACCGGAGGTCTCGACGTCCACATGAAGGCGCCGGACGTCGAGGACGTCGCGGCGCACGAGGTAAGCGACGCAGAGGGCGTCGTGCACCGGGGCACTCTCCGCCACCGCCATCGGCTGTGACGCGTCGTACCCGGTGATTCGGCGGTCGATGAGCGCTGCAGCGGCCTCTCCTGCAGGCGTGCCGAGCGCCGCGAGCGCCCGACACTGCTCGCGGGAGACGAGCGCCTGGTGGGTGGCGTCGAGCGGGACGAGAGTGATCGCCCGGAATCCGGCGGCGAATACGGCGGCAGCGGCCTCCGGGTCCGCCCAGATGTTGAACTCGGCAGACGGCGTGGCGTTGCCCTTGATGTTTCCGCCGCCCATGATCACGACCTCCCCAACCTTCTCGACGATCGACGGGTCGATCGCGATCGCGGCGGCGATGTTGCTGAGCGGACCCACCGGGACGAGCGTGATCTGCTCGGTCGTCGACCGGAACGTTTCCAGCAGGTACTCGACGGCACTGGTCGGATGCTTGCGAGACGTAGCCGGGGGGAGGGGCAGCTCTCTGCCGTGAATAGAGCTGTTCGGGTTGACCGCTGCCGCGCGCGGGACAGGGAAGTCGAGGCGCACGAGCGGCTTGCTCAGACCTTCGTGGACCGGGATGTCACCGCGGCCGATGTGGTCGAGCGTCCGCAGCGTGTTGTCCGTGCAGTACTGCACCTCGACGTTGCCGTTGACGGTGGTGACAGCCAGCAGTTCGAGGTCAGGGTGCAGTGCCGCGAGCATGATCGCGACGGCGTCGTCCGTGCCGGTGTCGCAGTCGAGAATGACCTTGGTAGTCATGGGGTACGGCCCTTCACATCGTTGTCGAAATTCCGCCGGCGGGGTCGTCGACGGTCAGTAGGGTGAGGCGCTTCAGCTCGATCCAGCGACGACCGCGACTCCGAGGAAGACCGCAACGACGCCCACCACCTGGATCTGACGCAGACGTTCGCCGAGGAACCTCCAGCCGAGAGCCGCGGTGACCGCGGGGTAGAGCGTCGCGAGCACAGCCACCACAGAAAGCGCACCGGCGCGGGTGGCCGCGGCGAGCAGCACCATTCCGGCGATGCTCAGCAACCCGATCGCCAGCACCAACGGCAGGTCACGGGCGCGAAGCACCGGTGCGCGGCGCAGCACGAGTGCGGCCGCGGCGTAAACGACGAGGCTCGTCACGGCCGAGACCGTGACGGTGGTGCTGAGATCGACGGCGCTCCCGCGTGCGAGGCACAGGTTGGCGCTACCGAACCCGGCAGCAGCCACGACGGCGAGGACGATGGGCCGGCGGCTGACATGTGGGCCGTCGCCATGTCGCAGCTCAGGGCCGGTCGCCAGCACCGAACCGACAACGGCCACCGCTAGACCTACCGCGAGGGCCACGCTGAACCGGTCGCCGTCCATCAGCCCGGCCCCGACCGGGACGAGCACGCCGAGCGCGCTGATCGGCGCGACCACGCCCATGGTCCCGCTGGCGAGCGCCTGGAACAGCGAGCCGATCGCGATGGCAGAAGCCACCCCCGCGGCCACCCCCCACGCGAGGACACCCGGGGCGGATGGGTCCAGCCCGCCGCGAAGCGCGTCGGGAAGGAGCACCAGCAGAGCGGCCACCTGGGAGAGCAGGAGCACCGTGGTGAGCGGGATGCGTCTGGTGACCGTGCCACCCAGGAAATCGCTGGTCCCAAAGATCATGCTGGCGGACAGCGCGAGGACGACCGCCGTCATGCCGACCACGGGTAGTGCCCGGTCACAGGACCACCGCCGATCCGTGGTGCGGCGGCCGAAGCATGTCATCGACCTTCACACCTCGTGCCTGTGTGCCGACGTGCGGCTCGATGGTCCACGCTCCCCACATTGGTGTGTCGTTGCTCGCGTCGATGCAGCCCTCAGCGGCGAGCTCCCGGCCGCTCGTCCGCCCGATGTTGTCCAGGAGGTCCAGGATCTTCGGCCCGGCGTCCGCGACGAGGGCGGCACCGAAGGAGAACAGTTCGCCTGCCGGCATCCCAGGACGGACGTGGTCGATCAGCGCCGACTGGATGCGCTCGACCTCTCCGACCAAGCAGTGTTTCTCGGGCCCACCACCGACTACGAACGTCCGGCAGCAGTCGCCGAGCCATCCCTCGACAGCCGGCGCGACATCGAGGACGAGGTAGTCCCCCTCACCCGCACGGCGCTGTTGCATGGGGAGATCCGGATGTGTGACGAGCGCGCTGAGGCCCACTCTCGTCGTGGATGGTGGCCCCAAGCCGGACGCTCCCAGCTCGCCGACGATTGCCGCGACCTGCGCGGCGGGCCCGATCTCGCTGGTCCCGACCGCTACCCCCCGGGAGATCAGGGTGTTGTCGGTCCGTTGGGCGACCGACTGCGCGGCGACCAACCCCGCAGGGGGCTGCGCGTCGGATCCGAGGTCGGCCATCGAGGGCTCCTTCCGGTACTGCGGTCAGGGGAGGCCGTGCGGCCTGGGGGAGTCGAGCGCCTGCGGGCGGACGCCGGGTCGCGAAGAAACTCCCGCGCCTTGGGTCCGCTTTCAGTCTGTGCAGGCCGCGTGAAGGAGACCGATGAAGCGATCGCGGTCGACCGACCGGACAACGTGGACGTCGGGTGCCCGCCCTGTCACGCCGAGGTTGTCCACGACCGTCATCCCGGTCGTGTGCGCTCCCGTCGTCTCGATCGAGACATGCCGGTGGTCGACGCGCACCGCAATCGTCGGGTCGATCGCGACGGCCATCGTCACGGGGTCGGGGAGGTCGAACCCGTCGATGTGGGTGACTGAACGGCAGAACTCGACGAGCTGACGCTGGATGTCGACGCAGAACTCCCCGAGCGGGCCGACGGATGCGAGCTCGGCAGCGTCCGCCGGGCTCAGCGCTGCGTCATTGCGCGAGACGTCCCAGCCGACCATCTCGAGTGGCATCCCTGACCGAAAGACGATGTCTGCGGCCTCGGGGTCGACATAGATGTTGAACTCGGCCGTGGGCGTGACGTTACCGGTCCCGTCTCCCGTGCCCGCCATCATCACGACCCGACGGAAGAGTCCGGCGATGTCGGGCGCCTTGCGGAGCGCGAGCGCGATGTTGGTCAGCGGCCCGAGAGTCACCAGCGTGAGCTCTCCCGGACGGCGGCGAGCGAGATCGATGATCACGTCGATGGCGTGGCCTGGGTCGGGCTCCCGCCCGCTGAGCGGAAGTCCGATGTCTCCCATGCCGTCCGCGCCGTGGACGTCGTGGGCGAAGGTGTGGTGTCGCAGGAGGGGCCTGTCGGCACCGGCGTGCACCGGAACCCTCGAGCGACATAGCTCGCGCGTGTAGAGGGCGTTCTGGACCCCCATTGCCACCGGCACGTTCCCGGAGACAACCGTGATGGCACGTACGTCGACGCGGTCGTCCCTGAGAGCGAGAACGAGCGCGACGGCGTCGTCGGAGGCTGTGTCGGTGTCGATGATCATCGGCTGCGTCATGGTGCGTCCTTGGTTTGTCAGATCGTTCGGGCAAGGTTCTTGGCGGGCGGGGCAGGCGGGCGGGCGCCCATGCGCACGACGGCGTCCCGGGCGACGCGGACGCCCGCTACTGCTGCCGCGACGGGGTCTGGGCAGCGCAACCAGGTGTCGAGGAAGCCTGCGCAGAAGGCGTCACCGGCCCCCGTTGTATCCACCGGACGCACGCGGAGCGCGGGCACCGCAACCGGCCGTGACCCGCGACGTGCGACGACCGCGCCGTCACCGTCGAGCGTGACGACCACCGTCTCGTAGTACGTGCACAGCCGTTCCGCGCCGACGACGGGGTCAGAGCAGCCGGAGAGCACCGCGGCCTCGTCCCGGTTGGGGAAGCAGAGCTGCGCGCCCGCGGTCCAGGAGAGGAATCGCTCGGGTCCGACGTCTTCGAGGAAGGCGACCGAGCTCGGGTCCACCGAGAGCGCCACGCCTCGCTCACGGGCGCTGGACATGAGCGCGAGAGCGACCGCCCGAACTCCCTCTTCGAAGTAGGAGTACCCGGTGAGATGGAGGACCGAGGCCTGCTCCAGCAACTCGACGGGGACATCCAGGAGCGTGAGGTCGAGGTTCGCCCCGCGATCCACGAGCATCGTGCGGCCGCCGTCCGCATCCACGATGATGACGATCGTCCCGGTCTCTCGGTCCCAGTCCACCGCGAGGCGCGCATCCACCCCGAACCTCGTCATGTACTCGCAGTGGTAGGCGTGGTCGGCATGGCCGACCCGTCCGACGAAGCTCACGGGGCTGCCGAGACTGCCGAGCCAGCATGCGAGGTTCGCCGCAGACCCACCGGGGCGGCGGATGATCTCTGCCCGCGTGTCGGAGTCGGTGGTCACCGCGGACAGCGGCCGCACCAGGACATCGTTGATGATGTCCCCGACGACGATCACCCGGCGGCCGGATTCTGCCGGCCTGCCCTCACGCCCGAGGTACGCCACGACCGGCCCACGCGGTCGCGATCCGGGCACCGAGCGCGATGTTGTTGACGGCGATGTCGATGTTGACCTCGAGGCTCGCGCCGTGGGTGTGCTCCTGGAGATAGGCCAGCAGGAAGGGGGTGATGTCCTTGCCGCTGACGCCGACGAGGTCCGCCGCAGCGAGGGCCTCACGCAGCACGCGGTCGTGGAGCTCGGGATCCAGCTGTTGCTCGACGGGGAGCGGGTTGGCCACCAGCACGGCGTGCTGCAGACCAAGGTCGTCCTGCGCCGCCATCACCGCGCTGATCTCCTCCGCCGACTCGACCTGCCAGTCGATCTCGTAGCCCGAGTCCGACAGGTAGAACGCGGGATAGTGCGACGTCCGGTACCCGAGCACGGTGACCCCGAGCGTCTCGAGACGTTCAAGCGTCGCGTGGATGTCGAGGATCGACTTCACACCGGCCGACACGACTGTGATCGGCAGCCTCGACAGGATGGCGAGGTCTGCCGACACGTCGAACGACTGCGAGGCTCCTCTATGGACGCCGCCCAGTCCGCCGGTCGAGAAGACCCGGATCCCGGCATGATGGGCAAGGACCGCCGTCGCGGCGACGGTCGTGGCACCGGTGACCTTCTGGACCATCGCGATCCCCAGGTCCCGGCTCGACACCTTCACCACAGCGGGGTCCTCGGCGATCCGGCGCAACTGGTCCTCGTCGAGCCCCACGTGCGGCACTCCGTCGACCACAGCGATGGTCGCCGGGGTGACGCCGGCGTCCAAGAGCACCGCCTCGAACTGCCGTGCCGCCTCGAGGTTCCTCGGCCGCGGGAACCCGTGGGAGATGATCGTCGACTCCAGGGCGACGACGGGGCGGTCTTCCGCCAGCGCGTCGGCGACAGCGTCGGACAGGATGACAGGGCTGGTAGTCATCAGTTCTCTTCTCTCCTGGTGGGTCTTGCGTTCGTCGGTCCGACGAACTGGCCATCGGGTCGTGGCGGAGCCGGTGCGACTCGATCCGCCCTCGTCCGTCACGGCCGCTCTCCCTACTGGAGCGTCGCGCCGGCGTCGAGCACGATCTGCGCTCCGGTGATGTAGCGCGCCTCCGACGAGCACAACCAGCGCACCGCATAGGCCACGTCGATCGCCTCCATCCGGTGGATGGGCATCGGCAGCTCGAGTGCTCCAGCCACCCCATGGGCCGTCGCCTGCCAGTGCTCGGCTGCAGGGTTCTGGGTCATCTCGGTCCCGGTCCCACCCGGGTGGACCGCGTTGACCCGGATGCTGGCTGCCGCCAGCTCGAGTGCAAGGCTCTTGAGCAGCCCGACAAGACCGTTCTTCGCAGCCGCGTAGTGCCCGATCGTGGGCAACGGCTTGACCGCCGCGGTCGAGCCGACCATCACGATCGAGCCACCGCGTCCGGTCCGCAGGATCGCCGGTATCGCGGCCCGGCAGGTATTCCACGTGCCGGTGAGAACGACGTCGATCATCGTCTGCCACTGCTCGGGAGTCGCCTGCCAGGTCGACGTGGGCCAGCTCGCGACACCCGCGTTGGCGACGACGATGTCGAGCCCGCCGAAGGCACTCTCGGCCTGCTCGACCGCGCTGACGAGCGCAGCATGGTCGCGGACGTCGACCACCGCTGAGACCGCGCGGCCGCCGGCGGTCTCGATCGCGGCGACAGTCGACGCCAGGTCGTCACCCGTAGCCGTGCCGTAGGTGAGCCCATCCACCTGCCGCGCGATGTCTGTCACGACGACGGCCGCGCCGACCTCGGCGAGGGCCACCGCGGTCGCGCGGCCGATCCCCCTCGCCGCTCCGGTGACGAGCGCCACCTGTCCTGTCAGGTCGATCATGTCCGGCCCTCCTTGTTGAGCGGTACTGCGGAATCGCCGGCGGCGGCGATGAGAGCCACGATCTCGTCGGCGAAGTGCGGGTCGGTCTCCAGGACGACACGGCAGTGCGCGCCGTCCTGGTGCGGGTAGCCCATGTACATGCCGCGCAGGTCACAGACCGTCTGCCCGCGGGTCGGCCCGTCGCCCAGGACGACGAACGCGTTCACGGTGGGCGCGCTGCTCGGCACCAGCGTCCTGGCCGCAACAGCGACGGCGAGGGCGTCGTGCAGGCAGCTGCGCCGCTCGCCGAACGAGGCGGCGGCGAAGTAGTCGAGATAGTGGTCAAGGATCCGCGAGGTGTACTGGCCGATGGTGCCCCCGGCGGCGAGCCGGGCGCGGTGCCCGTCGTCCAGGGTTGTGCGCATCGTGACGTCCAGGCCGACCATCGTCAGGCGCCACGGTGCGTTGAAGACGGCGGCGGCGGCCTCCGGGTCGCACCAGATGTTCGCCTCCGCGACCTCGGTCACGTTGCCGGGCGCGAGGGCTGCTCCCCCCATGATCGTTACGCCGTGGACGAGCTCAGGCAGCTCCGGACAGAGCCCGAGGGCCAGCGCAACGTTCGTGAGCGGTCCGACCGCGACGATCTCGACCTCGCCTGGGTGGGCTCGGGCGAGCCGGATCATCTGCTCGGCTGCGGTCCCAGCGATCGCCGCGCCGACCCCGCGTCCGGTGCCGGCGTTGCCCTGGCCGTCGTCACCGTGGACGTGGTAGGCGTAGACGGGCGGGGTCCCGATGAGCGGCCCGGCCGCACCACGGGCGACCGGGACGTCCGCCCGACCGGCCATGTGAACCGTGTGGAGACAGTTCCTCGTCGCCGTGGCGATGTCGACGTTTCCCCACACTGAACCGACCGCGAGCAGCTCGACGTCCGGGTGCAGGGCTGCATAGAGGATCGCGAGCGTGTCGTCGACACCGGTGTCGCAGTCCAGGACCATCTTCTGGGGCTTCGCTCGCTCCTCCTGCATGTTCAACCCTCCTTCCGGGTGTCGAGAACCCGGTCGATGCCCGTCATGCGCGCACCGCCGAGCGGGCTGAGAGGGTCGCGATTGCTTGCACGGTCATGTCCCAGAGGAGGGGCTTGTCGAGCTGGGTGGCGACGTCGGTGTTGTGCTGCTGG
>JABBOW010000125.1 GCA_012927595.1 Cellulomonas sp.
CGCCCCGGGTCGGGCGGGTGGCCCGGAGCACGCGCGACCGGGACGCTCAGTGACCGCCCGCTGCGTCGGGCGCGCCGCCCGCGACGACCGCGAGTACCGACGGCCCGAACTTGTCGAGCTTGGCCGGGCCGATGCCGTTGATCCGTGCGAGCTCGGCGATCGAGCCGGGCTTGAGCTGCGCGATCGCGGCGAGCGTCGCGTCCACGAGCACGGTGTAGGCGGGCCGCGAGGTCTGCGTCGCAACTCCCGCACGCCAGCCGCGCAGGCGCTCGTAGAGCTCCAGGTCGGCGTCGGTGGAGAGCTCGCGGGACGACGCCGAGCCCGGCACGCGCACGTGGGTCGCCGACCGACCGCCCGCGCCCCGACCGTTGCCGGCCGAGCGGCCTGATCGCCCCTCCTCGCCCGGCCACAGGCCGTCGAGGAAGCGCGTACGGCGCCGCGACGCCCGCCCGCCCGGATTGCGTGACCGCGCGAACGACAGCTCGAGGTGCTCGCGCGCGCGGGTGATCCCCACGTAGAGCAGCCGACGCTCCTCGGCGACCGCACCGTCCGTCTCGGCGAGCGAGATCGGCATGAGGCCCTCGCTCATCCCCGCGAGGAACACCGCATCCCACTCGAGCCCCTTCGCGGCGTGCAGCGACGCGAGCGTGACCCCCTCGAGCGTCGGGGCGTGCTGGGCGGATGCGCGCTCGTCGAGCTCGGCGACCAGGTCGGCGAGGCTCGCGCGTCCCCCCGTGGTCTCGGCGGCCGCCGCGAGGTCGTCGGCGAGCGCCACCAGCGCCTGCATCGACTCCCACCGCTCCCGCGCCGCACCGCGTGCCGCGGGGGGTTCATGGGACCAGCCCGCCGAGATCAGGACGTCGCGGACGACCTCGGGCATCGGCGTAAGCGGGTCGACAGCGCGACCCGCGCCCCTCAGCAGCATGAGCGCGTCGCGGACCTCGCGGCGGGCGAAGAACCGCTCGCCGCCGCGCACGAGGTATCCGACCCCTGCCGACGCCAGGGCCTGTTCGAACGCCTCCGACTGCGCGTTCGTGCGGTACAGCACGGCGATCTCGCTCGGTCGGGTGCCCGCGGTCACGAGCTGGCCGACGCGTGCTGCGATCCCGGCGGCTTCCGACTCATCGTCGTCGTACGCTGCGAAGCCCACGGGCGGTCCGGTTGGACGCTGCGCGATCAGCTCGAGCGGGGCGCTCGCACCCGTCCGGCGGGTGCCCCTGAGCCGGGCCTCCCGTTCGGCGCCGGCGAGCAGGTTGTTAGCCAGACTGACGACCTGCGGCGTCGAGCGGTAGTCGCGCACGAGCCGCACCACCTGCGCAGCGGGGTGCGCCGTGGTGAACGTCAGCAGGTGGTGCGGCGTCGCGCCGGTGAAGGAGTAGATCGTCTGGCTCGGATCACCGACGACGCACAGCTCCTCGCGCCCGCCGAGCCACTGGTCGAGCAGGTGCTGCTGCAGCGGCGACACGTCCTGGTACTCGTCGACCACGAAGTGGCGGTACTGGGCCCGGACCTCCTCCGCGACGTCCCGGCGCTCCCCGAGCATCGCAGCGAGCAGCAGCAGGACATCCTCGAAGTCGATGACCCCACGCTCGGTCTTGACCTCCTCGTAGGCCGCGATGAGGCGCGCCACCGCCTGCCGGTCGAAGCCCGCCGGGGCAGGGCGGTCGATGGCGACGCTTGCGCGCACGTAGTCGTCGGACGTGACGAGGGAGACCTTGGCCCACTCGATCTCCGAGGCGAGGTCACGCACTGAGATCCGGTCGACCGGCAGGTTCAAGCGGTGCGCCGCATCGGCGACTGCCGGCGCCTTGTGCTCGAGGATCCGCGGGGGCGCCCCGCCGACGACCTTGGGCCAGAAGAACCCCAGCTGACGCAGCGCGGCGGCGTGGAAGGTCCGGGCCTGCACGCCTGCCACCCCGAGCTCACGCAGGCGCGTGCGCATCTCGCCCGCGGCGCGGGCCGTGAAGGTGACAGCGAGGACCGTCGTCGGGCGGTAGACGCCCGTACGCACGCCGTACGCGATCCGGTGCGTGATGGCGCGCGTCTTGCCCGTCCCGGCACCCGCGAGCACGCACACGGGACCCGTCAGCGCGAGTGCGACAGCGCGCTGGTCCGCGTCGAGCGCGGCCAGGAGATCGTCGGAAGTCATCGTCCACGATTGTCTCAGCCCTAGCTGACACGCGGGACGCCGGTCCAGCAAGGAAGGCCCCCGGGAAGGGATCCGGGCCGCCGTGCGTTGGAAACCTCGACCACCCACGCGCGAGAGGGACCGATGACCACGCAGACGCTGCCCCAGGCCGGCACCATCACGATGTACTCGACGACGTGGTGCGGGTACTGCCGCCGGCTGAAGTCGCAGCTCGACTCCGTGGGGATCGGCTACACCGAGGTCAACATCGAGGAGCAGCCTGACGCGGCCGCGTTCGTCGAGCAGGTCAACGGCGGCAACCAGACTGTGCCGACCATCGTGTTCCCCGACGGTTCGGCAGCGACCAACCCGTCCCTGGCCGACGTGCGCGCGCGGCTTGGCAGCTGACGTCGCCGCGCGCCCGTTCGACGGCATAGCTCGTCCGCCGACGACGAGGCTCGGCTGACGACGGAAGCCGACGGACGACGGCAGCCGGCTGACGACGAGGGTCGCTCAGATCGCGTCGGGCAGCTCCGAGCCGTACCACTCCTCGATGAGCGCATGCGCGATCGAGGTGTTGTTGGGCAGCCCGACCCACCCAGACCGGATCCCCGCGCGCAGCTCCATGTGGGTGAACCAGCGGGCCGCGGTCACCTCGACGGCATCGACGGTGATGTCCGTCGACAGCGCGTGCGCGCGGAAGCCGAGCATCAGGGACCCCGGGAACGGCCACGGCTGGCTGCCGCGGTACTCGACAGCGCCCACGATCACGCCGACCTCCTCGCGGACCTCGCGCCTGATCGCGTGCTCGACCGACTCGCCCGGCTCCACGAACCCTGCCAGCGTCGAGTACCGGTGCTCGGGCCACAGAGCGCCGTGCCCGAGCAGGATGCGATCCGCCTCGTCGACGACCGCCATGATGACCGCCGGGTCGCTGCGCGGGTAGTGCTCCGAGCCGTCGACAAGGCACCGGCGGACCCAGCCGGACTGCTCCGAACGCGTGGCCGCGCCGCACCGGGGGCAGCGCGGATGGCGCACGTGCCACCGCTCGAGCGCGACCGCTGCTGTGGCAAGCCCGGCGTCGCGCGCCGAGAGCACAGCGCCGATCTCACGCAGCGACGACCACTGGTCCCCCGCGAGCAGCACCGCAGCGTCGACGTCGGGAACGAGCCGCGCGAGATAGGCGCGAGCCCCCGCCGGCCGGGTCTCGGTGGGGCTGACCCCGGGCAACCGGTCGACGTCGTCGACCCCCAGGAAGATCCACCCCTCGGGAAGCTCGCCGCCCGGGGCAAGGAGCGCAGCCTGACCGGCCGGGAGGAGGACGAGCTCCGGGTTGCCGTCACCGCGCGTGACGACCGACCCGTCGTGCACCATCAGCACGCGCGTCGTCGGGTCCGTGAGCAACGCCGCGACCAGGTCGGGGCGTTCGCGCAGGTCCGCTGCACGGTCCGTCGTCGTCCGGGACAGCGGGAGCTCGGCGGAGATCACCCCGACACGGTACGCGCGCAACCCGGACATCGCAGACACGCCCAAGCGCTCCATGCCCTTCCCTGGAGGGGCGCCTATCCTGGGTCGGTGCCCCGTTCTCCGCTCGCTCTCGCTGCCCTGGCGACGGTCGCCGTCCCGGGACTTGACGCCTTCGACGTACGGCGACCCCAGGTCGCCGGCACCGATTTCGACACGGCCGTGGTCATCGACTCCGTGCGCAAGCGCTGGATCGTGCGCGCGCCGATCCACGCGGGTGCGGGCGCGGCCCTCGAAGCCGAGGTCGCGCTGCTCGACGGCGTCGTCGCGGAGGTCGACGTGGGAAGGCTGCCGTTCGACGTGCCCCGTGCCGCCGGGTTCGCCCACCTGCCTGAGGGTGGTCGCGCCGTCGTGTACCCCGAGGTCGTCGGGCACGCGCTCCGGCTCGAGGCGCTCAGCCCCGGGCCCGGCCTCGCCGCGTCGCTCGGGCGTGCCATCGCCGCCATCCACGAGCTGCCGACAGCGATCGTCGAGAACGCCGGGCTGCCGGTGTACGACGCGCCCGCATATCGCGACCGTCGGCAGGCCGAGGTCGACGAGGCTGCCCGGACCGGCAAGGTCCCGCCGCGACTCCTGCGACGCTGGGAGGAGCGGCTCGAGGACGTCGCGCTCTGGCGCTTCTCCCCGACGCTCGTGCACGGCGACCTCACGGCGGAGCACGTCCTGACCGCCGGCGGCGCCGTCACCGGGATCCTCAGCTGGGGTGACGCGAAGGTGGCCGACCCCGCCGACGACCTGTCGTGGCTCCTGGTCGCCGCACCGCAGGAGTCCGTCGACTCGATCATGGAGGCGTACCAGCTGCGCCGGACCGAGCTGCTCGACCCGCACCTGACGGACCGCGGGCTGCTCGCGGGCGAGCTCGCCCTGGCCCGGTGGCTGCTGTATGGCGTGCGCTCGGGCAACGACGACGTGGTCGACGACGCGGTGCAGATGCTCCACGAGCTCGACGAGCACACGACCGACGCCGACCAGCCGGCCCGCGCCCTCAGCTGACCGGGTCGGGGGCCGCCTGGGCGTCCGCAGTGCGGCCCGGCCCCGCGGCCGCGCGCTGCTCGGCGGCACCGGCCAACAGCTCGGTGATCTCCGCCTCGTCGAGCAACCGCTCGGGCCGGACCGTCCGGCCCACCCCGACGTAGCAGAACGCCGCGCCCACCTGGTCGAGCGGTGTGCCTTTCCACCGCGACCACGCTAGCCGGTACACGGCAAGCTGCAGCTCCCGCGCCGCGACCTGGACCGGATCAGACGGCGGCGCGCCCGTCTTCCAGTCCACGACGACGACCGCACCCGGCACGTCGGGACGGTCCGGGTCAGCGAACACCGCGTCCACGCGTGAGCGCAGTACATAGCCCGCGACGGACGTCTCGATGTCGACCTCGACCTCGAGCGGCGCGCGGTCGGCCCATCCAGTCGCCAGGAAGGCCGCCTGCAGCGCTGCCTGGTCGGCATCGACCCGGACCGAGTCGTCATCAGCCCCCGGCAGCGCGTCGACATCGACGAGCGAGGCCGCACCGAACCAGCCTTCGACCCAGGCGTGGAAAGCCGTGCCGCGCCGGGCCTGCGCGGACGGCTCGAGCGGTATCGGCCGACGCAGAGCGAGCGCGAACGCCTGCGGGTCGGCGGCGAGGCGCACGACCGCGGACGCCGAAAGGTGCGCGGGCAGCTCCACGTCGTTCGACGGCGAGGCGGCCCGGTCGCGCTCGTCGAGCAGCACGTCCGCCAGGTGCTCCCAGCTCGCACCTCGGGGGTCGGGCAGCGCAGCGTCGTCGAGCGCTGCTGGGCCGAGCATCGCGCGTACCGGCACCGCGCGGGTCTGCGATGCCGCGGCGATCGCCGTCCGGACGGCCGCGGCAGCGGACTCGACCGCGGAGCGCCTCGGCGGCGGCGAGCCGTCCACGACGGCCCCGAACGGGTCGGCGGGCCACAGCGGCGGCATCTGGGCCACCGTGCGCGGGTTCGACTCACCGCCGGACGGCTCTGCGGACCAGTCGTCGGGGTCGACCAGGCCTGCATCCGCGAGCTCGGTCAGGAAGAGGGAAGGGCGTCGGGAGCCGGTGCCGTCTCCCCACCACGCACCGGTCAGCAGCAGCGCAGAACGAGCCCTCGTCATCGCGACGTAGGCGAGCCGGCGCTCCTCGGCGACCTGGTGGTCGCCGGCGGCCAGGAGGAACCGGCTGCGTCGGCGGTCCAAGTCCTTCGGGTTGTCCGCGCCCGCATACGCGAAGGTGGGCAGGTCGGCCCGGTCGCCGCGCAACGGGTAGGGCAACCGGCCGAGACCCGTGAGCCACGCCGAGTCCGACGGGCCGTCCTTACCTGTGGTTCGGACGGCCGGCAGTCCTCCGTCGACGAGACCGGCGACCGCGACGACGTCCCACTCGAGGCCCTTGGCAGCGTGAATGGTGATGAGCTGGATCGCATCGGGGTCCGGTTCGGTGACGGGGAGGTCGAGTCCGTTCTCGTGGGACTGCGCCGCCGCGAGCCACGCGAGGAACGCGCCGAGGGTCGGACGGTCGGCGCCGTCTGCGAACTGCACGGCGACGTCGCGGAACGCATCGAGGTGCGCCCGTGCCCGGCCCGCCGTCGCCCCCGCGCGTGCGGCCACCTCGATGTCCAGCCCGAGCAGCCGCTCGGCCTCCCCGACGAGCTCGGTCAGCGAGAGGTACGTGTGCGAGCGCAGCGTGCGCAGCAGCTCGGCGAGCTCGACCAGACGCGCCCGGCCGACCCCCGTCAGCGACCGCCCCGAGTGGCTGTGCCAGCCGGTCGGCGGCAGCTCGTCGAGGGCATCAACGATGCTGCGCTCGTCCACGACGTCGCCCTCGACCGGGACGGCTCTCTCGCTGGTCGCTCCCGCCGCGGCCGGCCGCCGGTGTCGGCCGAGCCCTGCGGCCTGCTCTGCCGACCACGCGCCGAGCGCATGCAGGTCCGCCGCACCGAGGCGGGTCCGTGCACCGGTGAGCAGCCGCATGAGCGCGTCGCCGCGGGACGGGTCGTGGGCGGCCTGCAGGGCGGCCACGAGGTCGACGACCTCGGGCGTCGAGAGCAGCCCGCCGAGCCCGACGACCTCGACGGGCAGCCCGGCGTCGCGCAGCGCCCGACGCAGCACGGTGAACTGGGCCCGCTTGCGGCACAGGACCGCGGCGCTCACCCGCTCGGTCCCGGCTGTCCCGGGTTGCCAGCGCTCGGCGAGGAACCGCGCGACAGCCGCGGCCTCCTCCTCGAGCGTCGCGGCGACGTGCGCGCGCACGAGTCCAGGACCCGCACCGGGCCGGGTGACGAGCTCGGGGACCTCGACCTGTGTGCTTGCCCGGCGCAGGGGCTCAGCGACGTGGTTGGCCGCCGCGAGGATCGCCGCGTCGTTACGCCACGAGGTCGACAGCAGGTGCACGTCGGCGAGCCGGTGGTGCACCGACCCGTCGGGCGCGTGCTCGTGGACCGGGAACGTCTCCGGGAACCGGTCGAGGCCGCCGGCGCTCGCGCCGCGCCAGCCGTAGATCGACTGGTGCGGGTCGCCGACCGCTGTCACCGGGTGGCCGTCGCCGAACAGCGCGGCCAGCAGCGTCAGCTGCGCGTACGAGGTGTCCTGGTACTCGTCGAGCAGCACGACCCGGAACCTGGCCCGCTCGCCCGCACCCACATCTGAGAACTCGCGCGCGAGCCGTGCCGCGAGCGCGACCTGATCTCCGAAGTCGAGCGCATCGGCGGCGCGCTTGCGCGCGCGGTAGTCCTCGACGAGGTCGAGGATGCGCGTGCGCTCCT
>JABBOW010000191.1 GCA_012927595.1 Cellulomonas sp.
GCTGGGGGGCCCGGTGCCCGCGGGCCTTGCCCCGTCGTGCGGCGCGCCCCCGGTGTGGGGCGCGCAACTGACCGGGTCCGCGTACGGACCCGCATCTCGGTTGTCGGCATCGGCCGGTCGGCCGATGCCCCTGGCGTCACGCCGTTGCTGGCGCCGGGCTCAACGAGCCCGGACCGGTGCCAGCGCAGACCCTCGACCCTCGCAGCGACCCGACGGGACCGGGTCAGAAACGGGGATGGAGACTGTGACGCGCGATGTCGACCAGCACGTGCCGGTCGCGTGCGCAAGTCTAGCGGACACGGCGAGGCATGCGGTGCGCGCTGGCCGTGCGCCGACCAACGCCCGACCACCCCCGACCGGGCGTTCGGCGCTCCCGTCCACAGGTTCGACGTGCCCGCGCGACGTGGTGGTCCACGACACTGCAGCGTGAACGGATGACCTCGACTCTCGCGGTTGTCGGCGCCGCCGCAGCCTTCGCCCTCGCCGCGAGCGCACTGACGTGCGGCAGCCCGGCACCCGCCGGCTCCCCGACGGCGTTCGACCGCGCGACCCTGGCCGCCGCTGCAGGTGCAGGTGCAGGTGCAGGTGCAGGTGCAGTAACGCTGACGTACGCACCGCCGCTCGACCCACCCGTCACCGTCATGCATGCCTTCGATGCGCCGCCCGCCCCCTGGGCCGCCGGCCACCGGGGCGTCGACCTTGCTGCCTCCGACGGCGCGCCCGTACTCGCTCCGGCCGGGGGGATCGTGACGTTCGCGGGACCGGTGGCAGGTCGGCCCGTCGTCGTGGTCAGCCATCCGGACGGTCGACGCAGCAGCCTCGAGCCCGTGATCGGCTCAGTGCCTGTCGGAGAGCCCGTCACTGGGGGCCAGCTCGTCGGGACGCTCGCGGACATCGCGACGCACTGCGCTCCCCGGCGATGTCTGCACTGGGGTGTGCGCGATGGCGACACCTACCTGGACCCGATGAGCCTGCTACCGCTCCACGGGCCGGTCGTTCTCCTGCCGCTCGACGAGTGAGCGCCAGGCACAGATCAGCTCCGCTCACTCTCCGAGAGCTTCGCGCGCAAGCGCAGCATCGCCGCGGTGTGCATCTGGGAGATCCGGGACTCGGATCTCCCGAGCACCCGGCCGATCTCAGCGAGCGTCATGCCCTCGTAGTAGTACAGGACGAGGACGATCTTCTCGCGCTCGCCGAGCTGCTCAACGGCGCGGGCAAGCAGGAACTTGGTCTCCTGCGCCTCGAACGAGCCAGCCGGGTCCGGGGTGCGCGAGTCACCGAGCATGTCGATCAACGTCACCTGGTCCGAGCGCTCTGCGCCTGAGCCGACGAGCTCGTCCAGCGCGACCACGTTCACGGTCGACAGCTGGGTGAAGACCGCGCGCAGCTCACCGACGCCCAGCTCGAGACGTGCGGCGACCTCGACTTCGCTCGGAGTCCGGTGCAGCTCGCTCTCCAGCTCGGCGTACGCGCGGTCCACGGCGCGCGCCTTGGTGCGCACCGACCTCGGGACCCAGTCCATCGCGCGCAGCTCGTCGATGATCGCGCCCCGGATCCGGGCGCTCGCGTAGGTCTCGAACTTGACGGCACGATCGAGCTCGTACTTCTCGATCGCGTCGATCAGACCGAACATCCCGTAGGACACGAGATCGGCCTGCTCGACGGAGCTCGGCAGACGCATGCCCACACGCGACGCCACAGCTGTCACGAGAGGTGCGTAGTGCAGGATCAGCCGCTCGCGGACGAGTCGCCCGGCACCCGCCTTGAACTCCTGCCAAGCGGCGGTGATGGGGTCGACCTCGAGGGCCTCGACCGTCTCCACCAGCCCCCGAGGGCCCAGCTGCCGGGGGACGGTGTCGAGCTGGTCGGTCGGGGTACCAACGGCTCTGCGGGGACGCGGGACGATGCCATCAGGCGCTGCCACTGGACGCCGCGTGTGCGCGGCCATGGACACGACCATTTCCGGCTGCGCAGTCATGTTGTCCCCCATTTCCCTCATCATGCGCGTGGATGCGCCTGCTCGAATGACGTACGCAGGCGCTCGGCCGTGACGTGCGTGTACCGCTGGGTCGTCGCGAGGCTCGCATGACCCAAGACTTCCTGGACGCTGCGCAGGTCGGAGCCGCCCTCCAGGAGATGCGTCGCAGCTGTGTGCCGCAAGGCGTGCGGCGCGACGTCGTCGACACCGGAGAGTGCGGCCACCACGTGCGCGACAGCGCGGATCTGTCGCTGATCGGCACGTCCGCCGCGGCGGCCCAGCAGCAGCGCGCGACCGGCGAGGTCACCGGCGAGCGCCGGGCGCCCTCGGTCGAGCCACGCCTGGACCGCCTCAGCTGCGGGCACCCCGAACGGGACGACCCGCTCTTTGTCGCCCTTGCCGACGACGCGCAACGTCCGCTCGGACAGGTCGAGGTCGTCCAGGTCGGTGCCGCAGAGCTCGCCGACCCGTGCACCCGTGGCATACAGCAGCTCGAGGGCCGCCCAGTCCCGCAGGTGGACCGGGTCGGCGTCCTGTGCACGCGAGCGCGCGACGTCGAGCAACCGGGCCGTGGCCTCGACGCTGAGGACGGTCGGCAGCGGGCTCGCGGGGCGTGCACTCGCGAGCCGGAGCGCCGGGTCAGTCGACACGCGCCCGGTCCGACGCGCCCAGTCGAAGAATGTCCGGGCCGCAGCCCCCCGGCGCGCGAGGGTCGCTCGGCTCCGCTCAGCCGCCGCCATAGAGGCGAGCCATGCCCGCAGCAGCCCCAGGTCGACGTCCGTGATCTCGGTCCGACCGTACCGACCGGCGAACGCCATGAGGTGCTCGATGTCGCCCACGTAGGCGCGCACGGTGTGTTCCGAAAGACCCCGCTGCGCTCTCAGATGCATGGCAAAATCCGCGACATCGGTGCTTTGCACCGTTGCCGCGCTCGTGCCCGCGGCCGAGTGCATGCCCCTACGGTGCCGTGCCGTACATGTGACTTACAAGCGGGGTCAACCAGACTTCACCCGGGTCTGGGCGATACGCGCCGCCTTGTCCGATTACTGCTACAACGATGCACGGGTCGGTGGGGGTGCGGCGATCACCCTTTCCCGCCGTTCGTGACGACTCAAGGGCGACGACCCGTCGGTCCGCGAACTGGTCTCGCCCACCCCGCACCTACGCGGCGCGCGAGACCGGCGAGCTCGAGGACGCCGAGCGCGCCACGCACCTCCCCGACGGACAGCCCGGCTGTGCGAGCGAGCTCGTCGTGTTCCATGGGTGCGCGGCCCGGGAGGGCATCGAGGAGCCGGCGCGACGCCCAGTCCAGGTCGTCACCGTCGCGGGTCTCGGTCACCCGCTCGGGAGGCAGGTCCTCGCCCGCGCGCCCCGCAAGCTCGAGGACCTCGGCCGCGTCGGTCACGCAGACTGCCGCACCGTCCCGCAGCAGCCGGTGGCACCCGGCAGAGGCCATCGACGTCACGGGCCCCGGCACGGCACCGACAGGGCGCAGCAGCGCGATCGCATGGTTGGCCGTGCTCAGCGCACCGGACCGCCATGCCGCCTCGACGACCACGGTGGCCCGACTCACGGCCGCGATCAGCCGGTTGCGCATGAGGAACCTGCCCTTGCTCGGCACGCCGCCGGGCGGGACCTCGCTCAGCACGCTGCCGCCCTGCTCGAGGATGCGCTCGAGGAGGGGCGCGTTGCCCACGGGGTACGCACGGTCGACACCACCGGCGAGCAGCGCCACGGTCGTTCCGCCGGCAGCCAACGATCCGCGGTGTGCAGCCGCGTCGATGCCATAGGCACCGCCCGAGACCACGCATGTGGAGTGCTCGGCGAGCCCGGCGGCGAGATCGACCGCGACGTGCTCGCCGTAGGACGTCGATGCCCGAGCACCGACGAGCGCGATCGATCGATCGAGTGATGCCGACACCTCGAGTCGTCCGCGGACCCAGAGACACATCGGCGCGATGGGGCCGAGGTCGGCGAGACCGGACGGCCAACCGACCGATCCGGGGTGCAGCACGCCGCCTCCGAGCCGGTGCATGCGCTCGAGGTCGCGGGACGGGTCGAGGTCGGCGAATCGCCCCGCCCATCGCCCGACGGCGGTACCGAGGCGGCGCCGCACCTCCCCGAGCGATGGCTCTGCGTCAACAAGCGCCGTGACGAGCGTGGCGACGTCATCGGACGATGCCGCAGCGCGCGCCCAGACCAGTGCGCGACCGGCCCCCAGCGTCCGGACGAGCTCGCCCGCGACCGCGTCGCCCGGCTCGATCAACCTGCTCCACGCGACGCGCGCCGCGAGCTCGTCGTCGACGGCGATCTGTGCCGCGTTCATACGAGCCCCTGACCACGCGTGCGCAGCAGCAGTGCCTGCCCGATGTCGTCACGCCGTGGCCCTTGCCGTCCGGCGAGGTCGGCAAGCGTCCAGGCGACCCGGAGAACGCGGTCGACGCCGCGCAGGCTCAGGAGCCCGCGGTCGAGCGCTCGGTCGAGGTCGCTCACGAGCCGGCGGTCTGGCCCCAGCCGCTCTCGCATCCACGCACCCGGCACCTCGGCGTTGGTCCGCCAGGGCGTTCCGGCGAGTCGCTCGGCCTGCGCGGCGCGGGCGGCCGCGACGCGTGCGGCGACGATGCCGCTCGACTCCGCGACGCTCCCGGGGTCCAGCGCAGCCCGGGACACCGGGAGCACGTCGACCTGGAGGTCGACCCGGTCCAGCAACGGTCCCGACAGCTTGCTGAAGTACCTGCGGCGCTGCTCGGACCGGCACGTGCACTCAAGACCCTTGCCGACCCCACGGCCGCACGGGCACGGGTTCGCCGCGAGCACGAGCTGGAAGCGGGCGGGGAAGCGCGCAACGCCCGAGGCGCGATGGATGACGAGCTCACCGTGCTCGAGCGGTTGACGGAGCGTCTGAAGGACGGCGGTGGAGAACTCGGGAGCCTCGTCCATGAACAGCACGCCGCGGTGGGCTCGGGACGCCGCGCCCGGCCGTGGGACGCCCGAGCCGCCGCCGACGATGCTCGCGGGCGTCGCAGTGTGATGCGGGTCCTCGAACGGCGGGCGGCGCAGGAGCCCGCCGACCGGGTCGAACGTCCCTGCGATCGAGTGGACGGCGGTGACCTCGACCGCCTCGGCCTCGGTCAGGTCGGGCAGGAGCCCAGGCAGGCGCGCGGCGAGCATCGTCTTGCCGGAGCCGGGCGGTCCGACCATCAGCAGGTGGTGCCCGCCCGCGGCCGCCACCTCGAGCGCCATGCGAGCCTCGTCCTGCCCGAGCACGTCGGCGAGGTCGGCATCCGGCGCCGCACGGGCGACGTCGAGGTGGTCGGACGGCACCGGAACGACGTCAGGGACGTCGATGTCCGCCCCGTAGGCGTGCGCGACCTGGGCCAGGCTGTGCGCTCCGACAACGACGGCACCGGGGACGAGGCTCGCCTCGGGCGCGTTGGCGGCGGGGACGACGACCCTGCGATGACCCGCTGCGACAGCCGCCGCCACGGCGGGGAGCACGCCCCGGACGGGTCGCAGCCGCCCGTCGAGCCCGAGCTCGCCGAGATGGACCACCCCGCGCGCTGCCGCCGGGTCGATCAGGCCAGCGCCGGCCAGCGTCGCGACGGCGATCGCCAGATCGAACCCAGAGCCCGACTTCGGCAGGCTTGCCGGGGAGAGGTTCACGGTGATCCGCCGGTTGGGCCATGGCAACCCGCTCGAGGTCACCGCCGCCCTGACGCGGTCGCGCGCCTCAGCGAGCGAGGCGTCAGGAAGGCCCACCAGCGAGAACGCCGGCAACGACGCCGCGAGGTGCGCCTCGACCTCGACGACGTGTCCCGCAAGGCCGAGCAGGGAGACCGCAAGGGTGCGACCCAGCACCACTCACACCACCCCCACGAGGTGGTCCACCTGCGCGGCGCCGCGACCGGTGACGAGAACGGCCACCACGTCGATCCGCACCGACTCGGGATGCACGTCATGCGCCGCGAGCCACTGGGCCGTCAGCCGCCGCACCCGTGCGAGCTTGCGCGGAGTCACAGCCTCGGCAGGGCTGCCGAACGTCGCGGTCCGGCGAGTCTTGACCTCGACCGCGACCAGCTCGGTGCCGTCGAGGGCGACAAGGTCGAGCTCGCCACGCTCACCGCGCCAGTTCCGGTCGAGCACGGCCCACCCGGCGTCGCGCACATAGGCCGCTGCCACATCTTCCCCATACCTACCGACCGCGTCCTTCGCCCGCATGGCGACCACCTCCGCCGCCGAGCATCGCCGGGCGCAGCCGCGGTGGCAGCGCGTGCGATCGCCGGGGTGGAAGCCATGAACTCCCCCTGGGCTGTGGGCAGGTCAGCGAAGAGGACCGCAACCCTTCAGCGGACGAAGTCACCGGCCATCAGCGGACGAAGCTGCCACCGGCGCCGAGGTCAAGCTCGGCCTTGGCCAGCTCCTCGACGTTGACGTCCTTGAACGTCACGACCCGCACCGACTTCACGAACCGCGCCGAGCGGTACACGTCCCAGACCCAGGCGTCGGCAAGGGTCACCTCGAAGTAGACCTCGCCGGCCGCGGACCTCACCTGCAGGTCGACGTGGTTCGCGAGGTAGAACCGGCGCTCGGTCTCGACGACGTACGAGAAGAGCCCCACGGCATCGCGGTACTCGCGATACAGCGCGAGCTCCATGTCGGTCTCGTAGTTCTCCAGGTCCTCCGCGCTCACCCGGCCATCATCCCCCATCGCCGCGCACGTCGTGTCACACACGTCCCCGACGGCACGGTGCGGCGCGAGGTTCACCCCGATGCGTCTACTCGTCGAGTGGGAGATTCCAGCTGCACCGGTGCAGCGGGCTTGGTCCGTGGGCACGCAGCGCGGCGATGTGGTCGGGCGACCCGTACCCCTTGTTGGCGTGCCAGGCGTAAGCCGGGAAGTCCGCTGCCAGCCGTTCCATGAGGTCGTCGCGCTCGCACTTCGCGAGCACGCTCGCGGCCGCGACCGACGCGCACGTCAGGTCAGCCTTGACCAGCATGCGGACCCGGGGAGGCGCCCGCCATGAATCGTCGTGCGAGCAGGGGCCGACACGGTCGAGCTCCCCGTCGAGCCCCTCGCCGGATCCGACGGCGTCGAAGAGCGACCACTGCGCGGGCGGCGTGAGCCAGTCGTGCGACCCGTCGAGGAGCACGGTGCCGACCGCCCCGACCTCGAGCGCCACAGCGTCCAGCGCGCGGTTCCCTGCGAGCCGCAGCGCCGCGATGATCCCGACCGCGTCGATCTCCGCGGCACTGGCGTGGCCCACAGCACGGGCCAGTCCCCACCGGCCGAGTGCGGGAAGCAGGGCCGTCCGAGCCGCGGGGGTCAGCAGCTTGGAGTCCATCACGCCGACGGGGCACGCCCGTGTCCGCGCGTCGA
>JABBOW010000041.1 GCA_012927595.1 Cellulomonas sp.
AACGCCAAGCCGGTCATTGTCGCGACGCAGGTGCTCGAGTCGATGATCACGAACCCGCGTCCGACGCGGGCCGAGACGTCGGACTGCGCGAACGCAGTCCTCGACGGGGCAGACGCGGTCATGCTCTCGGGTGAGACGAGCATCGGCGACTACCCGATCGAGTGCGTCCGGACGATGGCGCGAATCATCGAGGTGACCGAGGAGCTCGGACGTGAGCGGATGGCGCCGCTCGGCTCCACCCCGCGCACGCGTGGAGGGGCGATCACTCGCGCCGCCGCCGAGATCGGCGAGACCCTCGGGGTGAAGTACCTCGTGACGTTCACGCAGTCCGGTGACTCGGCGCGGCGCATGTCGCGGCTGCGCTCGTCCATCCCGCTGCTGGCCTTCACGCCGCTGCCCGCTGTGCGCAGCGTGCTTTCCCTCTCCTGGGGTGTCCAGACGTACCAGACGCCCACGGTCACCAGCACGGACGAGATGGTCGAGCAGGTCGACCAGACGCTGCGTGCGAACGGTCTGGCGGAGGTCGGCGACTACGTCGTGGTCGTCGCCGGTGCACCGGTCGGTGTCGTCGGGTCGACCAACTCGATCGTGGTGCACAAGATCGGTGGCGAGCAAGGCTCAGCGGGTCGCGTCGACTGACGCGTCCGGACCGACGGGCCCCGGGGATCCCCCGGGGCCCGTCGGCACTGTCATGCGAGGGGCACCGCCCGACGCGCCGGCCCGTCGTACTGGCTCAGGGGCCGGATCAGAGCGTTAGCGGCGCGCTGCTCCATGACGTGAGCAGTCCAGCCCACGACCCGGCTGGCGGCGAACAGCGGTGTGAACGTCGGGGTGTCGAACCCCATGAGGTGGTACGCCGGGCCCGTGGGGTAGTCAAGGTTGGGTTCGATCCCGGTGTGCGCGCGCATCGCCGCCTCGAGCGTGTCGGCCAGCTCGGCCAGGTCCTGGCGGCCGAAGT
The DNA here is from genome assembly GCA_012927595.1 of Cellulomonas sp. GTDB lineage: Bacteria > Actinomycetota > Actinomycetes > Actinomycetales > Cellulomonadaceae > Cellulomonas_A. The sequence continues at coordinate 959 of JABBOW010000041.1, forward strand.
GCGCGATCAGACCGTCGAGCGCGGACTTCATCGTCGGCACCCGCGAGTCGCCGTGACGGTAGACGCGGTGACCGAACCCCATGACCTTGGCCTTGCGTGCCAGGGTGTCCGTGAGCCACTGCTCGACGCGGTCGGGCGTGCCGATCTCGAGGAGCGTGGCGAGCACGGCCTCGTTCGCCCCGCCGTGCAGCGGGCCCTTGAGCGCACCGATCGCGCCCGTGACGGCGGAGTAGAGGTCCGAGAGGGTCGACGCGATGACCCGGGCCGTGAAGGTGGACGCGTTGAAGGAGTGCTCGGCGTACAAGACCATCGAGATCTCGAACGCGCGCACGACCTCGGCGTCGGGCACAGACCCGAAGGTCATGTTCAGGAAGTTGCCGGCGTAGCCGAGGTCGTTGCGTGGCGACACGAGCCCCTTGCCGTGCCGTCGGCGCTGGTCCAACGCGACCATCGCGGGCAGCTGGGCCAGCAGCCGGACCGACCGGGCCAGCTCGGCCTCGTGCGACAGGTCGTTCGAGCCCGCGTCGAACGCTCCGGTCACGCTGACCGCGGTGCGCAGCACGTCCATCGGATGGGTAGAGCGCGGCATCGCCGTGATCGCCGCGATCACAGGGTCGGGCAGTGCGCGCTGGGTCCGTTCGGTGTGCTCGAAGGCCTCGAGCTCGTCGTCGCTCGGCAGCTCACCGTGCCACAGGAGGTAGGCCACCTGCTCGAACCGGCACCGGGCCGCGAGGTCCGGCACGGGGTAGCCGCGGTACAGCAGCGTGCTGGTGGCCTTGTCGATCGACGAGATGGTGGTCGTGTCGACGACGACCCCCGCGAGCCCTTTGTGGATCGTCGGCTGGTCGTCGGTCGTCGGGGTGTCGGCGCTGTCGTCGGCGCTGTGGTCGGTGGTCATCAGCGGGTAGCCTCCATCGTCGTTGACGGGTGCGGTGCGGCGGGCGTGCGTTGTGGTCAGGCGGCGGTCGTCCGCGCGGTGGACCAGGTTCTGCGGCTCAGAGCTCGAAGTCGAACACCCCGGCGTCGAACTGTCCATAGCCGGCATAGTCGACGAGGTCGTACAGCTCGGACCTGTGCTGCATCCGGTCGAGCAGCGACGCCTGGGTGCCCTCGGCCAGGATCGCGTCGAGACCCGTCTCGGCGGCACCCATCGCGAGCCGCAGGAGTGTGACGGGGTAGATGACGATGTTGTAGCCGAGCTCGGCGAGCCGCGTGGAGGTCACCAGCTCGCCTTTGCCGAACTCGGTCATGTTCGCAAGCAGCGGGACGTCGATCGCCGCACGGAAGGCTTCGAGCTCGGCCGGGTCAAGGAGCGCCTCGGGGAAGATCGCGTCGGCGCCCGCGTCGACGAGGGCCTTGGCGCGGTCGATCGCCGCGTCGAGCCCTCGGACGGCGCGGACGTCGGTGCGGGCCATGACGAGGAAGTCGGGGTCGCGTCGGCCCTCGACCGCCGCGCGGATCCGCTGGACCGCTGTCGACTGGTCGACGACCAGCTTGCCGTCCAGGTGCCCGCAGCGCTTGGGGTTGACCTGGTCCTCGATGTGGCAGCCGGCCGCACCGGCGTCCTCGAGCGCCTGGACGGTGCGCGCGACGTTCATGGGTTCGCCGAACCCTGTGTCGGCGTCGACGAGCGTCGGGAGGTCGGTCATGCGCGCGATCTGCCCGGCGCGCGCGGCGAGCTCCGTCGCGGTCGTCAGGCCGATGTCGGGCAGGCCCAGGTCGGCTGCGACGACCGCGCCCGAGACGTAGACGCCGTCGAACCCCTTGGCCTGGATCAGCCGGGCAGACAAGGGGTTGAACGCCCCAGGGAGGCGGAGCAGGTCGCCGCTCGCGAGGCGTGCGCGCAGGGCCTGGCGCTTGGCCGACGCCGTTGTTGTGGCGTAGAGCATCAGAACAGTCCTTCCGGTGCCGAGGCGCACGCCAGGAGGCCGGGCCGGGCCGTCACTGTCACGTCGAGCAGCTCGGCCGCCCGGAGGTCTCCGAGGCGCTGGGCCACGTCGAGGAACCGGTCCACCTCGGCGTCGTCGAGCACGTCGGCCGCGAGGGTCCGGAGCTTGTGGATGTACTCAGGCCGGGCGAAGGGGCGCGCACCTAGCGGGTGTGCGTCGGCCACGGATATCTCCCGGGAGAGCACGCTCCCGTCGTCGAGCGTGATCTCGAGCCGACCGCCGAACGCTTTCTCGGCCGGGTCGTCGGCGTGGTAGCGCCGGGTCCACTCGGGGTCCTCGCGCGTGGTGATCTTGTGCCAGAGGGTCACCGTGTCGGGCCGGGCGGCGCGTGCGGGGGAGTAGGAGCGGGCGTGGTGCCAGGCGCCGTCCTGCAGCGCGACCGCAAGGATGTAGGGGATCGAGTGGTCGAGCGTCTCGCGTGTTGAGGTGGGGTCGTACTTCTGCGGGTCGTAGGCGCCCGAGCCGATCACGACGTGCGTGTGGTGGGACGTGTGCAGGACGATCGAGCGCACCCTCGCCGGGTCGCCGGTCTCGGGGTGCTCCCGGTGCAGCCGGCGCGCCAGGTCGATGAGCGCCTGCGCCTGGTACTCGGCGGAGTGCTCTTTGGTGTACGTCTCCAGGATCGAGCGCTTGGCCTCGCCGGGTCCCGGCAGCGTCACCTCGTATGCGGCGTCGGGCCCGTCGAGCAACCATGCGATGACGCCGTCCACGCCCTCGTAGATCGGGGTCGGCGACGTCTGGCCGCGCATCGCCCGGTCGACGGCCTCGATCGCGACCTTGCCCGCGAACGCGGGCGCGTAGGCCTTCCAGGTCGAGATCTCGCCCTTGCGCGACTGCCGGGTCGCTGTCGTGGTGTGCAGCGCCTGCCCGATGGCATGGAACGTGATCGCGGGATCGAGGTGCAGGAGGGTGCCGAGGCCAGCGGCGACCGCCGGGCCGAGGTGGGCGACGTGGTCGATCTTGTGCTCGTGCAGGCTGATCGACCGTACGAGCGAGACCTGCACCTCGTACGCCGTCGCGATCGCGCGGACGACGTCGCGTCCGCTCGACCCCACGTGCTGCGCGACGGCGAGGATGGGCGGGATCGTGTCGCCCGGGTGCGAGTACTCCGCCGCGAGGAACGTGTCGTGGAAGTCGAGCTCGCGCACGGCCACGCTGTTGGCCCAGGCGGCCCATTCGGGGCTCGTCCGGGTACTGCGTTCGAGACCGACGACCGTCCCGCCGACCCCACCCCGGGATGCCGGGTGCGCCATCGCCTGGGCGCGAGCTGCGACGACGGGCGCGCGCAGGAGCGACGCGGCCGCGACGGCGGTGTCGTCGATGACCCGGTTGACGATCATCTCTCCGACGTCGAGGTCCACCTCGACCGGGTCGGCCGCGAGCTGGGCCAGTGACCACGCGAGCTGCTCGGACCGGGGAAGCCGTTCGGCGCTCGGATGGACCCGCACGGTGCGGCGAACGCTCATGCTGCTTCCTCCGGTCGCCGGAGCGGTGGGACTGCTTCCGTCGCGCGCATCTCGACCTCCTCGTCCCGGTCAGGCTATGCGCCCGCGGCGGTCCGCACGCGGACCTCACGTTCGACGCGGCCCCGGCGTCTGCACAATGTGACAGTGCAAGAACCCTTCGAGCTCGTCGTCGCCCGCCACGGCGGCACGGTCCTGCGTGTGTGCCGGGCCGTCCTCGGGCCGGTCGACGCCGACGACGCGTGGTCGGCGACCTTCCTGTCTGCGCTCGTCGCCTACCCTCAGCTGGCACCGGACTCGAACGTCGAGGCGTGGCTCGTGACGATCGCGCACCGCAAGGCGATCGACCACACGCGAGCAACGTCCCGTCGGGCGGTCCCGGTCGACGTCCTGCCCGAGCGCGCGGCATCGCCCGGCGCCGACGCTCGTGACCTCGACCTCTGGTCCGCGTTGGCCGCGCTGCCGACCAAGCAGCGGCAGGTGGTCGCTTACCACCACCTCGGCGGACTGGCCTATGCCCAGGTGGCCGACCTGCTCGGCGGGACCGCCGTCGCGGCTCGTCGGGCCGGTGCCGACGGCATCGCGACCCTCCGGCGCACGTATGGCGCCACCGCATCCGCCTCGAACTCTCGGAGACAGCAATGACGAGCACCGACCTCGACCCCGAGGTGCGCGACCTCCTCGTGACCGCAGCGCACCCTGCCGATCTGGACTTGGCCCGGCTGCATACGCGGCTCGCGGCGGCCGCCGAGGTCACGGGAGTCCTGGACGTCGCCTACCGCACGCTCGACACGCCTGTGGGCACGCTGCTGCTCGCCGCAACCGAGCGGGGGCTCCTGCGGGTCGCGTTCGCCGCCGAGGACCATGACGCGGTGCTGGCGTCGATCGCGGCACGCATCAGCCCGCGGATCCTGCACGCACCGGTGCGTCTCGACGACGCGGCGCGTCAGCTCGGCGAGTACTTCGAGCGGCGGCGGCAGGCGTTCGACCTGCCGCTGGACCTGAGCCGGTCGACCGGGGTCCGCCGGGCCCTCCTCGGCCAGCTGCGCGCGATCGAGTACGGGCGCACGGCGAGCTATGCCGCGATCGCGGTGGCCGCTGGGAGCCCGCGGGCCGTCCGGGCTGTCGGCAGCGCCTGCGCGACGAACCCGTTGCCCGTCGTCGTGCCGTGCCACCGTGTCGTGCGCTCGGACGGGACGATCGGTCAGTACCTCGGCGGGACGGACGCCAAGCGCACACTGCTCCGTCTCGAGTCGGCCGCCTGAGCCTCCTCAGGCCGCGTCGTCCGGCCGGCCTCGGCCTGACTCGAAGACATCGGGCACGCCATCCGCGTCGGCGTCGAGACCCTCGAGCTCCTCTATGCGGCGGTAGGCCCGGTTGCGAGAGCGCAGCAGCGCGGCAGCGAGCGTCGATGCGAGGACCGAAGCGGCAAGGACCGCGACCTTGACGTGCTCGTCGCGCGCGCCAGCAGCCCCGAATGCGAGGTCCCCGATGAGGAGCGACACCGTGAACCCGATTCCCCCGAGAGCCGCGATGCACAAGACGTCCAGCCACCCCAGGCTTGCGTCGAGAGCGGCACGTGTGAACCGGGCGACCAGGTAGGTCGTCCCGAGGATCCCGACGGCCTTGCCGACGACGAGACCCGCGACGATGCCCAGCGCGACGGGATCGGTGAGCGACCGGGCCAGACCGGAGGTGCCGCCGACACGGACGCCGGCGGCGAAGAACGCGAACACGGGGACTGCGATCCCCGCGGACAGCGGCCGGAAGCGGTGCTCGAAGTGCTCGGCGAGGCCGGGACCGGCCGCCGGGCCGCCCGCCGCGTGGCTGCGCACCACAGGGACGGCGAAGCCGAGCAGGACGCCTGCAACGGTGGCGTGCACGCCCGAGCTGTGCATGAGCGCCCAGGTGGTCACTGCGAGCGGCAGGAGCAGCCACCACGACCGGATCCGGCGCTGGACCGCGACCCAGAAGAGCGCGAGCGTCGCGACCGCTCCGAGCAGCGCCACCACGGACACGTGCGACGTATAGAAGACCGCGATGATCGTCACGGCGAGCAGGTCGTCGACGACGGCGAGGGTGAGCAGGAACGTCCGCAGAGCCGCGGGCAGGTGAGTGCCGACGACCGCCAAGACCGCCAGGGCGAACGCGATGTCGGTCGCGGTGGGGATGGCCCACCCCCGCAGCTCGCCGCTGCTCGAACCGAGGTTGACGAGCACGTAGATGACGGCAGGCACAGCCATGCCGCCGACCGCAGCCAGGACGGGCAGTGCGGCGCGGCGCGGGTCGCGCAGGTCGCCGGCGACGAACTCGCGCTTCAGCTCGAGCCCGACGACGAAGAAGAAGATCGCCAGCAGGCCGTCGGACGCCCATCCGCCCAGGGTCAGGTCGAGGCCGAGCATCGCTGGCCCGACCCGGACGTCACGCAGGGCCGCGTAGGAGTCCGACAACGGCGAGTTCGCCCAGACGAGCGCCACGACGGTCGCGACGAGCAGCAGTGCACCGCCGACCGTCTCCTTGCGCAGGATCGCGGAGATCCGGGCCGTCTCCGACCACGACCCTCTCGCCAAGAGCACGGCACGGGGGGTGGGGCTGCGCATGGGGAGGCTCTTTTCGGGCTCGTCAAAAACATGCCGACCAGGCTTCCCGGCGCACCTCGAACCATCGTAACCGGGCGGTGAGCCGCTCATGACCGGGTACAGCACTGTGGTCACCCGCCCAGGACCCAGGGGTCCGCCCCGTGCCAGGAGCCGGGGTACGGCATCTGCGCCACCGAGGGCCTGGCCGGAGTGATCCGGCGCCTCGGGCTTGTCTGTGGTGCGGTCAGTCGCGCGAAGGCGTGACGTCGCCGGTGGCCTCGGTTGCGACGACGTACTGGCGGGCCAGCCGCAAGGTCGACACGATGTCGCCGGGGCACCACGGTTCGAGGCAGAGCAGGCGGTCGTGGGCCGCATAGGCCAAGAAGGCGTTCTTCTTGACCTTGAGATCCGGGCCGGTGACGTTCGGCAACCGTGTCCACATCGGGTAGCCGCCGTACGCGAGGAGCGTGTGCGCGGAGCGGTAGCCGTGATCCGCCTGCCGCGCGAACAACGCCGTAGCGGTGTGGTCCGCGTTGTCGCCGTGCCGGAACTCGATGGTCCAGTCCTGCGTGCGGATGGTCGTCGGGTGGAACCGGGTCATGAGGTCGGTCAGAGTGCTGGTCAGTGAGGCGCCCGTGTAGGTGGCCGAGCCGTCGACCGGATCGATCGCGCTGATGTCACCGTCCCAGAGCCGCCGCAGGCTCTGGTAGCTGTGGACGACCATCCCGGTCCCGGTCCGGTTGCCGTCGGGCAGGCGCATGAAGATGACCGACACCTGCGGGGCAGCCGTCAGGGTCATGAGCCGCACGGGGTGGTCGGGCGACCCGGCGTCGGACGAGCTCCAGCGGTCCGCGACCCCTGCCATCTGCGCGTACGCGGCCAGGCTGCCGGTCTCGCGGCTCCGCCAGTAGGTCTCGCCCTGGGCGGCGTCGCCCGCGGTGAGGAAGACCGTCCGCACGCAGCGGCCTGCTAGGACGTCCATGGCGAGGTCTGGGCTCTGGAAGAGGAGGTCGTCGTCCTCGTGGGCCACGATCTGCATCGCGCCCGCCGTGCAGGGGGTCGCGGGCGCCACCTGGACTGCCACGGGAGTGGCGCCGAGCGGCAGAGACACCAAGGCAATGGAGATCAGGACGCCGCGCGTGAACCAGAGAGTGCCCAGGATGCCGAACGCACCGAGCGTGCGAGCGAGCCTCGCGCTGGTACGACGGGCGGGGTGACGCCGCTTGATCACGCTCGTCCCTCGCGGTGTAGTCGACCGTACGGATGTCAGTTCTCGTGAGCCGCGATGATACGCCCGTCGGGCACGCTCACGATGATGCCGGGCAATCCCCGTTGTGTCGACATGCGCCGATAGACTCGCCGGATGCTCAGTACGTCGACGCCTGGACGCGTGCTTGCCGCGTGATCGAGCCCACGCAGGACGACACCCGCGCCCCGGCCGTGCAGGTCGTTGACGCGCCGACAACCCGGGTGCACGACCCGAGCGACCTGGTCGGCGTAATCCTTTCCGCCCTGGGTGTCGTGGCCGTGCTCGTGGCCGTCGTCTCTGCTCAGGGCACCACGGCCGGTGTGGCCCAAGACGTCCGGGGCTTCAGTTGGCTGCTCCGGCGCGTGCTGGTGTTCCCGGTGGCGGTTCTTGAGGGGCTCGTCACGCTCATCGCGCCGGTCGCGGTCCTCGCCGAGCTCGCGGTCCGTCGGCACGGTCGCCAGCTGCTCCAGGTGGGAGCGGCCGGCCTCGCGGCGCTCGTGCTGTGCGTCGCGACGACCTCCGCCCTGACCGCGTTCGGGTCCGCAGAGCTTGTTCGTGGCCTCTCGGTCTCGCGTGACGGCAGCTGGGTGCTGTCGGTCCCGGCGTCGGTTGCCGCCCTCGCAGGCGTGCTGACCGCAGCCGGCCCGCGTGCGCGTCGCCGGACAGTCCTGTGGTCGTGGAACCTCCTGTGGGTCTCGCTCGGCGTCGTCCTGGTCACCGGCCAGGTCTCGTTGTCCGGTGCGGCCGTCGCGCTGCTCCTCGGGCGGCTCGCTGGTCTGGGCGTGCGCTTCGTGTCGGGGGTGCGGTCCGAACGTGCGTACGGGGCAGAGCTCGTTGCCGGGATCCGCCGTGCCGGCTTCGACCCCGCGCGGCTCGTGCGGGTTGACGACGCCGACGAGCCCCGCATGTACGACCTGACCACAACCGCGGCGGAGCACCTGCGCGTCGTCGTGCTGGACGGTGACCGTCAGGTCGTCGGTGCTCTGTCGAGGCTCTGGCGGTCGGTGCGTCTGCGCGGCATCGAGGGTCGCTCGTTCGTGTCGCTGCGCCAGGCCGTCGAGCGCACCGCACTGCTTGCGTATGCGGCACGCACGGCCGGGGTGCGCACTCCGCAGCCGCTCGGCATCGCCGAGGCCCAGGACTCGATGCTCGTGGTCGAGGCGATGACGGGTGCGGCGGTGCCGTTGCGGCTCGTCGATGACGCGCGTCTCACGGATGAGCTGCTGCACGCGATCTGGGACCAGCTGCGGTCGGCGCACGACGCCGGGATCGCGCACCGCGCCTTGACCTCCGACACGATCCTGGTGGAGGACCAGGGCGCGGCGCCGGTCGTGTGGCTCGTCGGCTGGGACTCGGGCGACGTCGCCTCGACCGAGCTGGCTCGCCGGATGGACCTCACGCAGCTGGTGGCTCTGCTGGCGGTTCGCGTCGGAGCGGCACGTGCCCTCGAGTCGGCCGCGGCCGTCCTGCCACGCCAGGTCATCGGGGCGATCGGGCCGCTGCTCCAGAGCGTCGTCCTGCCGCAGCGCACGCGCGAGGAGATGCGCGCGCACACCGGGCTGCTGGACCAGCTGCGGTCCGCGCTGGTCGAGCAGCTACCCGGAGCCGACGTCGAGCCGGAGCAGGTGACCCGCTTCGGTGTGCGCACGGTGCTCACCGTGGTCCTTCCGGTGGTGGCGGTCGTCGTCATCCTCACCAGCATCAACGTCGACGAGATCGGCATCGCGCTGACGTCGAGCGACTGGCGCTGGAGCGCTGTCGCGTTCGGCCTGGGGCTCGCGACGTATGTGGGGGCCGGGCTGACGTTCGCCGCGTTCGCCCCGGTCCGGGTCAGCCTGCGGTCGGCGACGCTCGTGCACGCGGTGGGTGCGTTCGTCTCCCTGGCCGCGCCGGCCGGCGTGGGATCAGCCGCGCTGAACCTGCGGCTTCTGACGCGGCGCGGCGTCAGCGCGTCCCTTGCGGTCGCGACCGTCGCGCTCGTCCAGGTCTCGCAGTTCGTCGTGACGATCGTGCTGCTGCTGGTCCTGTCGCTCGCCTCGGGCTCGCACGACACGACGTTGTTCGCCCCGGGGCCCGGAGCGCTCGTCGCGATAGGCATCGTCACTGTCGCCCTGGCCGCTGCGTTGCTGTTCCCGGGTGTGCGCCGGTGGGCCGTTCGGACGTCGATGCCCACGGTGCGTCAGACCTGGCCGAGACTCGTCGACGTGCTGGGACACCCCAGCCGGGTTGCGCTCGCGATCCTTGGCAACGTGATGCTGACCATGGGATACGTGCTCGCGTTCGACGCCTCGCTCGCAGCGTTCGGCCAGCACCGGGGCATCGTCGAGGTCGCCGTGATCTACCTCGTCGGTAACGCGGCCGGGGCGGCCATCCCCACCCCCGGCGGGATCGGCACGATCGAGGTGACCCTCATCGGCGGGCTCACGGCCGCCGGCGTCAATCCCGGGGTGGCTGCTTCGGCGGTCGTGCTCTTCCGCCTGCTGACCTTCTGGCTGCCGATCCCGCTCGGCTGGGTGGCGATGCGCTACATGCGACGCACCGGCGAGCTGTAGACCGGGAGCTTGCTCATCCCGAGCATCGCCCGCCTGGTCCGGTTGGCACGCGCAGGGTCGGGATCGGACAGCAGCTCGCCGAGGACCGGCGGGACGACCTGCCACGAGAACCCGTAGCGGCCCTTGAGCTACCCGCACCAGCCCGGTTCGCCGCCGTCCGTGAGCTTGGCCCACAGGTCGTCGATCTCCACTTGCGTCTCAGCCCTCACGCAAAAGGACACCGCCTCGGTGAACGGGAAGTCGGGACCACCGTTGAGCGCCTGGAGCTCGGGCCCGTCGAGGACGAACGTCTCCATCATCGCGGTTCTCGCCCGCGGCGCCCCCTCGCCGTAGCGGGTGACGGCAAGGATCGAGGACCTCGGGAAGACCGAGGTGTAGAAGTGGGCGGCCTCTTCGGCCTCGGGGCAGGTTTGACACGGCTCGCGACGGGTCAGTCGCAGCTCGTGGCCCACCGTCACGAGGCGACGGAGATCTCGTCGAGCATCGCGGCGACCCCGGAGAATGCCGCGACGAGGTCGATCGGATCGATCATGGTGACGCAGCGTTGAGCCGTCGGGTGATCACCATGCGCTCCGCCGGCATGGCCACGGGCGATCGAGCGCAAGCGCGCCCGACAGTGCGATCACGCGGGGCCGTCGAGCGTGGCGAGCACCGCGGCGCGGGCATCGCCGTGCGCGTCTACGTGCGTGCGGATGCCCATCGTGCTCAGCATGCGGGCCATCGGCGGTCCCAGGTGGCCGGTGGCCACCACCTCGACGTGGTTGTCGATGAGGAAGCGGGCGATGCGGGCATGGTGGGAGCCCTCGGTTCCCTCGTCGTGGGCGGTGTCCCAACCGACCTCGACCTCGCGCCAGTCAGTGATCGTGCCATCGGACACGGTGGCGAGCGCGACGCGGTGTGCACGGCCCCAGCCCCCTCCGGCGTTTCCGTCATCGGAGACGGTGATGCAGACGATCATGAGGGTTCCCTCCGTGGCGCAGCGGCGCGGTCACGCCTGGGGTGGACTGTACGTCCGCCGGGCGGTCGCCGCTGCGACCGGCGGGTCCGCGTGGCACGTCAGGGACGCCCCGGGCGACCTTGCCCGCCCGCCGTCGCGAGAGGATGGTGCCGTGCGACGCCCGCCGGTGTCGCACGGTCTGCTCGTCCGCCACCACCGTCAGGGGGCCCCCGCCCGTGCGCAGCATCGTCCGGATCCTGTTCGTCGCGCGCGAGCTGTGGCCCTACTACGCAGCGATCGTGGTGTGCTCGCTGGCGGTGGCGGTCACCGGGCTGCTGACCCCGTTCATCATCAAGTCGGCGACCGACTACGCCGTCGCGGCCCATGCCGGGCAGGTCTCGGGGATCTCGACCGTGCTCTGGCTGGCCGCCGCACTGCTCGCCGCCGACCTGGCGAACACGGTGCTCACCAACATCGGCGGCTACCTGGGCGACACCATGGCGTCGAGGCTCCGAGCGCGGCTGTCCGGTACGTATTTCGCCAAGCTCTTGTCGCTGCCGCAGCGGTACTTCGACAACGAGCTCACGGGGACCGTGATCAACCGGCTCTCGCGGTCCATCACGGAGACCACGGGCTTCCTCAACATGTTCGCCAACTCGTTCTTCCAGATGGTCCTGACCGTGGTGGCCGTGCTGACGATCACCGCGTTCTACTCGTGGCCCCTGGCGCTGCTGCTCGCAGTGATCTACCCGGTCTTCGCCTGGCTCACGACGATCACGAGCGCGCGGTGGCAGGTGCTCGAGGGGGAGAAGAACCGCACGTTCGACGTGGCGGGCGGCCGGTTCGCCGAGGTCGTCGGCCAGATCCGCGTGGTCAAGAGCTTCGTCCAGGAGCGGCGCGAGCTGACCAGCTTCAACGATCACTACGACCGGACGATCCAGACGACACGGCGGCAGTCGCGGTACTGGCACACGATGGACCTATCTCGTCGGGGCGCCTTGAACCTGATCTTCTTCGGGGTGTTCGCGATCATCTTCGTCCAGACCGTTCGCGGAGCCTTCACGATCGGGGCGATGGTGCTGCTGATCCAGCTCGTGAACATGGCCCGCCAGCCGGTGTTCTCCATGAGCTTCCTCGTCGACTCCTCGCAGCGAGCCGTCGCGGGGAGCCGCGACTACTTCGCGGTCATGGAGGAGCTCGCGGAGGCCGAGGTTCTGCCCATGGTCCAGGCGTACCCGGTGGCGCACGGTCAGGAGCCGGCCGCGATCGAGTTCGACCACGTCGACTTCGGTTACCAGGGCGGCGAGGTCGTGCTGCGCGGCGTGAGCTTCGCGATCCGCTGCGGCGAGCACGTCGCGTTCGTCGGCGAGAGCGGAGGCGGCAAGACGACGCTGGTCAGCCTCCTGCTGCGGCTGTACACGCCGACGGCCGGCACGATCCGGATCGGGGGGACCGATGTCCGGTCGCTCGCCCTGCAGGACCTGCGGGCGGACATGGGTGTCGTCTTCCAGGACCCGTCGCTGTTCTCCGGGACCATCCGGGAGAACATCGCCTACGCGCGCCCGACCGCCGGGGACGACGACGTCGTCGCTGCCTCGCGGTCCGCCAATGCGCACGAGTTCATCGCGCGGTTCGCGAAGGGCTACGACTCCCAGATCGGCGAGCGGGGCATCAAGCTCTCAGGTGGGCAGAAGCAGCGGATCGCCGTGGCCCGCGCGATTCTCAAGGATGCGCCCATCCTCATCCTCGACGAGGCGACGAGCTCGCTGGACTCCAAGTCGGAACGGCTGGTCCAGGAGGGCCTCGACAACCTGATGGCAGGCCGGACGACGCTGATCATCGCCCACCGGCTCTCGACGATCTCCTCTGTCGACCGCATCATCACCCTCAAGGACGGGCAGGTCGACGAGATCGGGACCCCTGCCGAGCTGGCCGCGACGGGCGGCATCTACGCCGAGCTGCTGGCCCTCCAGGCGTCGGCCTCCAAGAAGGATCGCAGGCGCCTCCAGGAGTTCGACATCCGCGCGTAGGCGGCCGCCGAGCTGGCCGCGAGATCAGGTGTCGGAGGCCTTGAGTTCGTCCCTACGTCCAGGAGCCTTCGTGCTCTGCGGAGCATGATCTGGCCGGGGCAACGGCGCCGCTCTTCGAGCACGAGGACGCAACGTCATGACGATGTGGGCAGATCAGTCCGTCACAGAGATCTCCGCCGAGCGCGTCTCGGGGCGGGTGGCCGACGGCGGTGCGAACCCGTGTGGGTGCCCGCACGAAGGCGCTGCGCGACGTCGACGTCAGCCGCGGCGACGTGCTGACGTTCCACACCCAGACCGGCCTCCCCGAGCGCCAGCACGTCCGCGGAGGCGCGGTAGCGCTGCGTGCGCGGGCGGCTGGGCGCTCGTGACGCAGCACAACGTCGTGGCGCTCGACGCCGGGCTGCCACCCGAGGGTCTGCCGGTGCCGCTCGAAGAGGGTTGGGGTCCGGTCAGGACCGGGTCGTCCATGTGGCCGCGAGCCAGGTCACTGGGTGCACGTTCGGGGGCTCGACCTGGGAGACCTCTACGTCACGACGTCGTCCGTCGACCCCGGACGTGCCGGCAAGCCCGTGCGCTCGTTGTTCCGCGCTCGACCGGGCACGGTCGGCGCGGAGATCACCGGCCCGCTGCCGGTGCTCTGATCCGCTCCACATCCCGGGGCCCAGAGCGCATGGAGATACCCGGACAGGTTCAACGGTCGACGGCCCTAGCCGTCCTCTCAGCTCGCTGGTGCGAGCTCCCGTGCTTGGTGACTGCGCTGGGGATGCTACACGCCGGTCCCTGCCATGTCAGATGGCGTCGTCCCCGCGTTCGTTCGTTCGGACCCGCACGACGTCGTCGACGGTCTGCACCCAGACCTTGCCGTCGCCGATCTTGCCCGTGTGGGCAGCGTTCACGATCGTGTCGACGACGTGCGCCACGGTGTCGTCGGTCACAAGGACCTCGACCCGAACCTTCGGCACGAAGTCGATCTGGTACTCCGCGCCCCGGTACACCTCGGTGTGGCCGCCCTGGCGTCCGTATCCCTGGGCGTCCGAGACAGTGAGGCCGCGGACCCCGATGCTGCCGAGGGCGTCGCGCACGTCCGCGACCTTGAACGGCTTGACGATCGCGGTGACGAGCTTCATCAGGAGACCCTTCCCAGGCTGGAGGTGGCGGTGAACTCGTAGGCGCTCTCGGCGTGCTGGCTCGCGTCGAGGCCTTCGTACTCCGCTTCGGGCGTCACCCGCAGCCCGATGGTGGCCCGTAGCGTCCACGCGATGGCGTACGACGCAGCGAAAGCGAAGATCGAGGCTGCGAGCACGCCGAGCACCTGGTGCCCGAGCTGCGTGAGACCGCCGCCGAGCAGCAGGCCTTGGTGGGTCACCGCGGGGTTGACGGCCGTGGCGGCGAGCAGGCCGATCGCGAGCGTCCCGATCACGCCGCCGACGTAGTGCACGGCGACGACGTCCAGGGAGTCGTCGTAGCGGAAGCGAAACTTCAGCCGGATCGCGAAGAGGCAGACGACACCCGCGGCAGCGCCGACCAGGATCGCCGGGATGGGCGAGAGGAAGCCTGCGGCCGGCGTGATGGCCACGAGCCCTGCCACAGCACCGGTGGCGCCGCCGAGCGTCGTCGCCTTGCCTGTGAGCCGCTTCTCGACCGCGAGCCAGCCGATCATGCCGCCGACGCCCGACAGGTGCGTCGCGAGGGCCGCGCTCGCGGCGAGGTTCCCCGCAGTGAGCGCCGACCCGGCGTTGAACCCGATCCAGCCGAACCAGAGCAGACCCGCGCCGAGCAGGGTCAGTGGCAGGTTGTGCGGCGCCATCATCTCGCGCGGCCATCCGCGCCGTGGCCCCAGGACGAGGACGAGCGCGAGCGCCGACGCGCCGGAGCAGACCTCGACGACAGTCCCGCCGGCGAAGTCGAGCAGCCCGACATGGTGGAGCCAGCCGCCGGGTGACCAGACCCAGTGCGCGATCGGTGCGTAGACGACGACGGACCAGAGCGCGATGAACGTCACGAACGCACCGAAGCGCATGCGATCCGCTGAGGCACCGCTGATCAGTGCCGCGGTGAGTATCGCGAACATGAGCTGGAACGCGACGAAGGCGAGCGGTGGGACCGTCAGAGGGAGGCCGGGCACCGCGATCTCGGCGTGCGCCAGGCCGACCAGATGAAGCCCGCCGATGAGGCCGCCGCCCGCGTCGGCGTCGAACACGAGCGAGTACCCGACGACGACCCAGGTCACCGAGACGACAGCGATCGTCGCGAAGCTCTGCATGATCATCGCCAGGGCGTGCTTGGAGCGGACCATCCCGGCGTAGAAGAAGGCGAGCCCAGGCGTCATCAGCAGAACAAGCGCCGTGCAGACGATGATCCACGCCGTGTCGCCGGTGTCGACGGCTATGGCAGGGGGCAGGAGGTGCATCGGCTCATCTCTCTCGCGTGGCAGCCGGTCGGTCCCGTCCGTGGCTGCGCCGCCCGCGAGCGTACTGGCACCGGACGCTCGATCGCGCAGGCCGTCCGTCCCCGGCTGTGCGATCGTGGACGCCGGTCGACGGCGAGTGCCCGAGGGGCGGCGCGCATCGCGGTGTTCCGAGCCGTCAGTGCAGCGGGGCCATGGCGACGATGAGCGGGCTCGACGACAGTGCGGGGAGTGCGGCCGGGTACCCGACCAGGTAGCCCTGCACCGCGTCGGCGCCGAGCGCGGACCAGAGCGTGAGGTCTGCCGCGTCCTCGATGCCCTCGACGATGAGCTGCGCCCCGCTGCGGTGGGCGAACTCGATCAGCGCACCCGCCATGGCCCGACGGAACGGGCTCGACCCGGCATGCTGGGTCAACGAGATGTCGAGCTTGATGATCTCGGGGGCCAGCTGGACGATGTGCTGCAGGCTGGCGATGCCCGCTCCTGCGTCGTCGACGGCGATCTGCACGCCGAGGGCGCGGATCTCGACGAGCCGCTCCTTCATGAGGTGGTAGTCCTCGATGACCGCGTGCTCAGTGACCTCCACGGTGAGCTGCCGCCCGTCGCACGACCGGACGAGGTCGAGCAGGCCGGGATGAGCGAGGGTCGCGGGCGAGGCGTTGACCGAGAGGCTGACTTCGGCCGGGAGGTCCTGCGCCGCGACGATGGCGGCGGCGATGGCCGCGATCTCGAGCTCGACCCCGCGTCCCACGCGAGCGGCGGCGGCGAACCAGAGGTCGGGGGTGCGGTACGGCAGGACGTCGAACCGGGTCAGCGCCTCGACCGCAACCAACCTTCCCCCCGCGAGCGCGTAGACCGGCTGGAACACGGGGTGGAAGGTCCCGCCGTCGATCACCGCGTCGACGAGGGGGAGCAGAGCCCCGTGCGCGTGATCGTCAGGCGCCATCGGTGTCATCGCGGAGCGGACCTCGGTCGACAGCTGCTGCGCTTCGGCGCGCTCACGCATGACGAGGGCGAGCGAGGCGACGGCGCCCACCAGGACGAACATCGCGCCGCGGAGCAGCCAGCCGAGATCGGTCTGCGGCTCACCGGTCGCGACATCGAGAGGGATGGCCGGTCCCGAGACGACCGTCGCCACGAGGGCTGTCGCCATGGCCCCCCGGAGACCGAAAGACAGCGCGGCGAGGATGATCGGGAGATAAAAGAGGTGCGGCAGAGCCGACCGGGTGCCGCCGGTCGTGTAGGCCAGCGCCCAGGAGGCCACGAGCATCGCGACGAGAACGGCGATCACCAGACCGGCGGGGGCCCGGGATCCGCGCACGACGGCACGGTTGAACAGTGACGTCCAGTCCCGCCGATGCACAGCCGATGCCACCCGCTTCCCCATGTCCCACCAACCTGAGCGGTACCTCGCAGGCTCCGCCGGTCTTCCTATCGGCGATGCGGGGCGCTGACGTGAGGAAAGTGACGGATCAAGAGATGGGACCAGGCTGGCGACGGCGGGTCGTCTCGCGCCGGCATCAGGGGAACTGACCGTCACCCGGGGTCAGGTCGAGCGCGCGGTCTGCCGCGCACTCCCCACTGACGTACTCCGCGGGCATCCGGGGGTAGACGTCGCGGTAGTACCGCTGGGCCAAGGCGGTCGCCTGCGCGCGCGTGGCACCGAGGAACCGGGCGGCGTCCGCGTCCGCCTGCATCGCGAAGCACTCCGCCCTCGCCTCGTTGAACTCCCCGCGCACGTGCATGGCCTCATGGACCGTGATGTGCACGGCGCGGACCTGGCCGTCGGTCGGGGCCCTCTTGTTGCTCAACAACCAGGTGAACAGGTCGTTGCACACCGTGCGGCGCAGGTGGGCGACGTTCTGGCTGTCGGAGAACACGAAGCCGGACGTGGCGCTGAGGTCGATCAGCTCCGGGGTGAACCGCTGGCATTCGGCGTCTGCCCCCCGTACCCCCGAGGCGTGCGCGACGAGCGCAGCGGCCCGGGCCTGCACCCACTGGTGCTTGACCTCGAAGGCGCTCGCCGTCATCAGAATGACGACGCACACGACGAGGAAGCCGGTCGCGAAGCCGCGGGCTGTGTGCCAGTCGCGGCGGAGGATGACGACGCGGCGCAGCATCAGGGCCACCAGGGCCGCGACCACCACGGTCAGGACGCCGACGTCCACCCCAGCTCTCCTCTCGGCCCGGCACCCGGCGAGCGCCGGTCGATCTGGCTCCAGACCCTACCGAGCGCGCAGCGGCGAGGACGCGCACCGTCCTAAACTCGGCGCATGACCAGCATCTTGTGGCTGCGACGCGACCTGCGACGCAGCGATCACCCCGCGCTGGTTGCCGCGCACGACGCGGCGGGAGGCGCCGGTGTGCTGCCCGTGTTCGTCGTCGACCCGACCCTGATCGCGTCCGCGGGGTCCGCGCGCCTCGCCGCGTTGCACGAGGCGCTCAGCGGCGCTCGCGAGTCCTTCGACGACGCGCTCGTGGTGCGCCCCGGGCGACCGGGGGCGGGTCTGCCTGCCCTGGCGCGCGAGGTCCGCGCCGCGAGCGTGCACATCACCGCGGAGACGACACCGTACGGGCGCCGACGGGACGACCGCGTGCGTGCCGCGCTCGCGCCCGGCGTGCCGCTCGTCGTGACGGGCAGCCCGTACGCCGTCACGCCCGGGCGGATCCGCACGGGCAGCGGGACCCCGTACCAGGTCTTCACACCGTTCTCACGGGCGTGGCGCGACCACGGCTGGAGGCGACCCGCCGCGACTCCCGTCGGGTTGAGGTGGCATCGAGGTGCCGCCTCCGAGCCGTTCCACGTCGGCGTCGGCGGACCGGCAACCGGGGGGTCTCGCGTGGACGAGCGGCAGGCACTGGATCGCTGGCACGAGTTCCTGGCTACCGGGATCGAGTCCTACGCCGTCGGCCGGGACCGTCCCGACCTCGCGGCCACCTCGGGCATGTCCGTGCACCTGAAGTACGGCGCCATCCATCCGCGCACGATGCTCGCCGACCTCGCTGCGGTCACCGCGGGCCGCGGGCCTGACGTGACGGCCTATGTCAACGAGCTGTGCTGGCGCGAGTTCTACGCCGACGTGCTGTGGCACCAGCCCGCCTCGGCCTGGGCCGACCTGCGGCCGGGGCTCCGGTCGATGGCGTACGACGATCCGGCGACCCCGGCCGTCGCGGCCTGGCAGGCAGGGCGCACGGGCTATCCGCTCGTGGATGCCGGGATGCGCCAGCTGCTGGCGGAGGGATGGATGCACAACAGGGTGCGGATGGTCACGGCGAGCTTCCTCGTCAAGGACCTGCACGTGTGGTGGCCCCATGGTGCGCGGCACTTCCTCGCGCACCTGCGTGACGGCGACGTCGCGTCGAACAGCCACGGCTGGCAGTGGGTCGCCGGGACGGGGACCGATGCTTCGCCGTACTTCCGTGTGTTCAACCCGGTCGCGCAGGGGGAGAGGTTCGACCCCTTCGGCGACTATGTGCGCCGGTACGTCCCCGAGCTCGGACACGTCGCCGGGCGCGGCGTGCACCAGCCGTGGAAGGTCGCGGGCGCGTACGACGACGGGTATCCGGTACCGATCGTCGACCATGGCGAGGAGCGGGAAGAGGCCCTCCGGCGCTACGCCGCCGCGCGCGGCTGAGCCGTCCGGCGGGCGCCGGTCACGGCCGGGCGACGCGGCACATCAATCGGCGTGCACGGGTCGCCCACCCAGGCAGACTGGGGCCATGACCTCATCCGATGGGATCGTCCGAACCCGGCTGTGGCGCAACGGTGTGCTCGAGGCGGAGGACTTCCCGTTCGAGGATGTCTCGGACTACCTCGGTGAGGCGGACTGCCTCGTCTGGGTCGACCTGTGCGCGCCGGACCCTGACCATCTCGCCGAGCTGGCACGCGAGCTCGGTCTCGTCCCGCAGGCCGTCGAGGACGCCCTGGCACGACAGGAACGGGTCAAGTCGATTCGCTACGCGACCCATACGTTCCTCACCGTGTACGCCACGCGGCTCGCAGCCGGTGACGATGCGGAGCCGGGTCGCGCGCCGGCCCTGCAGGTGTCGCGGATCTCGGTGTTCGTCCTGCCGCGCGGCATCGTCACCGTCCGGCAGGACTCCGGGTTTGACATCAGCGAGGTCGTGGGCCGCTGGGACGACAACCCCGATCTGCTCAAGTACGGGGTCGCGGCCCTCGTGCACGGGCTGCTCGATGCGGTCGTTGACGGTCACTTCGAGGCCGTGGAGATCCTCGACGAGGCGATGGAGGGTCTCGAGGACCTCCTGTTCGACGATCGCGCCCCGACCACGGAGCTGCAGCGCCAGACGTACCGCATCCGGCGCGACCTGGTGGAGCTGCGCCGCGTCGTGCTGCCGATGCGCGAGGTGGTGAGCGCCGTCGTCCGCCACCGCAAGGACCTGAACTCACCGGCCGAGATGGACCCGTGGTACGACGACCTCTACGACCACGTGCTGCGCGCGTCGGAGTGGACCGAGTCGTTGCGCGACATGGTCACGACGATCTTCGAGACCAACCTGTCGCTGCAGGACGCGCGGCTCAACACGGTCATGAAGAAGCTCACGGCATGGGCTGCGATCATCGCCGTGCCGACGGCGGTCACCGGGTGGTTCGGGCAGAACGTGCCCTACCCGGGATTTGGGCAGCCGTCGGGCTTCGTCCTCAGCGTCATCGTCATCGTCGGGCTCGCCGCGGGGCTCTACCTCTCGTTCAAGCGCCGCGACTGGCTGTAGGCCGTCCGTCGCAGGTGCGCGGTTGACTCTTGATTCGATAGACGTCAATATAGGCGCGGCTCGCTACGGCCGACGGACACCAGGGCAGGACGTCCCGTGCCCCAGGTCGACACGAGAGAAGGTCCGCGCATGAGCGCCCTGTCATCGTCGGGCGCCGTCGCGGCGGTCCCTGGCACTTGCTGCGCATCCCCGGCCGAGGCCCACGCCATGGGCAGCGCAGCGGCCGGGCAGGTCGCCAAGATGCTCAAGGCGCTGGCCGAGCCGCTGCGCCTGCGGATGCTGTCGTTCATCACAACGAGCTCGACCGGTGAGGCGTGCGTCTGCGACATCGCCGGCGTGGCCGACGTGTCCCAGCCGACCGTGTCCTACCACCTCAGGGTCCTCAAGGACGTCGGTATCGTGACGTCCGAACGGCGCGGCACGTGGGTGTACTACCGGGTCGCGCCTGAGGTCCGCGAGGCTGTCTCGACGCTGCTGCAGTCCTTCGCACCGAGCGCGCTGGATGCGCGCCACGCGGCACGAACCCCCCTGACGGGCCTGCGCGACGTCGACGCGACGTTGGGCCGCGTCAGCGACGACCTGGTCGCGAAGTTCCCTCACCTCGCCGCCGACGTCGTCCTGCGCACTGTCCGCGAGTCGTACACGGCCCTGGTGCGCAATGGGGGACTGCGAGCCCACCTCGTCCCGACGACCCAGAGTTTCGCGGAGCAGCGCCTTCTGGACATCGCGCGCGCGGGCGCCGATCGAGCTGCCCGGGTCCCGCAGGTGCTGTTCGTCTGCGTCGCCGACGCCGGTCGCTCGCAGCTGGCCGCGGCGCTGCTGCGCCACCACGCGGGCGACGCGGTGCTCGCACGGTCGGCCGGCTCAGCTCCCGCCGGCGCCGTGCACTCGGCGGTGCGGTACCTGCTCGCCGACCTCGGCGTCGACGTCGATGCGGAGGAGGCTTTCCCCAAGCCGCTGACCGATGACGCCGTGCGCGCCGCCGACGTCGTCATCACGATGGGCTGCCGCGACACGTGCCCCGTCCTGCCGGGCAGGCGGTACGAGGACTGGGTCGTCGGCGACCCGGCACTGGCATCGCCCGAGGGTGTGGCTGCGATCCGCGACGACATCGACCGGCGGGTCCGCGCCCTGCTCGCCGATCTCCTGCCCACCCCCGCGCCCACGACCCCTGACGACCTGTCCACCTACCAGAGGAGCACCCCGTGACCGAGAGCCCCCCCACGACCGAGCGGGCCGACGTCGCGACGACCCGGCCCAGCGTGCTGTTCGTCTGCGTGCACAACGCCGGTCGCTCTCAGATGGCGGCAGGGTTCTTGATCGCGCTGTCCGGCGGCGCCGTCGAAGTCCGATCGGCCGGGTCCATGCCCGCCGACCAGATCAATCCCGCTGCGGTCGAGGCGATGGGCGAGGTCGGTATCGACATCCGCGCCGAGAAGCCCAAGATCCTCACGACCGACGCGGTCAGGGCGTCCGACGTCGTCATCACGATGGGCTGCGGGGACACGTGCCCGTTCTACCCGGGCAAGCGATACGAGGACTGGGTCCTGGAGGACCCGGCCGGCCAGGGCGTCGCAGCGGTCCGTCCGATCCGCGACCAGATCCGCACCCGCGTCCTCACGCTGCTCACCGAGCTCGGGGTGGAGGCTGTCGCGTGACGAGAGCGGCCGAGGCGACAGTGGTCCCGCTGACCGTCGAGCACTGGTCGGCAGTCCGTGACATCTACGCCGCGGGGATCGCGACCGGGCACGCGACGTTCGAGTCCGAGCCGCCGACCTGGGAGCAGTTCGACGCGGCGAAGCTGCCGGTTCACCGTTTCGTGGCCGTCGACGTCGACTCCGCGGTGCTCGGCTGGATCGCTGCCACGGCGATCTCCAACCGCTGTGCCTATTCGGGGGTCGTCGAGCACTCGGTCTACGTCCACCCGGAAGCCCGCGGCCGGGGCGTCGGACGGACCCTGCTCGAGGCCCTCATCGTCTCCACCCAGGCCGCCGGGGTCTGGACGATCCAGTCCGGGGTCTTCGTCGAGAACACGGCCAGCCTCGCGTTGCACCGCGTCGCAGGGTTCCGCGTCGTCGGTACCCGCGAGCGCCTCGGCCGGATGGGCTACGGGCCTCTCGAGGGTCGGTGGCGCGACGTCGTCCTGCTCGAGCGACGCAGCAGCGACTGAAGCACGCGCCGTCAGCTCGCGGGGGAGACCTCGACGTGCACCGACCAGGTCGCGGGAGTCCCTGGCTGCAGCCACTGGCAGCGTCCGTCGGCGCGCGACCCGCTCAGCGCCTCCCGGGACCCGGTCGACGGCTCGAGAGCGGCGATCCGCTCACGTGAGTGCAGACGGGCGTCGACCCACAGCGCGAGGTACGGCACGAGGGTCGGGTCCCAGGACAACCGGAGCATCGCGCCGTCGGACGTGAGCAGCCCGGCCCACGCCACGGGCTGCTCGGGCTCGACCCAGTACTTCAGTGCCTCACCGTCCGCCAGCGAGTCCA
This sequence comes from Cellulomonas sp., assembly GCA_012927595.1. Lineage (GTDB taxonomy): Bacteria > Actinomycetota > Actinomycetes > Actinomycetales > Cellulomonadaceae > Cellulomonas_A. Next base: position 23,348 of record JABBOW010000041.1, read on the forward strand.
CGCGGGACAGCTCGTCGGTCCATGGCTGGCGTCCGTCGACACCGTAGATCCCGTCCACGTGGCGCACCTGCGGCGGCAGGGCGACCCGCGAGCCCGGCGGAGCGACGAACTGCGGGTGGGCAGCCCACTGGAACGGCACCGGGGTGTCGGCCAGCGCCTCGGCGGTGTAGACGAGCTCGAGCCCACTGCTCGTCGGCTCGACGCGTCGGGTGAAACGGTAGGGAAGGCTCCGGCCGTCGTAGCCCCACACTCCAGCGGCGTGCGACGTCCAGGGCGTCGTCCACGCCTCGCCGTGGTCGGCCAGCGCCGTGCCGTCGAGGATGTCGGCGTCCACGGTCGGCGCGCACTCGTCCCAGCCGCACATCTCGCCATCCACGAAGGAGGCCGGTCCGCGGGCCGGCGCCGGCAGGGTCGGGCCGGGCTGCGCGAGCCACTCCCGGCCCGTCCCGTCGCGCAAGGAGGCGATCTTCCCGCCTCGCCCCGGGACGACGAGCGCCGTGAGGCCGGTATCACTGACGAACTGCTGAGCCGGCTCGTCGTGCCAGGTGGATGTGTGGGGCGTCAGGGTCACGGTGGTCGGTCTACCAGAAGCGGCGGCGAGGTGACGCCCGAACGGCCGACGACCCACGCGGACCCGCGCTGATCGGCAGGCCGACGACGCCCCTCGTCGATGGGCGGCTCGCCGCGGTCTGAGTTGGCCCTTCCTCGCTCGGTGACGCCCCAGGGGCGGATGTTCAGCCGTCCCTGAGGCGGAACTGGTTCCGACCGTTCGTCTTCGCCATGTACATCGCTCCGTCGGCTCGGCTCAGCAGGTCCGAAGGGCTCGACGTCGGGTCGTCGGTCATCGCCGCACCGACACTCGCCGAGACTGCGATCACCGTGGTCCCCTCGCGGTAGGGCTCCGCCAGTGCTGCGACGAAGCGGTTGCCGATGTCGCGGATGTGGGCCAGGTTCGACACGCCCTCGCACAGGATGACGAACTCGTCACCGCCGAGACGCGCCACCGTGTCGTTGTGGCGGGCGAGGGTGGTCAGGCGCTCGGCGAGCTGGACGAGCACCTTGTCGCCGCGATCGTGGCCGTAGGTGTCGTTGATGGATTTGAAGTTGTCCACGTCGACGAAGAAGAGCACGTGCTGCCTCGGCGCGCGGCTCAGTCGCTCGAGGGCCTGCTCCATCTTCTCCATGAGCATGTGCCGGTTCGCCAGCCCGGTGAGGTGGTCGTGCGTCGCCTGGTGGGCAAGGGCCTGCTCGGCGACCTTGAGCTCGGTGATGTCGCGGGTCGAGGCCAGCACCCCGACGACGGCGCCGCCGGGCTCTCGATCGGCCGCGAGCGTGGTGTGGTGCCACCGTTGGCCCTCGTTGCCCTCGTTGGTGAGCCAGAACTCCACCTGCTCCGGCCGTCCGGTCGCGATCACGCGCCGGAGCGCCGGCTCCCACAGGGCCAGTGCGTGCTCCTGCATGCCGATCTCGCGGTCGGTGCGACGTCGCAGCTCGTCGAGCCGCAGGCCGCGCAGGCGCTCACCGGCCGGGTTGATGTACCGGTATCGCAGGGCAAGGTCGTAGCGCGCGATCGTGTCCGTCGATCCGTCGAGGACGGAGCGCAGCTGGCCCTCCACCTGCGTCAGCCTCCGGTTGGTCGCCTGCGTGGCGAGCGCCAGCCGCGCGCTCTCCTGCTCGGCCAGCACGCGCCGGGTCACGTCGCGCGAGATCCCGAACGTGCCGGTGATCGTGCCATCGTGATCGCGGAACGGGAACTTGCTGCTCGCGACCCAGGTGTCGGGCCGACCGTTCCAGCGTTCCCGCTCCTCCTTGTTGACGACGGCCTCGCCCGTCCGGATGATCTTTTGCTCATCCTCGAAGGCCGAGCGCGCATGCGAGATGTCGAAGAGGTCGAAGTCGGTGAGCCCGACCATCTCGTCCTGTGTGAGGCGATGGAGGCGGGCGCAGCCGAGGCTGACCCGGACGAACCGGCTCTCGAGGTCCTTGAAGTAGATGACCTCCTCGGCGGCATCCAAGAGGTTGCGGCTGAACAGGTCGTCGGATGCGGGGGGGCCTGCGGGCATCAGGCGGTCGAAGCTCTCCTTCGAGCTCTCGGACATCTCCATCGGCGTCTCATCTCACTCACGTCACCTATCGGCCGGCGGGGGGGCGACGTGAGGGATGTGACTGGGATGCGTAGCCCGCGTACCGGCCGACGAAGTTTGCGAGGATCTGGTGCGGCTCCTCGACGGGCACCGTCCCCAGCCGCGCCACGACGTCGTCGAGCTCGTCGGGGGCGAAGTAGCCGGAGTACTGGTAGGCGTTGACCCGGTGTCGGATCCCGGGGAGGTCGAGCTCGGGGTGGAACTGAGTCGCGTAGACGTTGGCGCGCACGCGGAACATCTGCACGGGGCACGCCGCCGACGACGCGAGCAGGATCGCTCCGGGGGGCAACGCGCGACAGGCTTCCTTGTGACCCACGAACGCGGTGAAGGTGGGTGGGAGGCCTGCGAGCAGCGGATCGGCGCGCCCGTCAGGCGTGAGGCTCACCTCGACGGGGCCGACGGGCTCGGCATAGGTGCCGTCGACGATGCCGCCCTGGTAGCGACTGAGTGTCCCCACGCCGTAGCAGGCGCCGAGGAACGGCTTGTCACGCCGGACGACCTCCGCGACGAGCGCATCGAGCTCGGCCTCGACGCGTCGTTGCACGGGACTCTTGTCCGCGTCGGCGTCGCTCGAGGTGAACGGGCTGCCCCCGACGACGATCCCTGACCAGTCGTCCAGGTCGAGGTCGGGCAGCGGTGCCGCCTCCAACCGCACCCGCCGCAGTTCACTGTCGGTGAGCCCACTGAACCGGACGAATGCCGCGTACTCGGCGTCCGCGACGTCGTCCTCAGGGCGCGTGGCGAGCAGCAGGAACGGTTTCATCACGGCCGACGGCCTACGACGGCGAGCCGCTGATGTTGACCAGGCAGCTCACACTGAACGTGTCGGTGAACATGCCGAAGCTGTCGCCCCAGTGCGCCATGGTGAGCTCGCCACAGAACACCGACGGGGCGAATTCGATCGCCTCCCTCGCCGTGTCCCGGAAGGTGAGGTAGGGATTCAGACGTGTCGCCATGGCACTGCCTCCTCGGACATGGGTAGGCACCTACGGTGCATGTCACACTGCCGTCGCCACGGGACGGGCGTCAAGCGGCCCGCGCCGTCAGCGCGAACGCGTCCACGGCAACGTCCCACCGACGACGCTCGAGCGACTGCGCGAGCTCAAGCTCCGCTACCGCCCCGACAACGTCTTCCGTCCCAACGGCAGCGTCGCGACGGGATCACCTGACGATGACGATCTGGTTGCGGCCGTTGCGCTTCGCGGACAGCAGGGCGACGTCGGCGGCGGTCAGCGGGTCGGGTGAGGTGTCGACCGCCTGCCCCACACCGATCGAGACCGTGACGCTCAACCCGTCGGCGATCGAGCTCCAGTTCTCTGCGGTGACGGCCTCGTGCACGCGTTGCGCGACCGCGACAGCGACATCCTCCCCACCCTCGGGAAGGATCACGAACTCGTCTCCGCCGTAGCGGACCAGGAGATCAGTGTCGCGGGACTGTGCTCGTAGGATGTCGCCGAGGGCGATGAGCACGCGATCGCCGGCGGCATGGGAGTACGTGTCGTTGATGTGCTTGAAGTCGTCGACATCGACGAACACGGCCCAGGCGCGTCCAGGGGTCTGGTCGACGAATTGCTCCAGGACGCGCCGGTTACCCAGCCCCGTCAACGGGTCCTGCATGACAGCCTGACCGACGCGGTTGGTCTCGGCGGTGAGCTCGCGCAGGTGATCATGGTCCCGCAGGGCCGCAAACCGCGTCTCACGCTCCGCCCACTCCCGGGTCAGCGCATTGCGTGCGATCGTCCGCCACTCGTCGAGTCCTGGGTGAGGGCCGAAATGGGCCTCGTGAACCCCCGCCAGCGATGCCCGGGCTGTGGCTGCCCAGACCTCGCGCGAGGCGAGCTCGGCGTGCGAGATGAGTGTCGTCAGGCGCTCGTGCGCGTCGGCGAAGTTCCCCGCGGTCGTGGCCTCCCGTGCGAGCACCAGGTGCATGAGATGGGTCTCGACCAGCTCGGGACGTGCCACGTACTGGTGTGCGGCGGCTCTCACGCGAGCCGCAGCCAGCGCGAGCTCACCCAGATGCATGGCCGCATACGCCTCGATCACGTCCCCTCGCGCGACCATGTGGCGGTCGTCATTGGCGGCGGCGAGCCGAACCATCGCCCGCGCCCGGGACGCTCCGACCGCGAAGTGCCCGGCCGCCTCCCGGTCGCGGCCGATGAGCAGCAGTGCGGCCCCCCAGTAGGAGCTCAGCAGTGCCAGCTCTTGCAGGACGTAGAGATTGGCCGCGGTGTCGTGGCTGCCTCGAACACGTGAGAGCGCGGCATCCGCCTGCTCTAGGAGGCCGAGCGACCTCAGGGCCAGCGCGACGGCCATGCTCGCGGAAAGGTGGCCGTAGGTGTTCGTCGGGATGGCCTGCAGCAGCCAGTCGGCCTCCGCGAGCGCCGCGATCGCATCTCCGTGCTTGCCAAGCCGGGTGCTCGACTCGGCGACGACTGACAGCGCCTTGGCCCGCCACATCGGCTCCAGGTCGTCTCCGAGGCCGGCAAGCAGTGACTTCGCCACTGCGATCGCCTCGTCGTTGCGGCCGCGTTCCTCCAGCGCGATCGCTTCGATGTAGAGGAGGTATCGGGTCGTGATGACATCGCCGGCCGCCACGGTCAACGACAGCCACTGCGCGCACACTGTGATCGACTGCTCGGAGAATCCGTCGACGTAGTACCGATGGGCGATGTCGGACAGGACATCGAACGGGCCGAACTCCGAGGGGGCGGTGAGCGACCTGCTGCTCACCGGAACCGGTACACCGTCCATGTCATCGCCCCCTTCGACAGTCAGAAGCTGCACCGCGCCGTATGCCCGCACCAGCTGGCGAATCCGGACCGGCGGAATGTGTCGGTGTCGAGCTCGTCAACGTCCTATCGACGCGCCACGACGCCACGTTGAGCACCGTCGGCCGTCGAGCGTGTTTCGGCCGAGGCTGTCCAGATCGGAGTCGGGCGCGCAGGTCGAACGTAGCGCGCAACAGCGCCTCGTCGCGTGGACAGGGCCCGACGAGAACGCGATCAGGTGCCGGGGTGCGCCGTCGCAGAGACGGCCGGTTCATCACCAGGTCGAGGCCCGAGCAGTCGCGCGGCGACCGCGGCGATCACGATAGTCACGAGTGCACCGAGGAGCAGCGCTGCCGGTTCGCCGTCGACGAGCAGGTGGGAGGCTCCGCCGAGCGTCGCCGCGGCGACGGGCACACCGAGCTGGGCCGAGGCGAGCATGCCCAGGGCGAGCGGCTGCCCGGTCGCTCGAGCTGCGACGTGGGTGATCGCCGCGCCCACCCCGAGTGCGGTTCCGAGGCCGATGAGCGCCGGACGCTGGACCAGCGCATGGAGGTCGAGGGAGGCGCCCAGCCACACGAAGAAGAGCGGTCCGAAGAACCCTTCGGTCACGCCGAACAGCTGCCGGGCCAGCCGGCGGGGCTCGCCGACAGCCGCGACCGCCATGCCGGAGGCGAATCCCGCCAGCATGACCGAGACGCCGCCGGCCTGCGCGATCGCGGCGAGGCCGAACAGCGCGACGAGACTCACGCGGAGCTCGAGGGCGAACTTACCTCGCTCCGACAGGTGGTGCACCGAGGCCCGCCATCCGCGGCGTTCACTCGCCCGCAGCGCCGCCCACAGGACGATCGCGCACGCGAGGACGACGGCCGCCCCGAGCGCCGCCCGGCCGGCCCGGACCGGGTCGATGGCGAGCGGGAGGGCCACGATGCACGCGGCGTCGGCGATCGCGACCTGCGGGAGGAGGGAGAGCGCCGGGCCGTCGGTCAGATGGAGCGACTGGACGATCGGCAGGATCAGCGCCGCCGACGACGACGACAGCAGCACCGCGTAGAGCAGCGCATGCCCGGTGCCGAAGACGGCGGCGAGCCCGAGCGCGACCGGCGCCGACGCCACTCCCACGACGGCTGCGCGCAGCAGCCCGACGGGAAGGGCCTGCCTCAGTCGGAGATCACGCATGGGAACGTGCGAGCCCGCGACGAACATCACGAGAGCGAAGCCGATCGTCGCCATGAAGGTCAGGGTGGGCTCGTCGGCGTGCACAGCTCCCACCAGCATCGGGCCGAGCGCCACGCCGGCCACCAGCTCGCCGACGACGACCGGCACACCGAACCGGCGGGACACCGCGAGCAGCGGACCGGCCAGGCCTGCGACGCAGACAAGTGCGAGGAGGCCGAAGCTCATGGCGCGCGGCGACTGGTTACACCCTCGCCGGTGGCGCTGACCAACCGGCAGGGGACGTCCGTGTTCTCGTCGGTGTGGTAGCTCGCGCAGACGCGGTGATAGCCGTCGGCCACCTGCAGCGCGCGACCCGTGACCAGGTCTCCCCTCACGAGCAGGACGGGCGACAGCTCCTTGCCGTCGTGGATCTTGCGCAGGTCGGCCGCGACGTGCGGGTTGTCCACCGGCAGCAGTGGGAGCCCGGCTGCGCGCAAGATGTCCTTGGCCTTCCAGTGCCCGGTGGGCGCATCGCGCAAGAGCTGGACGAGGTCGTCGACATCGGCGGGAGCGGACAGCAGCAGGAGGTAGTCGTTCGCGGCCGGGAAGTCGTGCTCCTCCGGCTCGTCCTTCCAGGTTGCCTGGGTCATGCGCCCATGCTCCTCGCTGTTGGCGATGACCGACCACAGATGGCCGCCCCGTGGGGCTTGCCGGAAAGCCGGCGAGAGGAGACCCTCAGATGGTCCACCGGGATCCGTTCGGGGGTAGTCGGCATTCCTCGGGTGGACGGGACGTGCGCACACATGAGTCCGCTGGAGTGGGTTGGCATCGTCGCGCTGGGCGAGACTCCACGTCGGGGCAGGGCCTGTTTCTGTAATCAGCTGCCCGTTCGTCGTGACGGCAGCACTGATGGTCGTGCCGCTCGACGCCATATATGCGCCCGACGGGACGACGGCGCAGTGCCTGATCGTCGCCGACGGGACCCATGAGATCGCCTGCGGCGACGGCTACGACGTCACCACGCTGCGGAGGCTGGTCCCCGCCGACGGATCCGTGTCGTGAGCACATCCAGGGCTCGTCGTACGATGACCGACGCCGTCCGAATTCTGCTGCTATCGACGGGATCGTCGGGGTCTGTAGATCTTTCACGCCCCGGCGTAGCGTCGGCAGATCACGAGGCGGGCAGTCGAGGTCCAGGTGGCCCGCACCGACGACGAGGAGCCGGCCATGCTGCAGACAAGCAACGCGTTCAGTGGGTTCTCCGTGGACGACGTCGCGAGCGCGCGCCAGTTCTACGAGCAGACGCTGGGCCTGACGGTCTCCGAGGAGCACGGCATGCTGCGCCTGCACACCACGGGTGGAGTGCCGATCCTCGTGTACCCCAAGGGTGCGGCCCACCAGCCAGCGACGTTCACGCTGCTGAACTTCCCCGTGCCCGACATCGAAGCCGCCGTCGACGAGCTCGTCGCGCGCGGCGTGACCTTCGAGCGCTTCCAGGGAGCGGATGAGCGCGGCATCAACCGCCAGGGCGGGCCGCTCATCGCGTGGTTCACCGACCCGGCCGGCAACATCCTGTCGGTGATCCAAGACTGAGCCGTGAGCTTCGACGTCGCTGCCCGCCGCACCCCGACGACGTCTTCGACCCAACGCGCGCGCAGCTCGTCGGGCCCATCACGGCGCACCCAGCTGCGTCAGAGCACCGCACCGGTGGCACGAGACGAGGAGCCGCGGTGGGTCTCCGACAGGACCTTTGTGCCGACGTGTCCGGAGGTTGCTGACTCGAGTCGGCGGACAGCGGCAGCTGGGGGCGCGGTCTCGAGGCTGTTGAGGTGCCGCGGACAGTGCTAGGGGCGGTCCGGGCTCGAAGGGTCGGGCGGCGGTGAGGCGAGGGCGGTCGCCGTGGGGTCGCGGTCCTTCGGTCCGACCGCCAGGCGGGCGAAGGACGAGGTGATCTGCTCTGGGGGCGCGGGCCGTCCGAGGTGCCAGCCTTGGCCGAGGTCGCAGCCCAGGGAGCGCAGGGACTCGAGCTGGCTCGGCCGCTCGATGCCTTCTGCGATGGTCGTGGCCCCGAGCGCCTTGGCCATCTCGATGATCGCCATGACGAGCGAGTTGGTCTTCGGGTCGCAGTCCACCTCCGCGACGAAGGACTGATCGATCTTGATGATGTCGATCGGGAAATCCCTGAGGTAGGCCAGCGAGGAATAGCCGATGCCGAAGTCGTCCAGGGCGATCAGGAGACCCAAGTCGTGCGCAGCTCGGACCACGCGGACCGCTTGGTGCGGATCGCGGATGAGGGCAGTCTCGGTGATCTCCAGGCACACAAGCTCGGGGCGGACCTGGTGGACCCCCAGGGCGGTGACCAGGTCCGGAAGGAAGGAAGGGTGGGTGAGCTGGACGGCTGACACGTTGATCGTGACCATAGGGGCCGGACCGGGCCCTCGTGCCCATCGTGCGGCTTGGTCGAGGGCGGTCGTGAGCATGTGCTGGCCCAGGGGGATGACCAGCCCGGTCCGTTCCGCAGCGGGAATGAACTGCGCCGGTGAGTGATAGCCGCCCGCCCGATCCGCCCAGCGGCACAGGGACTCCGCTCCGACCACTTGCCCGGTGTTCAGGTCGGCGATCGGCTGGTAGTGGGCAGTGACCTCGTTGCGGGCCAGCGCGCCTCGCAGACGAAAGTGCGTGGCGGAGTCGCGCAGCATCTCTTCCAGCGGGCGTGGGTCTTGTCGGGCGAGCCAGTGGACCGCAAACGCGATCAAGACGAAGAAGACCAGGCGCACCGCCCAGGCTTCGATGGGTTGCGATGTGCCCGCAGCAACGTCCAGGGGCATCAACGGACCGGACAGGGTCGCGGCGACCAGTGCGGTGAGGACGCCAGCTCTGCGCCCGAAGCGCAACGCTGCGTAGATGATCGGGAAGTAGAAGCCGTGGACAGCGGTGTTGGGTGCACCACCGAGCGCGTAGACAGTCGTCGTGGTGGCGGCGACCATCGTCGCGATCAGCCCGAACCCCAGGGCGTCGCTCAGGCCAAGGCGTCTGAAGGGGCGCCGGAAGGAGGCGAGGACGACCGGACGCCGGTCACGACTCAGCCCTGACGCTTCCTTGCCGCCGCCATGCGGGCCGCCGCCGCCACCTCCTCGTCGCACGCTCTCTCCTCGGTTCGAACCGCGCTCGCCTATCAATCGGCAGAACTCTTCGTCAGTTGAGACAGCCGCATGCCGCAGCCTCGTTCGGGTGACGTCATGTGGTTGCCGGCGTCAGGTCAGCCGGGGCGCGAGCTGTCCGGACGGGCCGTGCGGACCAACCGTCTCACGCAGACTCCTCCCTACGCTGACACTCGGGCGGTGTCGGAGCCAGGTCCACGGCAGACCTCCACGCACCCGCACAGGCCGCGCCGAGGGCGCTTCCGATCGCCCTCTTGTCCTTGTGGATGGTCGGTCGTGCCCGGATTCACGATCGTAGGCTCGACCGCGCCGGGGCGGGCCACCACGACGTCGCCGTGCTTGCGTGTGGCTGTAGAGGGGTGCTCGTCGTCGAGCAGACGCCTGCGTCTAGTGTTGGCTGATGACACGCGTCGTCCTGCCAAGACTGGTCGCTCCAGTGGCGATCGTGCTTCTGCTCGTAGTCGCCGGTTGCACGTCCCAGCACCGTGGCAACGAGACGCTGACGTCGCCGGCGAGCCCACCTAGCCCACCCAGCCCACCGAGCCCGAGTCGCCCGTCCCCGACCCCCACCCCCTCACCGACCGCGTCTGCACCTGCGACGCCCACCGGATCAGAGGCGCAGGACTGGCCGACCTACCACCGCACGCTCGACCGCGTCGGCGCCTCGGCTGACCTCGCGGCGGTGCATCGGCTCAGCGCAGCCTGGACCGCCGATCTGGACGGCGCCGTCTACGGGCAGCCGATCGTCGTCGGGAGCCTCGTGGTGGCGGCAACCGAAGGTGACAGCGTCTACGGCCTCGACCGCACCACCGGTGCGGTTCGCTGGAAGAGCCAGCTCGGCACACCTGTGCGCCTGCGCGACCTTCCCTGCGGCAACGTCGATCCGCTCGGCATCACGGGAACGCCGGCGTACGACGCGAGCACGGGTTCGGTGTTCGTTGTCACGGAGACGACGGGCGGGCAGCACACGCTCGTCGCGCTCGACGTCGTGACCGGCCAGGAACGCTGGCGGCGCTCCCTCGATGTCACTGAGCGAGACCACAAGGCCGAGCAGCAGCGGGGGGCCCTGGCGGTTGCCAACGGCCGGGTCTACGTGCCGTTCGGAGGGCTCTACGGCGACTGCGGCGACTATGTGGGCTACGTCACCGCAACGCCGGTCGACGGTGGCGGAGCGACCACGTCATATCTCGTTCCGACGAGCCGGGAGGGCGGGATCTGGGCGCCATCCGGCGTGGCCGTGGACGCCGGTGGTGACGTGTGGGTCGCTGTCGGCAATGGTGCCAGTACCGGCGGGACGTATGACGGCAGCGACTCCGTGCTCCGTCTCGCACCCGATCTGTCACGCAGGCTCGACTACTTCACCCCGACGTCCTGGGGCTCGCAGAACGCCCGTGACCGAGACCTCGGGAGCACCGGGCCGGTACTTCTCGACGGCGATCGGGTGATCATCGCCGGGAAGGACGCTGTGGTCTACCTCCTGGCTGCGCAGCACCTGGGCGGGATCGGTGGTCAGCTTGCGACGCTGACCGGCTGCGCCGGCTACGGCGGCATCGCCTGGGACGTCTCGGCCCAGGCCGCCTTCGTCCCATGCAAAGACGGGCTGCTCCGCACAAGCGTGGGGTCGACGACGTTGCGCCGCGACTGGAAGGCGCGGGCGAACATCGCTGGCTCGCCGGTCGTCGGCCACGGGGTCGTCTGGTCCGTGGACGCCTCCGGCGGGCGCCTGTACGCCCTCGACGAGGACACCGGGGCTGTGATCGCCGAAGCCGACGTGGGTACCACGAGCCGGTTCGCCTCCCCGGTGCTCACGGGTGGGATCGTCCTCGTTCCCACCCTGTCGGGGGTCAGTGCCGTAACGGTGACATGAGCCGCGGCGGGTGGCGCGCGCCATGTGCGCGAGGGCGCCGGAGTCGAGCAGCTCACGGACGGCGCGGTCACAAGAGCCCCCTGATGAGCCGGACGATCCGGCGCTACCGACGATCATGATGAGCGCGGGCACCGAGGCAGGCCACCGAAGGTCGTTCGGTGCACCCACGGCGCTGTGCCATCGTCGATGTCGCGTCGGCGCCAGTCGAACACTCGGCCCGACCTCGGTGCGGTAACCGGCCACCAAGTCCTGTGATCACACGGCCATGCCGCGCACCGCGCGTCTGCCGACGTGTGACTGACGGACGTCAGACCTCGGGAACGACGTGAAAGGTGGTTCCTCGGACACCCGGTCACCGACCCGGACCCAGTGGACCGGCTCGATCCCCAGACCGGCAAGGCCGGCGCCATACCACCGGCCCGGCGGCTTCGTAGTAGGCGGCCAGCGACGCACCGGGTTCTGGGCCCGAGTCGCCTGCGGCGACGTGCCGGGTCAGGTAGGCGTACCCGTCACCGGCCACCAGCTTGTGTATTGACATCACCGGATTCGTCCCCGTTGCCCCGTCGGGCAGGTCATACCGGTAGCAGTATGACTACCTCATGGACGCTGCGATGTTGATCCGGACGACCCGTGAGGGCGCTGGCCTGAGCCAGGGCGCCCTGGCGGCCCGCGCTGGCACGTCACAGCCAGCGGTGTCGAGGTACGAGTCCGGTGCGAGCTCGCCGTCGGTGGAGACGCTCGATCGGCTCCTGGCGGCGATGGGGTCACGCCTCGAGCTGGTTGCCCAGGCCTCGACACGCCGTCTGGACGTGCGCACGCCGCGGATGGCCACGTTGCGGCTCAACCGCGACCGGATTCGCCGGGCAGCCCACCGCAACGGGGCGTCGAACGTCCGGGTCTTCGGGTCTGTGGCGCGCGGCGAGGATGGGCCTGAGTCCGACATCGACCTGCTCGTCGACCTCGACGTGCGCACCCGCGGCCTGTTCCCCGTCGCGGCTTTGAAGGATGAGCTCTCGACGATGTTGGGGGAGCGGGTCGACGTCGTGCCGCAGGAAGCTCTGGCTCCGCACGTCGCGCGCAGAGCCCTGGCCGAGGCTGTACCGCTGTGAGTCGCACCTGCCCTCACCGGCCAACACAGGACCAGACTGTTCAGAGCGCTAGCCGCGGCGATGACGGTCACGACGCTGCAGCTCAGCGGACCGATGACGGGCATCGACAGCGCGTCCCCCAGGTGAGCGTCATCGATGGCGCGGGCGCTGTGGCCCGGCATCCGCGCGGGGGCTTAGCTAAGCCGAGAAAGAGACGTACAGTTTGTTGTACAACTCTGGGAGGTCGGCAATGAAGACCATGACGTATTCGCAATCGCGGGCTCGGTACGCGGAGACGCTTGACACCGTCGTCAACGACCGCGAGGAGGTCGTCATCACCCGCGCAGGTCACGACCCGGTAGTCATCGTCTCGCTCGCGGACTACGAGTCCCTCAAGGAGACTGCCTACCTGCTGCAGAACCCGGCCAATGCCCGACGGTTGTTCAACTCGATCGAACGGCTCGAGTCCGGTCGGGGTGTGGAGCGAGAGCTCGTCGAGTGAGGAACGTCTGGGATCAGGACGCCTGGTCGGACTACCTGTACTGGCAGGTCCAGGACCGCCGGGTCCTCAAGCGGATCAACGAGTTGCTCAAGGACATTGCCCGCGGCGCCAATCAGGACACGCCGCACGAGGGGATCGGCAAACCGGAGGCGCTCAAGCACGGTCTGCACGGGTACTGGTCGCGACGCATCACCGACGAGCATCGCCTGATCCACAAGGTCGTCGGCGACGAGATCCGGATCGCGGCCTGCCGCCTCCACTACACGGCCTGACGTTTGGTGCGTCGGGGAGCGAGAGACGTGCTCTGATCGATTGCATGCCCCGCTGTCAATCAACCTTCGGCAGGAAGAGGCGGACTTCTCGGCAGCGGGCGCCTTCGAAGATCTCGGCCTCACACGCCACGACCGCCCCCTTGTTCAGTAGCGTGCCATATCGGGCACCCTGCGCGGCGGTCAGGGTCCCGACCGTCTTGCCGTCGATGCGCGCTTCGACCGTGGGTGCGCCCGACTGCTTGCCGCTGGGCACGGTGCCAGGGTGCAGGGTTACCCACACGGGACCGATCCAGCCGCCGCGTTCTGAGAGCGCGTCCTGATATTGCTGCTCGCCTGTCACAGCGCATTCACGCTCGGCGTCGAGAACAATAGCTCCGTCCGGCACGCCGTTGCCGGGGACGGCCGCCTCCGGGTCTGAGAGGCATAGGACAACCTGATGACCGTTCCCGCGGCCGTCCTTGTAGATAAACGCCAGACAGGTCGCGAGCACGCCTCTGCTCTCGAGTCCCCTCAGTGTCGGCTGCCACTTCACGGCGACTTCACGGGGGAGGTACCCGACCGTGAGCCACTGGTGATCGACGGCCATGCGGACCCTGACAGCATTTCGATCATGCTTGTTACTCGGTTCCCTCTCGAGCAGCGCGGTCTCTCGCAGTCCACTCTCCCAGTCGCCGACCGACGCTACCCGACGCCGTCCGACGACTCGGGCGAGGTCCTTGGCCCGGTAGTACTCGCCGGCAACGCCCTGACGGCCCTGTGAGAAGAGCCGCTCTGAGACACCGGTCAACGGCAGAGCCGCATCGGTCGTCGGTTGGGTGGTGGGTGCGGCAGGCGTCCTTTTGTAGAGTCGTAGAACCAGATCGCGGCCACGACGACCACCAGCGAGAGAGGCGGCCCGGCGTAGGGGATCTGAAAGATGAGGGCCGCGGCCACGAAGGTCGCGCCCAGGAAGAGCCACCCGAGACAACCCATCGTCCGACAGTAGCGGTCGGCTCGACCTGTCAACCGTCCGCACCGCGCTGGTGCGCGCCCGCGGGCTGGCGGCCGGAGTCGGGTTCGGTCGATCCGTGTCGGACTCGGATTTCTGGACCGGGCAGACCCAGACCGCACTGCGCTGCCTCCTGCACGCCGCAGCGCTGGACTCCCGGCGCGCCGTCGACCTCTACCGGTGGTCACTGAACCCCGTGCTCGCCGAGGACGCCGTCGCCATCCTGTCCCGCGACCGCACTGCCGCCTCCGGCTGGGCCGACGCCCTCGACGCCGCCATCCACTCCGACCCGCGCACGCGGGACTCCATCTGGCTCGGCGTCCGCCAGTCCCTCGCCGCCCTGGCCGACCCCGACGTGCTGCGGGCCGTCGACCCCGCCCCCAGGGAGTCGTTCGATCCGGCGGCGTTCCTGCGCGAGTCCGGGACGTTGTACCTGCTCGCCGCTGCCGTTACCTCCGCGTCGTGCGCGCCCCTTGTCGCGGCGTTCGTCGAGGACATCACCGAGACCGCCCGCGCCCTGGCCGCCCGCGCACCGGGAGCACGCCTAGACCCCCCGCTTCTTCTCGCACTCGACGAGATCGCGAACCTCACCCCGCTGCCGTCCCTGCCTCAGCTGATGGCCGAGGGCGGCGGCACGGGCATCACGACGTTGGCGGTGCTGCAGTCCCTGGCCCAGGCGCGATCGCGGTGGGGCGAGCACGCCGCCGATGCGATCTGGGACGCCGCCACGGTCAAGATCGTCCTCGGCGGCCTGGCAAAGTACCGAGACCTCGACGACGTCGCCCGACTGCTCGGGGAGATCGACGAGCTCACCGAGACCCGGTCCCGCAGCCGTGAAGGCGAACGCTCGTCGTCCACTTCGGTGCGCCTGGTACCGGTCATGCCTGCCTCGGTGCTGCGGACCCTGCCGTTCGGCACCGGGGTCCTCCTGCTGCGCCAGTCCCGCCCGATCGTCGTCGACCTGTGCGCCTGGCCGGACCGGCGCGACGCCCGCGCGCTGCTCGCTGGCCAGAAGGCCGTCGAGGCATCCACGGCACTCGCGGCGCACGTACCCGAACTCGGGGCCCGGAGGTAACGATGCTCAAACTCATCGCCGGCGGCGGCATCGTCGCAACCATCGTGACGGTGCCATTCATCGCCCTGCTGGCCCTCGTCGGCGTCGGCGGTCGGACTCTGGCCTGCCTGGACAATGCAGCGGGAGGGGTGCTTGCCGCCGACGCGCCCGTTCCGGCGGACGCCCGCACGTGGGTCGCGATCACCCAAGCTCGGTGCCCGGATCTGTCCGAGGCGTGGATCGCGGGAGTCATGGCCCAGGAGTCGGGGTTCCGGCCCGACGCCTTCGCCGACGATGTCAACGGCGGCACGAGCGGCCTGTTCCAGCTCAACCGATCCATCTGGACTGCGACCTACGGGGCATCGTGGACCGCGGACCTCAACCGCAACGGTGTGCTCGACGTCCTCGAGCCGGCAATCCAGGCCCGGATCGCCGGGGACTACCTCTGTGCTCGCCTGGCCGGGGTGCGACAGAGCCGCGCCGAGCACCCCGACTGGGCGTCCGCGGCGATTCCTGTGCTTGAAGCGCTGATCATCGCGCACAACGCGGGGGAGTCCCGGCTGCGCACCTACCCGAACATCCCGCAGGTGACGCGCCACTTCATCGCCCGGGTCGACCAACGCGTCGCCTCGTGGGGCGTGACTGCCGAGGCGGGTGCTGCTCCCGAGCCGACTGACCCGACGGCCGTCTCCGTGCTCGCTACGGGTGCCGCCGCTGACGCCGTGCCCCGGAGCCCCGTTGGGGCTGTCCCGTCCGCCCCGTCGGGCACGGGGTGCCTGCCGGGGCTCGGAACCACCGCGAGCTGGGTGGTCGTCCCTCCCGGCACGCCGAACGACGTGCAGACTGCAGTCCGCACTGCTTCGTCATACGTCGGCGTCCGGTACGGGTGGCGCCAGCTGTGCGACAAGCTCGCCTGCCGCGCCTACGGCTACGCCTCGTCCGGCTACCGATCCGCGAAGGTGCACTGCGAGCAGATGGTCGTCACCGGCCACGCCCACCCGGGCGACACCTGCCCACCGCTCGGCGCCTTCGTCTTCTGGAACACCGGACGCCCCTTCGGGCACGTGTCGGTCGTCGTGCAGGCCGACCCGGGATGTGATCCGACGAGGACCCTCGTCACCGTCAACGAGGTGTTCGACCGCGCGACCGGCAACAGCGGAGGCGTCTACCTGCTCAGCCTGGCCCAGCTCAACGCCGGGTACGTCAACGGTCACGGATATCTCGGCTGGGCCGACCCCGTCTGCGCGGGCTCGCTCCTCCCGGCCGGCACCGTGCACCCGGCCGCGTCAGGCGGGTGACCGGCGATGCCGTCACGTGCCACGGACTGGCCGACCCCGGAGGAGAAGCTCGTTGCGTTGCACAACAAGCTCCTCGCCGCCGTAGAGGAGCTGACGACGTCGTCGGCCTGGCTGCGCATGCTGCAGGTCGCCGCACGGTTCCCTGACTACTCAAGTGGCGGAGCAGGGGTATTCGAAGTCCGTAAGAGCTGTCCCGCCAGTCCGCATCACGGTGTCGGGCAGCGCCCGTCTGGGAAGCGTCGGGTGGTTGCGCCCACCGCTCGAACCCTGCCAGGGGCCGAGGGTGCTTCTCCAGGGCACCCGGCGGTGATGACCACCTGAGAAGGCGCGCGACGGGCGACCGTTCGACGTGCGAGTTGCGCGGGGAGTGCGTCGAGGTCTGTAAGCCAGCTGGCTTCGTGGACGAGGGCCTGGGGTACGCCTGCGAACAGGGCGCTGCCTCGTGCATCGTCTCGGGGGGGGGCTTCGTCCGTGGTCACCGCCAGGACGTCCCGGCCTGGATGTGCGAGCGGTCCTGTACGGCCCGGCTGGCACGCGTGCCGGTCGACGTCGTCACAGGTAGCTGCAGATCCGGTCGGGGTCGCAGGCGGCCGGGTCCCCAGCGGCGGCGTCGTCGTGAAACGCGGCGATGGTGGTGCGCAGGGCGGTGAGCTCGGCGATCTGGTTGTCCAGGTCGGCCAGTTGTCCGACGAGCGCGTCGCGGACGTGGGTGCACGGGGGGTTGCCGCGGTCGTGGACCGCGAGGATGCCGCTGATCTGGGCCAGGCTCAGTCCTGCGCCGCGGCCACGGCGGATGAACTCGAGCCTGGCGATGATCTCCGGGCGGTAGTCCCGGTATCCGTTGGCCGCGCGGTCCGCGCGGGGGAGCAGGCCGCGGTCCTCATAGAACCGCAGGGTCTTGGTGGTCATGAGGGCCGCGGTGGCGGCTTCACCGATGCGCATCATGGGCTCCTGTCGTGACACGGCGCGACGGCGGGATTACTAACGCTTGACATTCCACCTTAGGGGAAGGTTGAGAATCGGGGCAGGCCCGCAGCGGGTGCGGCTGCTTCCACCACGACCGCACGGAGATCTCATGACCAAGGCAGCAGTGCTCGACTACGACTTGGCCGTCATCGGCTCCGGCGGTGGGGCGTTCGCCGCCGCGATCAGGGCCACTGCGCTGGGCAAACGCGTGGTGATGATCGAACGGGCCACGGTCTGCGGTACCTGTGTGAACACGGGCTGCGTCCCGTCCAAGGCGCTGCTGGCCGCCACTGACGCCCGCCACGTCGCCCTGGACGCGTCCGCCCGGTTCCCCGGGATCACCACCTGGGCGGGCGACGTCGACATGTCGGGGTTGATCGGCGGGAAGCAGGCCCTGGTCGAGACGATGCGGGCCGGGAAGTATGTGGACCTGATCGGCGCCTACGGGTGGACGCTGCGCCAGGGGAACGCCGCGTTCGCCGGGACCGCCGATGAACCGGTGCTGGAGATCACCGGCGCTGACGGGTCCGTCCAGGCTGTCCGGGCAGCCCACTACCTGGTGGCCACGGGATCTGCGCCGTGGGCGCCCGCGATCGAGGGCTTGGACGTGGTGGACTACCTGACGTCCACGACCGCGATGGAACTGCAGGAGGTACCGGCCTCGCTGCTGGTGATCGGCGGCGGGTACGTCGCCCTGGAACAAGCCCAGCTCTTCGCCCGGCTCGGCTCCCAGGTGACGATGCTGGTCCGTTCCCGGCTGGCCTCGGCCGAAGAGCCCGACGTCTCGCGCACCCTGGTGGGCGTCTTCGCCGACGAGGGCATCCGGGTGGTCCGCCGGGTTGTCGCCTCCGCGGTGCACACCGACCCGGCCACCGGTGAGGTCGTTCTCGCCGCGAGCGTGGCCGACCGACACGAGGAGTTCCGGGCCGGCAGGCTGCTGGTGGCCACGGGCCGGCGCCCGGTGACACAGGGACTGAACCTGGACGCGGTCGGGGTCGCGACCGGGGACCGGGGCGAGGTCGTGGTCCAGAAAGCCCTGGTCAGCACGGACCCCAGGATCTGGGCCGCGGGGGACGTGACCGGGCACCGCGAGTTCGTCTACGTCGCCGCCTCATATGGCGCCCTGGTGGTGGAGAACGCCTTCAACGGCACCCGGCGCGAGGTTGACTACCGGCACCTGCCCCGGGTCACGTTCACCAGCCCCCAGGTGGCGGCGGTGGGCATGACCGACAAGCAAGCCAACGCCGCCGGCATCCGCTGCCAGTGCCAGGTCCTCCCCCTGGAGTACGTGCCCCGGGCCCTGGTCAACCGGGACACCCGCGGATTCATCAAGATCGTCGCCGACGCCGACACCGGACGCATCCTCGGGATCACCGCCGTCGCCCGCGACGCCGGGGAGATCGCCGCAGCCGGCGTGTACATCCTGGAGGCCGCCATGACCGTCCCCAGCAGGTCGCCAGCATGTGGAGCCCCTACCTGACGATGGCCGAGGGCATCAAGATCGCCGCCCAGTCCTTCACCACCGACATCACCAAACTCTCCTGCTGCGCCGCCTGACCCCCATATCGCCCACCGGCTCAGCGCTAGAGACGCCTTGCGCGACCGCCCCTCAAGGGCGATGACAGGTGGTGTCATGACGGTCCGAGTGTGGCGATGGCGATGGCGGCTGCGGCCGCGTCGATCTCCCGGCTCGTCGACCAACGCCCCAGCGACAGGCGCAGAGCGGAGAGCGCGTCCTGCCTGTGCAGTCCCATCGCGGTGAGCACAGGTGACGGCTCGTCTCGTCCCGCGTGGCAGGCCGAGCCTGCCGATGCCGCGACCGCTGGCCTGCCGGTGAGCAGGGCGAGTGCGCCGACGCCCGCGATGCGGACGTTGAGAGTGTTGGGCAGGCGTTCGGTCGGGTGGCCGTTGAGGTGCACGCGGCCGGGTAGGCGGTCGTGCAGCCGTTGCTCGAGCCGGTCGCGCAGGGCCGTGAGCCGTGCGGTCTCGCCGCCAGCGAGAGCCTGCCCGGCGAGGTCGGCGGCTCGGCCGAGCCCGACGGCGTAGGCGACGTTCTCGGTGCCGGCGCGCAGGCCGTGCTCCTGCCCGCCGCCGCCCACGATGGGGTGCAGGGGCACGCCCGTGCGCACGTACAGCGCGGCGATGCCCTTCGGTGCGTACATCTTGTGCCCCACGACGGTGAGCAGGTCCACCCCCAGGTCGTCGAGGTTGACAGCGATCTTGCCGGCGGACTGGGCGGCGTCGGTGTGCAGAAGGACCCCGCGGGCGCGGGTGATGGCCGCGATCTCGGCGATCGGCTGGATGGTCCCGGTCTCGTTGTTTGCGTGCATGATCGACACCAGGACGGTGTCGGGGGTGATGGCCGCCTCCACGGTGCCTGGGTCCACGCGCCCGGTGTCGTCCACGGGCAGGTAGGTGACGGCCACGTCGTGCAGCACCTCAAGGTCGCGGCAGGCGGCCAGGACGGCCGGATGCTCGGTGACCTGCGTGATGACGTGCGGGCGGTCGGTTCCGGCCGCACGAGCGGCCAGGACTGCGCCACGGATGGCCAACGCGTCGGCTTCCGAGCCGCTGCCGGTGAAGATGATCTCCGATGCAGCCGCACGGATGCCCCCCGGGCCTGGTCCATGGCGCGGTGCGCCGACCGGCCGTAGGCGTGGCCGCTGGAGGGGTTGCCGAACTCGACGGTCAGGTACGGCGTCATCGCCGCGAACACTTGCGGGTCGATTGGGGTGGTGGCGTTGTAGTCCAGGTAGATCGCACGACCCCGTAGCCCCGGATGTTGTTCGCTCATGCGCGGCAACCCCCATCAGCGTCAGTGACTAGAAGACCAGGACCTTGTCGGCGGCCAACGTGCTGTCGGTGAGGTCTTCCATGGTGGAGCGGTGCGCGCCTTCGATGAGCATGGACTCCTGGATGCCGCGGGCGTCCATGCAGGTGCCGCAGCACAGGATCCGGCCGTCGTTGCGGACCACGGTGCCGAGCATGCGGTCGAGCTTGTAGTAGCCGTCCGCCGTCTGCTGGCCGCTCATGGCGGCGGTGACGCCGTCGCCCAGGAGGAACACGGTGACGTCGACGCCCTCGCGCTTGGACAGGGACGCGGCCAGGCGGACGGCGTTGTACGTGGAGTCCAAGCCGTAGGCGGAACCGTTGATGATCATCAGGACGTTCATGCGTGTGAATCCTTCGGGTCGGTGACCGAGCGGTCGGGGGTTGCGGATGTCCGTGTTCGGGCCGCGGTGCAGTCGGCGGGGCTGCTCGCGGGCTACGCGCGTCGGACGACGGTGTGCAGCGGGATCGCGTTGATGACCGTGAACGCGAACGGGCACTTCTCGCGCGCGGCCTGTTGCCAGCGCGCCAACGTGTCGTCCGAGACATCGGTCGCGACCGTCACGGTGACGGAGATCTGCTCCATCAGTGGACCGTCGCCCATGTCGTACACGCGGGCGACGTCAACATCCTGCTCGGCCACCACGCTCAGAGCGGTGAGATCGACCCCTTCCATCGCGGCGACGGTCACGACGGTCGCCGCGTAGCAGGCGCCCAGGCCGGTGAGCATGTACTGCAGCGGGTCCGGGGCCAGGCCGCCGCCGCCGAACCCGGGGGCCACGTCGACCGTCAGCGAGGTCGTGCGCTCGCCGTGGACCATGGACGCGGTGTACGCCGGGGTGCCCTCGGCGAAGTTCCAGGATCCCTCGACGCGCTTGTGCATCTTGAACACGCCGGGGTCGGACTGGCCGCGCTCCACGACGGACGCCAGCACCCCGAGGTCGAGGTTGTTCTTCCTCATCCGTGACTCCTGTTCGACTATTCAAGCATTGCATTGAATAGTCGAACAGTAGCAGGCCGCGACGTCTCCGCGGCGTACTGTTCAAGGGATCAGTTGAGGAGGCGACGTGGAAGCGCGTCAGTTCAAGGACGAGGTGTTCGGGCACTTCGCCCGCATCGGTGCCGCCCTCGGGCACGCCAAGCGTGTGGAGATCCTCGATGTCCTGTCGCAGGGCGAGCGCTCCGTGGAGTCCTTGGCCCAGCAGATCTCCGCGACCCTCGCCAACACCTCACGGCACCTGCAGATCCTCGCCTCGGCGGGCCTGGTCACCCGGCGGGTGGAAGGCACCTCCCGGGTGTACCGCCTGGCCGATCCGGCCGTCGAGACCGGCTACCGCGCCCTGGTCGCCCTCGCCGAGCAACACATCGCCGAGGTCACCGCCCTGTCTGACGCGTTCTTCCGGCAGGCCGACGGAACCCGACCCGTCACGTTCAGCGAGTTCGACGAGATGTCCCGCACCGGAGAGGTCGTCCTGGTCGACGTGCGACCACCCAGCGAGTTCGACGCCGGTCACGTCGAGGGAGCCGTCAACATCCCGGTCGCGGACCTGGCCACGCGCATGACCGAGCTACCACCGGACGCCAACGTCGTCGCGTACTGCCGCGGCCCCTACTGCGTCATGGCCGCAACCGCCGTCACCCGCCTGCGAGAGTCCGGCTACCAGGCCGTCCGCCTCGAGGGTGGCTACCCCCAGTGGCGCGACGCCGGACGCACCGTCACGTCATAGCGAGCCGTCACTCACTCGCCCACCGGACGCCATCGCCTGCGGGAAGGCGTCTGCGCGAGCACACAACAGCGACCTCCCTCCTGGTGAGCCTGGATGCACCGACTGGTTCTCGGTCGGGGTTTGATCGGCGGCTGTCTGCGGGTGTTTGAGTTCGGGCGTGACGAAGCGGCCGGTCTGCCCGTTTCTTCCACGTGGGGTTCTTCGTTGCTGGGTTGGGACTGGGGTGTTCAGGTCGCTGGGCGGGCTGGCCCGTAGGCGGCGGTGAACATCGCGTTCCAGTGGTGTTCCCAGGGCCATCGCTGCGGCAGGTGGAGGCGGAGCTTTCGGGCCGAGCGGGCGATGCGTCCGGGCACGGTGATGAGTTGCGCGCGGATCGTCGCGGTGGTCGCCTTGGCGTGGAACTTGGAGGTCAGGGTTCCGGTGGCGCGGGTGAGGTTGAACGCGATCGCGGCCACGACGGTCCATGCGCTGTTGGCCGCGAACGATGACGAGGGCATGTGGGCGAGCGCGCCGGCTTTGAGGTCGGAGAAGGTCTGCTCGACGATCGCGTGGTCGCGGTGGGTGGCCTCGGCGTCGAGCATCTGTTCGCGGGAGTCGGTGAACACGGCGTGGTGGCGCCAGATGGAGAACAGCTCGCCTTGCCCGGTGGGTGCGGACTTCGGGTTCAGTCGTTTGACGCGGCGCACGATCAGCCGGGCGGTGATGTGCTCGCTGGTGCGTCGGGACGTGAACGCGGTGAAGGTGATCTCGGCGACCTGCGCGTCGGACACCCAACGTTGCTCGTCCTCGTCGTAGATCGCGCGGGCGTACTTGATCGGCACCCACCCATCCTCGGGGATCTGGGTGATTGTCCTGCTCACGGCCTTGTCCATGCGGGCTGTGACGGAGAACCGGGCCCCGCTCCGGCGGGCCGCGGCGATCACGTCATGGACGTAGTACGTACTGTCGGCGCGCATCGTGATCAAGCCGGACGCACCGGCGCGCCCCGCAGTGGCCAGGGCATCGGCGACCAGCTGCGAGGCGCCCCGCGGGGAGTACGTCGAGCCCTTACGCAGCCGGGTGGCCACGATCAGCGGCGCGGACAGCGGGGTGGAGATGATCGCGAACAGCGCGTTGAGTCCCTTGACCTCGGAGTACCCGTAACCGGCGCCCTCCTTCTGATACCCGTACGTCGCTTTGATCGCGAGAGTCGATGTCGAGGAACGCGACCTGCCCGGCGGGGACCGACGAACTCCGCCAAGGGCGCCGCGCGCCTGGTTGCCGTGCGTGCCGATAGTGCGTACCACAACCACGACGACATCGCTGCCGCGCGCACCGGTAGGGCCCGGTTCTGGCATCACCGCGCGCGCGGACCCGGCCGTGACCAGGGCGATCACCCAGATCCCCGACGACGCCTGGGTTGGCATCACCTACCCCCGGGCGATCTACGACGAAGACGAGCACCGCTGGGTGTCCGACGCGCAGGTCGCCGAGATCACCTTCACCGCGTTCACCTCCCGCCGCCTCGATGAGCACATCGGCGCCCGGTTGATCGTGCGCCGCGTCAAACGCCTCAACCCCAAACAGGTCCCGACCGGGCAGGGCGCCCTGTTCTCCACCTGGCGCCACCACGCGGTCTTCACCGATTCTCAGGAGCTGATACTCGCCGCGGAGGCCACCCACCGCGACCACGCCAACGCGCGAGAAGGTCATCGCCGAGCTGAAGAACGGTCCGCTCGCCCATCTGCCGTCCGGGTGGATCAATGCCAATGCCGCGTGGCTGGTGCTGGCGGCGATCTCGTTCAACCTGACCCGCGCCGCCGGGACCCTGGCCTCGAGGTTCCACACCCGAGCCACGACCACCACGATCCGCACCCACCTCATCGCGGTGCCCGCCCGCATCGCCCGCTCCGCGCGCCGGCTCCGCCTGCACCTGCCCGAACGGTGGCCCTGGGAAACTGCCTGGCACGCATTGTTCACTGCCGCCGCCGGACCACCCGCCGCCGCGACCTGACCACCCAGCCCTGACGGGCGCAACCAAGGACCCGAAGTGGAAGACCCGGACAGACCGGCACCCCACCCGCGCCCAAATCAGAAACAACGCAGCACAGGCCCGATCAGACCCTCACCGAAAGCAGACCGGTGGATCGAGGCTGAGCCTGCCGGAACGTGATGCCGGCCCGTCGGTACACGGGCGCCAGCGGGAAGACCACGGCCTCGGGCGACATCCGACCGACGCCCACCCAGATGTTCGACGGGATCCAGTTCCGCTTCGCGTTGGAGGAGACCACCACGACCTCGTGCTCCTTCCCCACCATGCGTCGAAGGTGGAGAGCGGCCGTGTGCCCAGAGACGCCGGCACCCAGAATCACGACGCGAGCCATCGAATCCCCCAGGGAGGTCAGGGAGCTCTCCGTTGAGCCCCGCTGTCCCATGATACCTCCCGGGGTATCAGCCGGCCGGTCCTCCTCGCGAAGAGATGCCGCACGGCCGGGCGGTCGACGACCGTCACGACTGAGGCGGATCCGCCGCGGTCGGCACGATGACGACGCTGCCATGCACGTCGCACACCGCGGCCAGGGTGTTGTAGACGGTGCCGAACTGCCGCAGGTTGCGGTGCACGAGGTCGACTCGGCGTTCGTCTTCGTCGGTGACCAGGCGCAGCTCGTACTCGATCTCCACGAACTGCGGAGGGATGTCCTGACGGCGGGCACGGACGTCGATGTCGGCGTGCGTGTAGCGAAACGACAGCAGCGCGCTCGATCGTTCAAGGTTCTTCATCAGGCAGGCGGCGAAGGCGGCAGCCAACAGCTCGGCGGGTCCGGGCGTTCCGGGAGGCTCGTCGGCCGCCCACATGGCGTCGACGGGGATGGTCTGGTTGCCCGCGGTGACCGTAGCGACACCGCCCGCCGCGACTTGCGCCTGCAAGCGATAGCTGGTCGGTGGTTTCACCGCTCTCGCGTCCTCCCGTTCGGGTGTGACGGCAGTGCTGTTTGTCGAGCTGCGGGGCCGGTCAGGAGGCGAGCTCTGCGAGGATCGCGCGGACCTGGGCGCTGCGGGGGACTCGCCCGGAGAACAGGACTCTGTCGTCGACGACCAGGGCCGGTGTCGACATCACGCCGTAGCCCAGGATGGTCGGGTAGTCCTCGATCTTTTCGACCGTCGCGTCAAGGCTGAGCGTGTCCACGGCGTCGCGGGTGACGCGTTCGAGGGCCACGCAGCTGGGGCAGCCAGGTCCGAGGACCTTGATGATCACTCCGCGGCCGTCCTCCCCACCCGACGCGCGGTCCGTGCGCCGGGCAGTGCTGCGGCGAGCCGGTCCAGGGCGCCGTCGGCGAGCGAGTAGTCGATCCACCGACCGCGGCGACTGGTCGTGACCAGGCCCGCGTCGCGCAGCACCTTGAGGTGGTAGCTCAGCAGGTTGGCGGCGATGGGGATGTGCTCCTGCAGGTTGCACACGCACGACTCGCTCGCCGACAGCTGCTGGAGCACGGTCCACCGGATCGGGTCGGCCACCGCGGTGAGCAGCGATACCGACGCGTCGGCGTCCTCGCGCGGGGCGCTGGTCAGCACGATCGGAACGGCATGGGTCGTCGTTGAATCAGTCACATTTGAAGTGTAAGCCCGCTCGACAGGGTGATCAACGCGGTCGGCGCGTCGGGCGCGCGACCAGCACGGATGCCTTGGCCGACAGTATCGAGGTGGGGGAGGCGCGGTAGGGGTGCCACCTCGATGGGCCAGGGATCCCATCGGATGTGGAGTTGTGCTCTGGACCAAGGTCCCGTTCTGGCGTCGAACGTCCGGTGCTACGGTTCAACCGTGACTGATACAATCACCGTTGAAATGACACTCCCTGAGAGGGCGTCCTGATGAGTGTCGCGGAGCGGTTGCGCGCCAAGACCCCGGTCCGGCGCTGGGTCGGCCTGGGTGCGGCCACCGCCATGTGGTTCGCGCTGTACCAGGTGAACCTGCCCGTGTGGGACTGGGTGGTGTACACGGTCATGGGTCTGGACGCGGCCAGCCAGCTCGGGTCGGGGG
>JABBOW010000038.1 GCA_012927595.1 Cellulomonas sp.
GAGGGCTCTCGGGTGGGCAGGCGCAGCGCGTCGCGCTGGCCCGGGCGCTCGCGTCCGACCCGCAGCTCCTGCTGCTCGACGAGCCGCTCGCGGCCCTCGACGCGCGGACGCGGCTGGAAGTCCGCGGCGAGCTGCGACGGCACCTGTCGGCGTTCCGCGGACCGAGCATCCTGGTCACCCACGACCCGCTCGAGGCCATGGTCCTGGCCGACCGTCTGCTCGTCCTTGAGTCCGGCCGCATCGTCCAGGAGGGCGCGCCGGCCGAGGTCGCCAGGCGCCCCGCGACCGACTACGTCGCGCGTCTCGTCGGCCTCAACCTCTACGCCGGCACGATGAAGGACCGTGCCACCGGACGCGTCGACCTCGATACCGGTGGGATCCTCTACGCCGCCGGTCACGGCCAGGACACGGACGACCCGGACGCAGCCGCAGCAGACCGGGCCGGCACGGACATGCTGGTCGTGGTCGCGCCGACCGCGATCTCGATCCACACGAGCCGACCCGACGCAGGCTCACCGCGCAACACGTGGGCCGGGGTCGTGGCGGGGCTCGAGCTGTTGACCGACCGGGTCCGCGTCGCCGTCGACGGCAGCCCGCCGGCGCTTGTCGACATCACGCCCGCGGCGGTCGCGGACCTTCGGCTCGCCCCGGGGCAACCCGTCTGGCTCACCGCCAAAGCCACGGAGATCACCGCTTACCCCGACCCCGGACGCCCCCCGGCGCGCGCCCCGACCGACGTCCCGACCACGGGTGGTCCGGCGCGCTGACTCTCCCGGTGACGAGGGGTCAGGGGGTGTGTTCGTGGGTCAGGGTGACGATCTCGACGTCAGGCCCCGGGAAGACCAGGGTCTCGTGACCGTCGTCGAACTTCACCAGGTACGGCGGGGTGCCGTCAGGCCCGTGCGCCTCGAGCACCTCGCCCCGCCGTGACGGGGTTCCGAGGACCCGGCCGTGGATGATGATTTCGTCGCCTACGGAAGCATGCATCGTCGCTCACCTCGGCTTCATTGTAGACGCGAACGCGGGCGTTCTGCGAGGCCACTGCGCGCACTGTCGCGGGCCTGCCGAGTTCACCCGTTCTCGCTCGGCTGGACGTTTGACCAGGAACCCTCCGAGGATCCACACTTGTCATGACAGTGCGCATCGCCTGCCCCCTGCGCGGTGCGCACTGTTCACTGTCCGGTGTCGGGCGGACCTCCTTCAGGGGCCCGCCCGATCACCTGAACCCCCCTCCCCGCGATCGCGCGGGTCGAGGCAGATCCGCATCATCACACCCTCATCGGCGTGCCACGCGTCCGTGCGCGAGCCGTGCGGTTAGCGTGCCTCACGTGACAGTCCCTGCGCGCACGTCCGGCTCGGGACCCGAGAAGGCTCCGGATTCCGACGCGACCACCTCTGTCGACCCGACGGCTTCGACTTCGGCGCCGGTCCTCGTCGCGCCGCCGTCCGCCGACGAGCTCGTGGCCGGTGCGGTCGCGACGTGGCGTGGCGCGCTGGTCGAGGCCGCAGGTGGCTCGACGCTGTCCAACGTCGATCTCCTCGGCGACGGCGCGCTGGACCTGTCGGCTGCGCACCCGTCGGGCATCGCGCAGCTCTTCGCAGGCCGCGAGACCCGGCTGTCCAACCTCGTGCGTGAGGGCGGCTCGCTCGCGACCGCGAAGCGCCGGGCCCGCAGCGTCGGGTCACGCGCCGAGAGCTACGCGCAGCGCTACGGCATCGCCCCGACCTACCTCGCGATCGGCGTCGCGACCTGGACGGAGCGGACGACGCCAGACGTCGCGTCCGACGACGTAGCGGCCCTCGCCGCGGTCACGCGCGCGGCCCGGGCCCGGCGCTCCGCCTCGGCGTACGACGTCGATGCCCACGGCGGGACGCACTCACCCGCCGAGCCCCGCACGATGCGCGCGCCGGTGCTGCTGCGACCGGTGTCGCTGCGTGCCCGGGGAAGCGGTGAGAGCGACTACGAGCTTGCGCTCGAGTCCTCGCTCGAGGTCAACCCGATCCTTGCCCGCGCGCTGCGCAGCCGCGGGGCGCTGCTCGACCCCGGCGCGGTGGCGCGAGGGTCGTTCACCGGCACCGGGTTCGACCCGAGGCCCGCACTCGACCGGCTCACGTCGCTGGGCGCGGCCGTGCTCGAGGATTTCGAGCTGGTCGAGCGGATCGTCGTCGGCACGTTCGTGCACCCCGGACAGGTCCTCGTCGACGACTTGGACGCGCTGTCCGGGACGCTTGACCGACATGAGGTCGTGGCGGCGCTCGCGGGCGTCGAGGAGGCGCGCGCAGGTCTGCGTCACCCCGTGCCTGCCCCGGTCCGCGGCGACCGGGACCCCGATCTCGAACGCGGCGTCGGCGACCTCGACGCTGCGCAGCAGCACGTCCTGGACGTCCTCGCCACCGGTACGCACCTGTTCGTCGACGCGCCGACCGGGAGCGACGTCACCGGCATGCTCGCGGCCGTCGTGGCTGACGCGGCAGCCTCCGGGCGCACCGTCCTGTACGTCCCCGGGCACCGGCGGGCGTCGTCGGCACTCAAGGCACGGCTCGAGCGGCTCGGTCTCGGCGACCTCCTCCTCGACGTGGCGCCCGAGGCCGGCTGGCGCACCGCCGTGGGTCGACGACTGCTCGGTGCGATGACGCTCGAGGTGCGGGCACCCGAGCTCGCGCGCATCAACGGTGTTCGCCGGAACCTCGTCGAGCACCGTGAGCAGCTGCGGGCCTACGTCGCGGGACTGCACGCCGAGCGCGAACCGTGGGGGGTCTCTGCGTACGACGCGCTCCAGGCGCTCGCCCGGCTCACCGCCGCCCGTCCCGCACCGCGCACGACCGTCCGGCTCGGTGTCGATGTCGGGCGCGTGCTCGACGCGGAGCGGCGCACCGCGCTCGCGGCCGACCTTGCCCGCGTCTGCGAGCTCGGCGCGTTCACGATCCAGCCGTCGGACACGCCTTGGTTCGGTGCCGACCTGCTGACTGACTCGGCCGCGCACAGTGCGCTGGAGACGCTCGACCGCGCGCTCGGCGACGGGCTGCCGCGCCTCACCGAGCGGATCGCTGAGGTCTCCGCAGCGACCGGCCTGGTCCCCGCAACGACGGTCGCCGCCTGGGGCGAGCAGCTCGTCATGCTCGGTGGCATCCGCGGTGCGCTGGACCTGTTCCAGCCGATGATCTTCGAGCGGACCGCCGCCGACCTCGTCGCCGCGACGGGCACCAAGGAGTGGCGCGAGCAGCAGGACCTGCCGATGGGATACGTGCTTCGTCGTCGCCTGCGCAAGCAGGCCAAGGACATGGTCCGGCCCGGCCGACCCGTCGCCGACCTGCACAGTGCGCTCATCGAGGTGCAGAAGCAGCGCCAGATCTGGCAGGCGCACTGCCCTGCAGGCGGCTGGCCGCAGCTGCCCGAGGGGCTCGCGACGATCGAGGACGAGTACCGCGATCTGAGCGCGGACCTCGGCGTGCTCGATGCGGCGCTCACCGGGACGCCAGGGGGAGCCGGCCTGTTCGACGTGCCCCTGCCCGAGCTCACCGCCCGGTTGGCCCGACTCGTCACGGAGCGTGCCGCGCTCGAGACGCTGCCCGCGCGGACCGCCCTCGAACGCTCGCTGACTGCAGCGGGCCTCGGTGAGCTGCTCGCCGACCTCGCGCGTCGTCGGGTCGGTGCCGAGCTCGTCGGTGCCGAGCTCGACCTGGCCTGGTGGAGCACCGTGTTCGAGCAGATCCTCACGGCTGACCCGGCGCTCGCGGGGCACGACGGCGCGACGCTCGGTCGGCTCTCCGCCGAGTACGCCGCCCTCGACCGTGAGCACGTGGCGAGCCTGTCGACGCCCGTGCGCAACGCCGTCGTCGGGCACATCGGCACGGCCCTGCGCGCGCACCGCGACCAGGCGGAGGCGCTGTTCGGTGAGCTCGTCGAGGACCGGATGACTTCCGTGCGCGACACGGTCGCCCGGTACCCCGACGTCACCCGGCGCCTACGGCCGGTGCTCGCTGCCTCACCGATGCTCGTGCCGCAGCTGCTGCCCGCTTCGCGCACGGTCGACCTGGTCGTCATCGACGCGGCTGCACAGCTGCCCGTCGAGGTGGCCGTCGCGGTCATCGCGCGCGGTCGACAGGTCGTCGTCGTCGGCGATGCGCGCTGCGCGTCCGGGACCGCCGTGCGTGACCTTGCCGACGTCCTGCCGGTGGTCGCGCTGCGTGCCGACGCATCCCGCCGCGACCCGTACCTCACAGCGTTCCTCGCGGCGCACGGCTACGAAGGTGTCCTGAGCCCGACGCCGCTCCCCGAGAACTCACCGCTCGTGCGCCTCGACGTCGTCGACGGCACGGGCATGCCCGACGCCACCAGCGGGACCGTCGAGGGTCCGCGCGCGGAGGTCGAGCACGTCGTCGAGCTCGTCCTGACGCACGCGCTGACCCGCCCGGACGAGTCGCTCGCGGTGCTCACACCGTCGATCGCGCACGCCGACCTGGTGCGCGAGGCGGTGCTCGCCGAAGTACGCGCCAACCCGAGCCTCGCCGTGTTCTTCGACTCGGGCCGCATCGAGCCCTTCGTCGTGGCGGACCTTACGGGCGTCGCCGGGCTCCGCCGCGACGCCGTCATCTTCACGCTCGGCTACGGACGCACCCCGCACGGTCGGGTGCTGCACCGCTTCGGCCCGATCGGCGAGCCCGGCGGTGACGCCCGCCTGCTCGACGCCCTCGGCGCGACCCGGCACCGTCTCGACATGGTCGCGAGCTTCGGCGCGGCGGACCTCGACCCTGCCCGGCTGCGTGGTCCCGGCGCGCGGTTGCTCGCGGACCTGCTGGCCTTCGCCGAGCGCCGCGGGCAGGGTGCGACGACAGACTGCCTGGCGAGGGTCGCCGTGCCCGCGCCGGCTGTCCCAGAGCCACTGATGGTCGATGACACGGGCGGCGAAGCGTCCGGCACCGACCTGGCGGACGGCGCGTCCGGTTCCGGCACGGTCGCCGACGCCGCACCCGGGGGCGACGAGCCGACCACGTCCGCCGCCGGTGAGCTGGCGATCGTGGTCGCCGACCACCCGGAGCCCGACCGCCTCGTCGTCGACCTGGCCGAGCGGCTGTGGCGCCACGGGCTCGTCGTCGAGATCGATCACGGACTGCCGGGCGGCACGCGTATCCCGCTCGCCGTCGGTCACCCGGACCTGCCGGGCCGACTCCTGGTCGCTGTCCTGACAGACGACGACGCCTACGTCGGTGAACCGAGCATCCGGGTCCGCGACCGCCAGGTCGCCGACCGTCTCGACCGCCTCGGCTGGAGCGTCGTGCGAGTGTGGTCTGCTGCCGCATTCCTCGACCCGCAGGCTGAGGTCGACCGGATCCGGCGCGCCGTGCACACGACCATGCTTGCGACGCCACGGGCGGTCGCCCCTGTGATGGTGACCCCGACGGTCAGCGACGACGACCTGCTGCCGGTCGCGACCGAGACCCCGATCGACGGGATCGGCGTTCTGGCGCCGGGCATTCGGGTCGCCGAGGCGCTCGTGCCGGCAACCGCCGTCGCGCCGGCCACACCTCCGGACGCCGCCGGGCATGCCCCGCGGGAGGCCCCGGTCCTGCACGCCGAGCAGCCGGCACTCGCCGTGCCGACCGGCCCCCGCCCGCAGGTGCGGTCAGGGCTGCCGGTCAGCGCCTACAGCGACGACGAGCTCGACGAGATCATCACGTGGATCACGTCCGACGGCTCGGAGCGCAACCGCGAAGAGCTCGCCGCCCGCGTGCGCGAGGAGCTGGGGATGACTCGTCGCAGCTCGCGGGTGGATGCGGTCGTGGCCGCTGCTGTCCGTCGCGCGACCCCCTGAGCTGGGCGCCGCCTGAGCAAGGTGCGGGAGGTTCGGCTGGTCCGAGTCACCGGGCGCGGCAGTGGGATCATGGAGGCGTGACCGTCCCGACCGACCCCACCACCCCGATCGCATCGAGCGACCCGACCAAGGCGAGCACCGCTGCACCGGGGGCAGTGGTGCAGCCCGTAGTGCGTCGCGTGATCGACGACTCCCCGCTCATCCCCGAGCGCAGCGCGGACGACTCCGACGTGGGCTGGCACGAGGGTTCTGACTCGAACGACGAGCGACTGCTTCGGGACGTCCCCCCGCACTGGTGACGTCGCTGTGGAGCGTCGGTTCGAGTGTCTCAGACCACCGAGGCCGAACCCGGGCCGGTCCGTGGGGTGGCGTCGTCGTGGGTCGCGGAGCTCTGGCCGGCGAGCAGGTCGCGGATCTCCTGCAGCAGCAGGATGTCCTCGGCGGGAGCGGCGGGCTCATCGACGAGACCCTTCTTGCGGCGTGCCTGGAGGGCGTTGATGGGGAGCACGATGAGGAAGTAGACGGCTGCCGCGACGAGCAGGAACTTCAGGAGGCCGTCCAGGACCAGACCGATCGAGAAGTCCGCGTGGTTGAGCGTGAAGTGCCCGACGGACTTGAGGTTCGGCCGGCCGAAGATCGCGGCGATCAGCGGGGTGACGATGCCGTCGATGATGGCCGTGACGACAGCACCGAAGGCTGCGCCCAAGACAACGGCGACGGCGAGGTCGATGGCGTTGCCGCGAGAGATGAAGTCTTTGAATCCGTTGAGAACACTCTTCACGGCACTCCCTCGAGCGACTGACAGTGATGGCGCCCGAATCATTCCACAATGACTGCGCTGAGCAAGGCAGAGGGACCGGCTCCCGCGAGAGCCGCTGCCTCGGCTGGCGCGACGGCGAGAAGGACGGGCGGCGAGCTGGCATCGCCCCCGCGCCCGGCGGCCTCGGGTGGCGCGAGGACCAGCGCTCCCCGAGCGAGCGATCGGCCCGTGGAGCCGTCG
This sequence comes from Cellulomonas sp., assembly GCA_012927595.1. Taxonomy (GTDB): domain Bacteria; phylum Actinomycetota; class Actinomycetes; order Actinomycetales; family Cellulomonadaceae; genus Cellulomonas_A. The sequence continues at coordinate 6,814 of JABBOW010000038.1, forward strand.
TCGGTCGCCGCGAGGACATCGATGTGCGTCCCCGTCGCGAGCAGGGCGGCAACCGCCGGATCAGCGAGCCGCACTGCTGCCACGACGGTGCCCGCAGGGCCCGTGACGAGGTCGTGCACGAGGAGTCCGTCGACGATCGGGAGACCGGCGGGCACCCGGACCGCGAGCGCCGCCCCGACGAGCGGGGCAGCCACCGTCGGTGCGCCGGAGGGCACGAGACTGCTCGGCATCTCGGCCAGCGTCAGGTCGGACGCGACGAGGACGTGCCCGGCGGGCAGCGCGTGCGACGCGACAGGTACCGGCGACGTCTGGGCAGGTGGGGGGCGCAGCTCGTCGACGACGACGACGCACGCGATCCCGAGCAGCAGGGCCGTCAGCGGTAGGCGCGCGCGCCAGAGCAGCACGCGCGCGGGAGGCAGAGGCCGGTGAGCCGAGGTGCGGTCGATGGGGGTGCGGCAAAGCTCGGACTCGTCGTGGGGGTGCACGCCGCGACCCTAGGTGGC
>JABBOW010000163.1 GCA_012927595.1 Cellulomonas sp.
CGTCGTCGGCATCGCGGAGTCGCACTGCGTCAAGGCCACCGCGTTGGACGCGCACGCGTCGGGCCTGGCCGCGCGCGTGCTCATCGATCTGACGGTCCCGGTGTCGCCCGAGCAGGGGGCTGCCGCGCGCAGCGACCTCGACGCTGCCGGGGTCATGATGGTTGCGTCCACCGAGATCTGACGCGGCTCAGCGCGGCTGCGAGCCCAGCCCCTGCAGCGTCGCGTACGCGCCGCCAACCGCCATGAGCTCGGCGTGCGACCCGATCTCCACGAGGCGGCCGGCCCGCATGACGGCGATCCGGTCGGCACCTTGGATCGTGGACAGCCGGTGCGCGACGACGAAGGTCGTGCGACCGCGCATGAGCCGCGCGAGCGCCTCCTGCACGAGGCGCTCCGACGCGGTGTCGAGCGCCGAGGTCGCCTCGTCGAGCAGGAGCACGCGCGGGTCGCGGATGAGCGCGCGGGCGATCGCGATGCGCTGGCGCTGCCCGCCCGACAGCCGTGCGCCGCGCTCGCCGATCACTGCGTCCAGCCCGCCCATCTGCTCGACGAAGTCCAGCGCGTTGGCGTCCCGCAGCGCAGCTCGAACGGCGTCGTCGGTCAGCTCGGGGCTGCCGTAGGTGACGTTGGCGCGCACGCTCCCCTCGAACAGCAGCGACTCCTGGGGGACGACCGCGAGGTGCCGCCGGTAGCTGCGCAGGTCGAGCCCCGTCACGTCGCGCCCGTCGAGCAGGATCCGGCCCGTCGTCGGCTTGAGAAACCCGATGACCAGGTTGAGCACCGTGGACTTGCCCGATCCCGACGGCCCGACCAGCGCGACCGTCTCGCCGGGCACGACGTCGAGGCTGAAGTCCTCGATCGCGTGCTCGTCGGGCGCGTCGTCGTACGCGAAGCCCACGTGCTCGAACCGGACACCGCCGGCGACCTGGCTGACCAGTGCCTTGCCGGCGTTGCGCTCTAGGTCGGGCGCGGTGAGCACCTCGCCCATCGACCGGACCGACTCGAGCCCCTTGGTGATCACGGGCGCCAGGCCGAGCAGCGCGGTCACCGATCCCGTGAGCGCCATGAAGTAGCTCGACAGCATGACGACGTCGCCCGCGCTCACGTCGAACCTGCCGGTCCATGCGACCCACGCCGCGCCGACGAGGCAGCCGACACTGAGCAGCTGGAAGGTGATCCAGGCGAGCGCCCCGAACCGCCCGTTGACGACGTCGAGGCGGATGCCGGCCTCGCGCACACCCACGAGCGAGGACCCCATCCGGTCGAGCTCGTCCTGCTCGAGCGCGTGCGCGCGGGTGATGGGGATGAGGTGCGTCATCTCGCTGACCCGCGCGGACATGCGCTCGACCTGGACGCGGAACGCGGCGTTGCGAACGGTCATCCGGCGACGCATCGCGGCGACGAGGAGCGCCGATGCCGGGACCGCGACGACGAAGACCGGCAGAAACTCCGGGACCCGCACCGCAGTGATGACGATCGCGCCCGCGAGCGTCGTGATCGCTGCCATGCCGGAGTCGAACGTCTGCCGCGTGCTCTCCACGACGTTCTCGACGTCGCGCACGATCTTGGCCTGCAGCACGCCGGCGCTGATCCTGCGGTGGTAGCCGATCGACAGCTCCTGCAGCCGACGCGCGAGCGCCATCCGCAGGTTGGTCTCGACGGTCCGCACCGACACGCTCAGCTGACGGGTGTACACCCAGGTCAGTGGGTAGTTCTGCGAGATGAAGACCGCCATGAGGACAGCCGACCACCACAGGTCGTGCAGCGGGCGGTGCTGCACGACGATGTCGATGACCTCGGCCGTGAGCAGCGGCATGATCCAGACGGGCGAGTGCTTGAACGCGAACGCGACGGCGGCGAGCACGATGCGCCACCGCTGTCCCGCGAACAGGTGCACGAGGGTACGGACCGGCCGGGCGCCGTCGTAGTGCTCCTCGAGCAGCTCGCTGGTCATGGACACCATCGTAACGATTCGACCCGGCTCAGCGTCCGCGCGCAGTGAGTGCCGCGGCGTAGAGCTCGCGCTTGGGGACCCGGGCGGTCTCCGCGACGTCGGCCACGGCATCCTTGAGCCGCTCGCCCGAGTCCGCGCGGGCGAGGACCTCGGCGACGAGCTCGGCCGTCGTCGTCGTCGGTCGCCCGACGTCGCCACCGACCACGATCGCGATCTCGCCGCGCACCTCTCCCGCGACGGCCCAGGCCGCGAGGTCGGCGAGCGGTCCGCGCACGACCTCCTCATACGTCTTGGTCAGCTCACGGCACACCGCGGCGGGCCGCTGCGCACCGAACGCGTCGGCCATCGCCGCGAGGGTCTGCCCGAGGCGGTGGGGTGCCTCGAAGAAGACCAGGGTGCGACGTTCCGTCGCGAGCTCGGCGAGGGCTCTCGCGCGCTCGCCCGGCTTGCGCGGCGGGAAGCCCTCGAAGCAGAACCGGTCGGTCGGGAGGCCGGAGAGCGCGAGCGCCGTGAGGACCGCGCTCGGACCGGGCGCGGCTGTCACCGGCAGGCCCGCCTCGACGGCAGCCGCGACGACCCTGAACCCGGGGTCGGACACCGACGGCATGCCGGCATCCGTCACGACCACGACGGTGCCGCCGCCCCGGACGACGTCCAGCAGCTCACCTGCGCGCTCGCCCTCGTTGTGCTCGTGGTAGCTGACGACGCGGCCGCCGATCGTCACGCCCATCCGGGCGGCCAGCGCACGCAGCCGACGCGTGTCCTCTGCGGCGACCACCTCGGACTCCGCGAGGAGCCTGCGCAGCCGGGGCGAGGCATCCTCGACGTTGCCGATCGGGGTCGCCGCGAGGACCAGCCGGCCGTGCGGCGGTGCGTCAGGGTTGCTCACGCCTGCAAGCCTGCCACCTCGCCGGCGCCCCGCCCCGTACGCCTGCACCTGCCGCGACCGGTCGACGCGTTCACTGCCCTCGGCTCAGCACATCCCCCTACGATGACCGGGTGCCGCGCACCCCTGACGACGACGACGCAGCCGTGCCTTCCGACCTCGTCTCCGCCTCGCCGTACGGTCCGGTCGAGGAGGCTCGTGGCGAGGCTGTCGTGCCCACCGAGACCCGGCTCCTGCGCCGCTTGCTCGGCGAGCGCACGCTCGCGCTCGACAGCACGCCGCGCGCGCGCCTCCGGGGCTGGCTCTGGCCGCTCGCAGTGACCGCGCTCGCCGCGATCGTGCGGCTGTGGGACCTCGGCCGACCGCACGTGCTCGTCTTCGACGAGACGTACTACGTCAAAGAGGCCTACTCGCTGCTGGTCCGCGGCTACGAGGCAGGGTGGGGCAGCGACCCGAACCCCCGGTTCGAGGCGGGCGACGTGAGCATGCTCGGGATCGACCCCGAGTACGTCGTGCACCCTCCAGTCGGCAAGTGGATGATCGCGCTCGGCATCCAGCTCGGTGGCGGTGTCACGAGCTCCGCGGCGTGGCGCCTCGGCCCGGCGATCGCCGGGATCATCGCTGTCCTCCTGGTCGCTCGCATCGCGCGCCGGATGTTCGCCTCGACCGCGATGGGCGCCACCGCGGGTCTCCTGCTGGCGATCGACGGCGAGTCGATCGTGCACTCGCGCATCGGCCTCCTCGACGGCTTCGTGATGTTGTTCGCGCTCGCCGCGTTCGGCGCGCTGGTGGTCGACCGAGAACAGGCCCGGCGGCGCCTCGCGCACCGCGCCGCGGCGATCCTCGACTCGGGCGCGGACCTCGGCTGGGGCCCGCACCTGGGGTGGCGGTGGTGGCGGCTGGCGGCTGGGGTCCTGCTGGGGCTGTGCATCGGGACGAAGTGGTCGGGGCTCTACTTCCTCGCCGTGTTCGGACTGCTCAGCGTCGGCTGGGACGCGACCGCCCGTCGCACCGCCGGCGTGCGTCCCTGGCACGTCGCGGCGCTGGTGCGCGACGCGATCCCCGCCGGTATCGCCATGGTCGTGCTCGCGTTCGCCACCTACCTCGCCTCGTGGTTCTCGTGGTTCCGCACATCGGGCGGCTACCTGCGCCACTGGGCCGAGCAGAACCCCGGTCAGGGCGTCACCTGGCTGCCCAGTGCGCTGCGCTCGCTGTGGAAGTACCACACCGACATGTGGTATTTCCACAACCACCTGGTCACGCCGCATTCGTATGCCGCGTCGCCCCTCGGGTGGATCGTCCAGTGGCGCCCGACGTCCTACTTCTACCCGACGTCGATCTCGGGACTCTCGGGAGACGCCGCGCAGCAGGCCTGCGGCGCGAGCTCGTGCTCGCAGGCCATCACGTCGCTGGGTAACCCGCTGCTGTGGTGGAGCGCCGCAGCGGCCATCCTGGTGGCCCTCGGCTACCTGGTGCGCAACCGCGACTGGCGTGCGGGCGCGGTGCTCTCGGGGATCGCTGCGGGCTGGTTGCCCTGGTTCGCGTACGAGCACCGGACGATCTTCACGTTCTACTCGATCGCGTTCACGCCCTGGGTCGTCCTGACCCTCACGTACGTGCTGGGACTCGTCGTCGGGCCACGCGAGGGCCAGGACCCGGTCCGACGCCGTCATTCGATCGTGTGGATCGGCGCGTTCGTGGCACTGATCGTGCTGGTCAGCGCGTTCTTCTACCCGATCTGGACAGCCTGGGTCGTGCCGTACTCGTTCTGGCACATGCACATGTGGCTGGCCAGCTGGATCTGACCCTCAGGCCAGGCTCGGCACCCAGTCGACCTGCGGGCTCGCATACCAGGCGAAGCCCGCCCGGTCCCACACCGCCCCGTGCTGGGCGACCCGAGCCCGGAAGTCTGCCCAGTCGCGGTCCTCTGGCGCCGACCACGCGACCTCCGCGAGCGCGGCGAGCCGTGGCAGCAGCATCGTGGTGAGCTCGTCGAGGCTGCGGATCGTCTCTGTCCACACCGCTGCCTCGACGCCCTCGATCGCGCCGGCCGGGACGCCGGTGAGGAACGTCGACGGCTCCCACTCGTACGCGTCGCGCAGCTCGATGTGACCTGCCCACTCCAGGCCGAGCGCAGTCGACGCGTCGTACTTCATGTCGAGGTAGGCGTGCGGACCGGGCGACAGCAGCACGCGGGCACCCGCCCGCACCGCCGCGATCACGTCGGTCGGGTCCAGCCGGTGGTCCCAGACCTGCACGACGCTCCCGGGCGAGAGCGGCACCGATGCGATCTCCTGCCAGCCCACCACGCGCCTGCCCGCGGCGTGCACCGAGTCCGCAGCGATCCCGACGAGCCGCGCGTACTCCTCGGCCGACATCTGGGTCACCTCGTCGCCGCCGATGTGCACGTACGCGCCCGGCGTCAACGCGGCGACGTCGGTGAACACGTCGCGCAGGAACGCCTCGGTCGCGGGCAGGTCCGCGCTGAGGCGGCTGAACCCGACGTCGATCCCGGTGTAGACGTCGGTGGGCTGACCCGACGGCGAAAGCTCGCCGTACGCGTGCAGGGCCGCGTTGACGTGCCCGGGGATGTCGATCTCCGGCACGACTGTCACGCCACGGGCCGCCGCGTACGCGACGAGCTCGACGTACTCGGCGGTGCGCAGGAACCCGCCCGGGTCGCCCCCCACGGCGCTGGCCCCCGAGAGCTCCGTGAGCAGCGGACGCGAGGGCACCTGGAGACGCCACCCCTGGTCGTCCGTGAGGTGCAGGTGCAGGACGTTGAGCTTGTATCGGGTCAGGAGCGTCACGAGGACCTTGAGCTCGGCCAGGCCGAAGAAGTGCCGGGCGACGTCCACCGACAGCCCGCGCCACCGGTAGCGCGGCTCGTCTTCGATGTGGACCGCAGGGGCGACGAGCCGCCGGTCCGCGCCGGCTCCGACCGGGCGCAGCAGCTGGCGCAGGGTCGCCAGGCCGTGCACGAGCCCTGTCCGGCGGGGCGCGTCGATCACGATGCGTGTCGCCGTGACTGTGAGCATGTAGCGCTCGTCGTCGGCGGGGCTGCCGTCCGGAGACAGGCGCAGCGCGATGACCCCCGCGGTGCCGTCGTCGACGTACCGGATCTCGACCGGCGACCCCGCGCCACTGCTGAGCAGGTCAGCGGCGACGACCGCGAGCGCGATCTCCTCGGGGGTCGGACGAACCACGATGGCCGTGCTCGACGTGACCTGGAACGGCGCCTCGTCGAGCGGCTCGCACACGTGCGGACGCGGGATCACGCCGATCACCTCGGGCACGGCGGTCCTCCTGGTCTCTTGGCGTGCGTGGCGCGCCAAGCCTGGCGTGCACACTACGGCAGGCCGGAGGCATCGATCGCGTGTCGGAGCCGTCACGATCGGGTCACTTCGGCCCGGGGCACACCGCCGACCTCTACGGTCGCAGCATGAGGAACTTCGCGAGACTCCGCGGTGCCGCTGTCGTGGCTCTGGTCCTGGTCGGCGTGCTCGCCGGTTGCTCTGCAGACCGGAGCGGGACCTCGACGACGGCGGCGATCGACAGCAACGCGAGCAAGGGCGGCAGCGCTCTGGCAGGCGCCGCTGCGCCGGCCGGCTCGGGTACCGCGCAGGGCGCCTCCGCCGCCGCCGGCCGCCAGGTCATCACGACGGGCACCGCCCAGCTCACCGTCGACGACCCGCGCAAGGCAGCGGTTGCCGTCGTGGCGCTCGTCGAGGGTGAGGGCGGCCGCGTCGACGCCCGCAAGGAGCAGACCGCTGCCGCGGGCAGGGACGCCTTCGCGCAGCTCACGGTCCGCATCCCGTCGGACAGCATGACGTCAACCCTCGCCAAGCTCGAGGACATCGGCCGCGTCGACCAGGTCGACCTGTCCGCCCAGGACGTCACTGGCACCGCCGAGGACCTCGACGCCCGGATCAGAGCCTTGAAGCTCTCAGTGGCCCGCATGGAGGACCTGCTCTCGCGCGCGACGTCGAACGCGGACCTGATCGCCGCCGAGAACGCTCTGACGGAGCGCCAGGCGAACCTTGAGAGCCTGCAGTCGCAACGCGCTCGCCTGGCGGAGCAGGTCGCGCTGTCGACGCTCGACATCACCCTGACCGCGCCGGGCAACGCCCCGGAGCCGACCACCCACGGGTTCCTGGGCGGGCTCGCGGCGGGGTGGGGCGCCCTCGTGGCCATGCTCGGCACGCTCGTGCTCGTCGTCGGGGTCCTGCTGCCGTGGCTCGCGTTCGCGGGCGTGATCACGCTCGCCGTCCTGGCCTCGCTGCAGTGGGCGCGTCGGCGTCGGACACCTGCGCCTGGCGCGACAGTGCCAGGTCCGACCGCGCCGCCCGAGGCTGCGCCGTTCGAGGCTGCGCCATTCGAGGCTGCGCCTGGGGAGGCCGCACCGCCCGCGCGCTGAATCGCCGCGCCCTCGACGGGATACGACATGCGACAGGGCGGTCGCTCCCGCGT
>JABBOW010000061.1 GCA_012927595.1 Cellulomonas sp.
CGCCCGCCACCACCAGCGACATGCTCGCGGCCACGAGCGCCAGCAGCTGCACCCCGGCCTGCACGATCGCGACCTCACGCGCCTGCGCCGTCAGCACCGCGACCTCGACGCGCGCACGCCACCCCGCCTGCGCAGCGACTGCCGCGAGCCGCAGCAGGAGGTGCACGAGCAGGATCAGCACGAACGTCCGAACGGTGAACCCCGGCGGGTGACTGACCTCGACCAGGACCACTCCGACGACGAGCGCACCCGCGGCCAGGCTCCCGGGCCACGCAACCGTCCCGCACGCGGCCGCCATCAGCCCCACCAGGGCCGTCACCGCGAGCACCCGGGCCGCCCCGGTCGGCAGGTCTGCCGCGTCCGAGAGCGCGACGAGCAGACCCCCGACGGCGCCCAGCCCGGCCCGGAGCACCCAGCCGGGCACGGTCCGACCCAGCTCGAGCTCGATCCGCTGAGCTCGCGCGGCATGCTGCAGCCCGGCGGCCAGACCCCGGACACCCGGACGGCGCGACGGCGCGGTCACCGGGCCACCCCCACACCAGGTCGGCGGTGCGAGCGTCGCGCGAGGCGGATCAGCTCGACGGCTGGCTCTCCCGTCGCCCACGGCACGAGCTCGACCCCGTGGGCGGTCAGCTCGGCGAGCCGGTCGGTCCGCTCGATGAGTACGAGCCGCAGGGCGAGGCGCTCACGCTGGTTGAGCGCCCCGGCCCGGACGCGCGGCAGCACGTCGACCGCGACGACCCGGTGCCCCGAGCGTCGCCATGACCTGGCAGCTCGAGCCGCGCCGTCGTCCAGGAACGTCGAGAACACGATGACGAGCACACCGGACGGCAGCTGCGGCGCTCGAAGTCGCACGGTCGGCTCACCCTCGGGGTGGATCAGCGCGAGCCGGTGCACGATGCGGTCGAGCTGACGGCGACCGCCACCGGGTGCGACCGGTCGGCGCCGGACGCCCAGGTCGTCGAGGCCGACCCGGTCACCGACGGCGACGAGGTCCCGTGCGATCGATGCGGCCGCCTGTCGCGCGAGGTCGAGGGACGTGGCGTCCTGCGGGCGCACGGGGAGGAACCCGCTCCACGTCGCGGGGTCCGGGCCGACGTCGTCGCGCGAGTCCACCACGAGCATCACGACGGCGTCGGCGAGCGCGAAGGTCCGGCGCACGTACAGCTCGGAGAGGTCCGGTGACCGGCGCGCGGTGACCCGCCAGTCGATGCGGCGCAGGCGGTCACCCGGTGCGAACGGGTGCACGTCACGCAGCCCGCCCCCGTCACCGGGGCGCTGCGACTCGTGCGCACCGGTCAGCCCGCGGAGCCGGAACGGCAGCGGCAGCGCTCCGAGCCGGACTGCTGCCGGGAGCAGCAGCACCTGCTGCCGGTCGCTGGGCACAGGTTCGTCGATGCTCGCGAACCCCGCACCGAGCGCCTGCGTGTCGGCCCGGACGAGGTCCTGCGGACCGGTGCGGACGGTGGCGACCGTGACTGCGATGTCGCGCGACCGTTCGACCCGCGCGAGCGCCTCGGCCGTCGTCGAGCCGGCTCGCCCGACGCTTAGACGGACCGCTGCGGTGCCGTCGGGTACGTCGAGGTGCACGTGGGCGCGCATCCGTCCGCCGCCGGGGGCGGCGTCGATCGTCTCGGAGCCGGGCGCGTGGTCGACGCCTTCCGGGTTCTGGCCGGGCGGGCTCGCTCGGCCGCACCGGACCGTGATGTCCGCCCGCCCACCGGGTCGCCGCGCCAGATCCCACGCGGCCGCGACGACCGGGGCGAGCCCCAGGACGGCGATCTCGGGCCGTCCGCTGACCGCGCCGACCAGCAACGCCAGGAGGCCCGCAGCGAGCCCGCCGGCCATCGAGCTCGTGCGGCGCCAGCCCTCGTTCATCCGCGCCCGTCCGTGCCCGTCGGACCGCGGTCCACGCGGCGGCGGGTCGTGGCAGGTCCAGGCACCGCGTCCAGGACGCGCGCGACGACGTCGCGCGGCGCCATGCCGGTCGCCCACGACTGCGGGGTCAGCGTGAGCCGGTGCGCGAGCGCGGGCACAGCGACGGCCTTGACGTCCTCGGGCGTCACGAAGTCCCGTCCGGCGAGGACCGCGAGCGCACGGGCGACGAGCACGAGCGCCTGCGAGCCGCGCGGCGACGCACCGAGCTCGACCGCGTCGTGCGCGCGGGTCGCCGCCGCGAGATCGACGCAGTAGCGCACGACATCGGGGTCCACCGCGACGGCCTCGACCCCCGACTGCATCGAGAGCAGTGTCGCGGCGTCGACGATCGTCCGGACGTCCGCGGCCTCGTGGCGACGTGTGAGTCGACGGGTGAGGACCTCGCACTCGCCGTCGCGGTCCGGGTACCCGACGGCGAGCCGCACCATGAAGCGGTCCAGCTGCGCCTCAGGGAGCGGGTAGGTGCCCTCGTACTCGACGGGGTTCGAGGTCGCCATCACGTGGAACGGCTCGGTCAGGCGGTGCGTCACGCCGTCGACCGTGACCTGCCGCTCAGCCATCGCCTCAAGCAGCGCCGACTGCGTCTTGGGCGAGGTCCGGTTGATCTCGTCCGCGAGCAGCAGCCCGGCGAAGACGGGCCCCGGGCGGAATTGGAACTGCGCGCTCGTGGGGTCGAACACGCTCGAGCCCGTGATGTCGGATGGCAGCAGGTCCGGCGTGCACTGCACGCGGCGGAAGTCCAGGCCGAGGGCTGTCGCGAGGCTGCGGGCCGCGAGTGTCTTGCCGAGCCCCGGGACGTCCTCGAACAGCACGTGCCCGCCCGCGAGGATCGCGGCGAGCGCTGTGCGCAGCTCGGACTCCATGCCCACGACGGCCGTGCCGACCTCCGCGAGGACGGCTCGGCCACGGGAGGCCACGTCCGGGACCGGCAGGGGGGTGATGCTCATCAGGTCGTCCTACGGGGGAATCGGTGTGCTGCGGTTTCCGGGGCCGGCCCGGCGGGGTCGAGGCGTTCGAGGCGCGCGACGGCGTGCTCGACATCGGCGAGGCTCGGGTTCCGGCCGCTGCTGACGGTGAGCACCGTCCAGGCACGCGCGCCGAGCAGCCCGTGGATCGCGTCGGCGTCGAGCGGGTCGGCGAGGTCGAGACCCAGCCGGGCGAGGCGACCGGCCCCGACCGCACGCACTCGACGCAGCGCGCGCTCACCCGCACGGCCGTCACGCCCGACCATGGTCCAGGACAGGGTGGACAGCTCACCGCGGGTGCCGTCCCGGCCGGGTTCGGGCGCGCGTTCCCATCCGGGGTCCCGTGTCGTGTCGACGGTCCGCGCGACGACGACCACGACCGCAATGCCGATCCCGATGACCAGAGCATGGACGAGGTCGACCCCGAGCAGCCAGGCGCCCGCCGGGGCGGCCCCGACGACGCCAGGGATGAGCCACGAATACCGGCGGCCGGTGGCTGTGCTCACGGCTCAGTCACCCTCGGGGCAACGTCGGTCGCGGACCGACGGCGCTCGAGGCCTTCCGCGAGCGTCCGCAGACTCGTCCGTGCGCGCTCGACGTCGCCGGCGTCGAGCGGGTTGTCGCTGAACCGCGCCGCCAGGTACAGCTCGAGGAGCGTGCGGATCGCTGTCGCGTCGACGCAGGTCGCGTCGAGCACCGCAACAGTGAACTCGGTGGGCGTGGCGGCGAGTGCACGCGGGACGCCCGTCTGCTCCGCGGCCCGTTCGAGCGCGACCCACGCCGAGATGACGGCGTCGCCCGGGGGGACGGCGTCGTCCAGGTGCTGACCGGCGCGCGCGACGGCGGCCCGCAGCGCCGGCAGGTGCGCCTCGTCGAGATCGACACCGTCAGTCCCCGGCGCCATCGGTTCGGGCTCGGCGGCCCGCTGTTCAAGGGCTGCCCGCGCCCGGCGGACGAGGCCGACGGTGACCACGACCAGGAGCGCGACGAACGCCACGGCGGCCAGCCCGACGATCACCCGGGCCACGACGCCGAGGACGGGTGACGCCTCTACGGGCGGGCTGACGGCAGCATGGTTCGAGCTGGGCGGGGACTGCGCGGCTGAGGTGGGGAACGACTGCCCGGGGAACAGGTCCCAGGACACGTGGCGTCCGGTGACGACCCACGGCCCTGCGACGGCGGACCCGAGCACGACGACGACCGCCAGCCCGACGACAGCGAGCACTGCGGGCGGCACGCGCGGGGCCGTCGGTCGGGAGGTCCCCGGGGGCTGCGACTGAGTCCTCGTCGACCCCATGACCCTCCTCATGCACCGGTCCGCCCACCCTAGTGACCCCCGCAGGACACCGGCGTCGAGGCGGGAGACGCTCCAGCGGGCGGACGGTGTGGTCTGGGAGGATGCCGGTATGGCTCCTCGACGCGTCGTCCTTGCCCAGCTCGAACCGGCCATCGCGCTCGGACCGCTCGACGGCCGGTACCGCGGGGCGGTCGCACCCCTCGTCGACCACCTGTCCGAGGCTGCGCTCAACCGCGAGCGCGTGCACGTCGAGGTCGAGTGGCTCATCCACCTCACGGCGCACCACGTGGTGCCGGGCGCACCCGTGCTTTCCCCCCGGGAGCAGGAGTACCTGCGCGGCGTGGTCGCGAGCTTCGGGGCGGCCGAGATCGCCGAGCTCGGGGCCATCGAGAAGAAGACGGTTCACGACGTCAAGGCGGTCGAGTACTTCCTCAAGGACCGCCTCGCTGCGGCGCCGTCCGTGCTGGGCGACTCGACCGTGCTCCCGGCGGTCGGCGAGCTCGTGCACTTCGCGTGCACGAGCGAGGACATCAACAACCTGTCGTACGCGCTCATGGTGCGCGGCGCGGTCGAGCAGGTGTGGCTGCCCGCCGCACGCGCGCTCGTCGCCGACCTCACGGCGCTCGCCCACGAGCACGCGGGCGTGCCGCTGCTCGCCCTCACGCACGGTCAGCCCGCGACCCCGACGACCCTCGGCAAGGAGGTCGCTGTCCTCGCGCACCGCCTGGGCCGCCAGCTGCGCCGGATCGAGCGCGCGGAGTACCTCGGCAAGCTCAACGGAGCGACCGGGACGTTCGGCGCGCACGTCGTCGCGGTGCCGGGCGCGGACTGGCCCGAGGTGAGCCGGACGTTCGTCGAGCAGCTGGGACTGACCTGGAACCCGCTCACGACGCAGATCGAGTCGCACGACTGGCAGGCCGAGCTCTACGCGGACGTGGCGCGGTTCAACCGCGTGCTGCACAACCTGTCCACGGACATGTGGACGTACATCTCGAACGGGGTGTTCATCCAGATCCCCGTCGCGGGGGCCACGGGCTCGTCGACCATGCCGCACAAGGTCAACCCGATCCGGTTCGAGAACGCGGAGGCGAACCTCGAGATCTCGAGCGCACTGCTCGACACCCTCGCATCGACCCTCATCACGTCCCGCCTCCAGCGCGACCTCACGGACTCCACGACGCAGCGCAACATCGGCATCGCGTTCGGCCACTCGCTGCTCGCGATCGACAACGTGCGCCGCGGCCTCGGCGGCCTCTCGGTGGACCGCGCGGCCCTCGAGCGCGAGCTGGACGCGAACTGGGAGGTGCTGGGCGAGCCCGTGCAGTCCGCGATGCGCGCCGCGTCCGTCGCCGGGGTGACCGGGATGGAGAACCCGTACGAGCGCCTCAAGGAGCTGACGCGCGGCCGCCGGCTCACCGCCGAGGACATGCGAGCGTTCATCGCCGGGCTGGGTCTGCCCGACGATGTCGCGGCCCGGCTGACCACCCTGACGCCCGCGACGTACACGGGGCTTGCCGCCGACCTCGTCGGCTACCTCGAGGACTGATCCGCGGTCGGGCTCCCGGGCCGTCCGGGGTCGGTCCCGCCCCTCGAGCGAGGGCTCCCACGGCCACGAACGGCGCTATCTGGTCGCGCTCTCATCACACCCTCATAGTGCGCATCGCCGCACGTTCTTGCAGGTCAGCGGTTTGCAGCCGCCGTACCAGCCGGCACCGGAGCTGCGTGCAGCCCTGCCACGATCGGGTGATTCCTGGACACGCGCCCTGTTCGACCTGCACAATCGGACCCGATCTAGGTTTGTCCGATACATACCGTTTGGCGAGGAAGCCATCGTGGCGCTCATGCAGAAGGCGATCACACCGGCGCTGACCCGAGCGCATCTGACGCTGGGTCACGACCGCATCGCCGGCTACACGGTGCGCGCTGAGGACGTCTCGTTCGCCACGGTGCCCGCGCAGCTGTTCGAGGTCCATGGGCTCGGCTACCCCGGAACGCCCTTCAGCCCGTGCGCGCAGTCGATCGACATCCTGCGGTTCGAGTCGTCCTCGCACCTGCAGTACCGGGACGTGCCGGGCTACATCGTCCCGCTGTGGTGGCTTCGCCACTCGCGCATCCCCCCGGGCGCCGAGCTCGTCCGGGTCTTCGCGGACGGCACCTCGATCCTCCTCGCCCGCTACGGCCACGTCGGCACGGGGTGGAGCGTGACGCAGCCCGGGGCCCGCCGCCCGTCCCTCGCCTCGCTGTCCCGCTGCGTCGGGCCGGTCGCCAAGTGGCACGGCGCCTACCTCGAGGCCGACGTCATCGACGGCGACCACAGCGTCATCCTCGCGCTCGCCAACCCGCCGCTCTCGGAGACGGGCTTCCGGCAGGCCCCGTCGGGCCGCTGGTACCGGCAGGTCGAGCGCGAGGAGGTCAGCGAGCTGTTCGAGCTGGACCTCACCGCGCGCTGGAACGGGCTCGACGTCCGCGTCGTCGATCAGTGGCAGGACTCGCAGCGGTACGTCGTCGCGCGAATCTCCCACCTCGGCGACGACGTCGAGCGGGCTGAGCGTCTGCGCCTGGACCGCATCGAGGCGGGTGTCTACGAGTCGATCGTCTACGCCGCCGAGCTGACGGACATCCAGACCAACCAGGTCGTGCCGCACACCTGGGCCGCCGGACCCGCCAAGCGGGCCTTGGCATGAGAGCGCTCCACACGGCGGGCCAGGCCTCCCCCTAAGACGCGCGCCGGACCTGGCTCCCCCCGTTCAGGCCCGGCGCGCACCTCCGTCCGCCCGACCTCGTCACGCGCGGGCGCGATCCTCCTGGCCGCCTCTCCGCTGTGGCGCACGCAGGAGAAGATCCTGGGCCTGGTGCTATCACCTGTCGGCGGGATGGTCGCCCTGGTGGCCACCTTCGCGTACTCATTCCCCATCTGCACCGAGACGTTCGACGGGAACGGGAGGCTCGACTCACAGAGCGGCGCGTGCGGCACGGGTGTCCACGTCGCGGCGTGGGTCGGGCTCGCGCTCCTGGCCCTGCTCGTCGTCGCTGCGCTCGGCTATGTCGTCGCGATCTGGCG
>JABBOW010000176.1 GCA_012927595.1 Cellulomonas sp.
AGGTCGGCAGCTGCCGACCTCGGCCCGAGGCGTGTGGTGCGGGTGTGATCAGACCCGCGTGGCGACTGCGACCGGGGCGCCGACAGTCTCAGGCTTGACGGCGAGAACGCGGATCGCGTAGCCGACGAGGATGAAGAGGATGCCGAGACCCATGACGAGGGCCGCGATGCCGTACGCGACGACCGAGGTGAAGAGCGACGACCGCAGGAACGAGCCGTTCATGCTCGTGGTGCGCTGACCGGTCAGGGCCAGGACATCCTTGTCCTTCGCGATGTCTGCGTCGGACGTGCCAGCAGCCTTGAGCTCGGCCTTCTTGGCGTTGATCGTGTCACCGAGCTGGGCGTAGGTCAGGCCTTTGGTCGCTGTGAGGGCGTGGTGCTTGATGGCTTCCGCCTGGGCGAAGGCGGTGAACGGGTCCTGAACATCCTTGTTGGCAAGCGATCCCGGCTCGTCCGCTGTGACGGGGGCGACCGTGATCTTCTCATCCTTGAGCTGCGAGGTCACCGTGCCCCAGGTAATCCCGCCGGCGACGATGAGGACGACACCAGCGATGATGGCGAGGAGCGCGATGATGCGCGCGCCCTTGAAGCGGTCCGTGACTGTGACGTTCGACATGATCGTTCGATCCCTTTCGAGGAATCCCCGGGGTTCGGGCCCAGGCGGATTCGGGACCCGGTGAACCTTCTGCGGTCCACATGAGAAGCGTGATGCACGGCCACCCTCCTGAAGCGGGACGTTAGTCACGGTTCGACTCGTGGATTCCAGCGAGGCGAAGAGGTGCCCACAACGGCCTTATACCCGGGGGGGTTATTGGCCGGCCAAGGTGCGCGCGCGACGGTATTCCGACTCGGCTGCACGCAGGACGCGGTCCCACCCGAACGTCGGACGGACCGAGCGATTGTGCGCACAGATGCCTTCGAGGAGCCGCTCGTCACGCGCGAGATGCACGATCGCCTCGGACATCTCCGCGTCGTCCGCCACGAGGAGGCCGTCCGTCCCGTCCACGACGAACTCCTCGATCCCGGTGCCGCTGCGCGCGACGATCGCGAGCCCTGCCGTGCGGGCCTCGAGGGCTGCGATGCCGAACGCCTCGAGCTCGGCGGGAGCGAGGAACACATCCGCGTCGGCGTAGGCGACCCGGACCTCCTTGCGCGAGAGGCGGCCGGTCAGGTGCACGACGGCCTGGAGTCCCTGCGACACGACCGCCTGCTCGACTCGCCGACGGGTCGGCCCATCCCCGATGACCGTCAGCCGGAGCGCACCGGCGGGCAGGCGACGAGCGGCCGCCGCGACGAGCTCGACGAGCGGCACCGCGCGCTTGCGTGGCGCGAGGCGCATCGTCGAGACGAGGTGGACCGGACTGCCCTCGGCGCGCGCTCCGGCACCGGCCGACGGCGCCCATGCCTCGAGGTCCATGCCGTTCGGCACGACCTCGACCTGCGAATCGAACACCTGGCTGACGCGCTGCGCGGCCGCATGGCTCACCGCGCTCAGAGCCGCAGCGGCCGATCGCCAGCTCGTGGCGCGGACGGCGGCGCGCAGCGGCGGCACCATTCCGTCGAGCATGCAGTGCCAGGTGATCGCTGTCGGCAGCCCCCGCACGACAGCGAGACGTGCGCCGTCGAACGCGAACGGCGAGACGACGCCCGCGTGCACGTGCACGACGTCGGGCTGCAAGGAGTCGAGCGCCGAGCTCAGCAGGCGCGCCTGGACGGGGTTGACCGGCACGTCGAACGGCAGCCGGGCGCCGAGCCGGTGGACCCGCACCCCCTGCGCGAGCTCGACGACCCCGCCACGCTCCCCGTGTGCACCGAGCGTCGCGGTCAGGACGTGGACCTCGTGGCCCGCAGCCGCCTGCTGTGCTGCGAGGTCGCTGACCTGGGACTCGATCCCGCCGGTCCGGGGCGGGAAGCAGTCGGAGACATGGACGATGCGCACGCGCCCAGGCTAACCGGCGCAGGCTCGCCCGCCCGCCTTCCTACCTCCGGGCCACCTGAGAGCGGGCGGCGCGCCCCGCGCTCGGGTACCCGTCGGCCGCCGTGATCCGCACGCTCGCCGACAACGCCACGCGAGCCCCGACGTTCGACCCCGCGACCCAGACCTCCGCGCGGTGGATCTGGCTCGTGCGGATTTCGCCTACAGCAGCGCGGCCGCAGCGTCAGCGTTGGTGGGTCACTCCCACTCGATGGTGCCCGGCGGCTTGCTCGTGACGTCGAGCACGACGCGGTTGACCTCGGGGACCTCGTTGGTGATGCGCGTCGAGATGATCGCGAGCACGTCGTAGGGCAGGCGCGTCCAGTCGGCCGTCATCGCGTCCTCCGACGACACCGGCCGCAGCACGATCGGGTGACCGTACGTCCGGCCGTCGCCCTGCACCCCGACCGAGCGCACGTCGCCCAGGAGCACGACGGGGCACTGCCAGATCTCGCGGTCGAGGCCGGCCTTGGTCAGCTCCTCGCGCGCGATCGCGTCGGCTGCGCGCAGCATGTCGAGACGCTCGGCCGTCACCTCGCCGACGATGCGGATGCCGAGCCCGGGTCCGGGGAACGGCTGGCGCCACACGATTGCCTCGGGCACCCCGAGCTCGAGGCCGACGGCCCTGACCTCGTCCTTGAACAGTGCGCGCAGCGGCTCGACGAGCGAGAACTGCAGGTCGTCCGGCAGCCCGCCGACGTTGTGGTGGCTCTTGATGTTCGCTGCACCTTCACCGCCGCCGGACTCGACGACGTCCGGGTAGAGCGTGCCCTGGACGAGGAACTCGACCTCCGTGCCGTGCTCGCCGGCGTCCGCCACGACCTCCCGGGCCGCCTGCTCGAACACGCGGATGAACTCGCGGCCGATGATCTTGCGCTTGGTCTCGGGGTCGCTCACGCCCGCGAGCGCGCTCAGGAACCGTGTCCGCGCGTCGACGACCTTGAGCTGCACACCCGTCGCCGCCACGAAGTCGTTCTCGACCTGTTCGGCCTCGCCCGTCCGTAGCAGCCCGTGGTCGACGAACACGCAGGTCAGCTGCGCGCCGACGGCCTTCTGCACGAGCGCCGCAGCGACCGAGGAGTCGACGCCACCCGAGAGCGCGCAGATGACGCGCGCGTCGCCGACCTGGGCGCGGATCGCTGCGACCTGCTCGGCGATGACATTGCCGGGATTCCAGTCGGGGGTGAGGCCGGCGCCCAGGTACAGGAAGTTCTCGAGCGCCTGCTGGCCGAGCGGCGAGTGCTTGACCTCGGGGTGCCACTGCATGCCGTAGAGGTGCCGGGTGCGGTCCTCGAATGCGGCGACAGGCGAGCCGGTCGACGTCGCGAGCACCTCGAAACCCTTCGGTGCGGCGTGCACGGCGTCGCCATGGCTCATCCAGACGGTCTGCGCGGCGGGGCTCCCGGCCAGCACGCTGCCGGCGTCGTGCACCGTGACCGCAGTCCCGCCGTACTCGCGCGCACCGGTCTGCGCGACCGTGCCGCCGAGCGCAGCCGCCATGGCCTGGAAGCCGTAGCAGATGCCGAGCACCGGCACGCCGGCCTCGAACAGTGCAGGGTCCACGGACGGCGCGCCGTCGGCGTACACGCTCGACGGACCGCCCGACAGGATGATCGCCACCGGGTCCTTCGCGAGCATCTGCTCAACAGTCGCGGTGTGCGGGATGATCTCGGAGTACACGTGCGCCTCACGCACGCGCCGCGCGATCAGCTGCGCGTACTGCGCCCCGAAGTCGACGACCAGCACCGGCCGGTGCGACGGGGGCCGCTGGGCGCTCGCGGTCGGCGGTGTCGTCTGCGCAGCTGAGGTCACGGGGTCAAGGATAGGCGGGTGGCAGCGCGCAGAAGGATCACGGGGGCCATCGCACCGGCAGCGAGCGGGCCGTAGACGACCAGCGGTGACGGCTCGAGATCCGGACGGTCGACGAACAGCCGGTAGCGGTCCCTCAGGTGCTGGACGACCTCGACCGTCTGCCCGACGACGTACTGACCCGCCGGGAGCTTCTGCGAGGTCTCGATGCCATGCGGCACGGCTGCGGTCGCGAGGGTCACGACGTCGGCCGGTGACTCCAGCAGCGCCTTGCGCTGGTAGAGCGCGGCGCGGCGAACCCCGATGACCACCGCGGTGCCCCGCAGACCGCGCGTGCAGAGGCGATGCCGGCTGATCCGCCAGGCGAAGGGCCCACCCTTCGAGCCGACGTCGTCGACGAACGTCAGGACCGCGAAGAACACCACGATCGCCCCGATCGACGTGAGAACGAGCAAGAGGGCACCACGGCGTCGCCGCGGGTTCACGCAAGTCCTCCAGGGGTCACGGCGGCAGATGAGAGGGCGGCCTCGGTCAGTGGGAGCTGGCAGAAGACGCAGACCTGCCCCCAGCCGGCGCGACCCCCGGACGAGCAGAGCGGGAAGGTGCGAGTCACCTCAGGGCGCAGCACGTGATCGACGATGTCCTCGAGCCACTCGTGCAACGTGGTCACCTCGACCCATCGGGCGCACTTCCACGGCGTGGCACCGGGTCCGAGCTGCAGCTCGACCCGCTCGGCGGGCAGGCTCGCGTCGTCGAAGCCGGCGAATGCTTTCGCGGACCGCGCGATGACAGCGATGTGCCCCTCGAGCGGCGAAAGCTCGCGGGCGCGCGAGACCCGCTGGAGCTCCCAGTTCACGAGGAACCTGCTCGACGGCCACAGGCTCGCCGCGTGGAGACCGAGGTGCGGGTTCGGGCGCTCGAGCGAGCTGACCGAGGACAGCAGCGCGAACGTCGACACCGTGCTCACGGTCCGCGTCCTGAAGCCGTTCGGCCTCACCTGAGCAGGGCACGGAGCGATCGTGCCCCGGCTGCGTCGAGGTCCGGGCCCACGGGCTCAACCACAGACCCCAGCTCGCCGTGCCGGCTGAGCCCGCGAGCCCAGTGCCGGCTCAGTACGCCTGGGCTGCCTCGAGCCGCGCCGTAGCGTCCGCGTGCACGCGACGCTCCAGGACGAACGACATCACCGGCACGACGCCGGCGAGGACCATCGCGGCGAGACGACCGAAGCTCCAGCGCATCTTCGACCAGAGGTCCATGACGGCGACGAGGTACACCACGTAGATCCAGCCGTGCGCGAACGGCACCCAGCTGGTCCAGCTCACCACGTCGGGGCCAACGTGTACCGCGTACTTGAGGAGCAGCTCAAGGCACAGGATCAGCAGCATCGTGCCGGTGACCCAGGCCATGACGCGGTACCGCTGCAGTGCCTGACGGCCCTTGACGGGGTCCAGCGCAGCCATCTGAGGCTCCTTTTCTGCCCGGTCGGTGCGATGGTCGCCACCGCGACACCCACCGCCGACGTCGGGTCGGGTCCATCATCCCCGACGGCGGCGGTGGGGGTGGCCGAACGCGAGGTGCACGCGCCGAGCCTGGCGAAATGCGCTTCGGCGATGTGGGTGCCCGCATCTACTGTGGCGGTTGTGCGCCAGCTCCCGCTCCCCTATCCGGGCCCAGCGCCGCTGACGTCCCCTGCCGCCCTGCTCTGGTGGCAGGCGCGCCGCCAGCAGTGGCTGCTGGTCGCCTCGATCGCGTGCGGCATCGTGGGCAACCTCGCGGCCGCCGCGATGCCGTACGTGCTCGGACGCATCATCGACGGCGGCCTGACGGACGGCCTGAGCCGCACGCTGTGGCTCGGCTGCGCCGCGTTCGGCGCCGTGGGGCTCGTGCAGGTGGGTGCCAACGTCTGGGGGCACCGTCTCGACGTCGAGAACTGGCTCCGCGCGGCCTATGCGACGTCGCAGCTCATCGGGCACCACGTCACCCGCACCGGCGACGCCGTGACCGCCGAGCTGCCGACAGGCGAGGTCGTGGCGACGGTCGCGAGCGACGCGCTGCGGATCGGTGAGGTCTACGCCGTCGCCGCCCGGTTCGTCGGCGGGATCGTCGCCTACGCGGCGGTCGCCGTCGTCCTGGCGCGCACGTCGGTGACGCTCGGACTGCTCGTGCTGCTCGGCCTCCCGGTCGTCGTGGCGGTGCTCGCGCTCCTGGTCAGGCCGCTGCAGCGCCGCCAGGCCACGCAGCGCGAGGCGTCGGGTCGACTGACGACCCTCGGCGCCGACACGGTCTCGGGCCTGCGGATCCTGCGCGGCATCGGTGGCGAGGAGGTGTTCGCGGGGCGCTACCGGGCGCAGTCGGAGGTCGTGCGCCGCGCGGGCGTCGGTGTCGCGCAGACGCAGTCACTGCTCGACGCCCTGCAGACGCTCCTGCCCGGGCTGTTCCTCGCAGCGGTCGTCTGGGTCGGTGCGCACCTCGCCCTCGCGGGCGAGATCAGCCCCGGGCAGCTCGTCGCGTTCTACGGCTACGCGGCGTTCCTCACGCAGCCGCTGTGGACCGCGACCGAGGCCCTGCGCATCATGACGCGCGCGGTGGTCGGCTGCCGCAAGATCATCAAGGTCGTCGAGATCCCCGAGGCGGGCGCCGACTCGGCCGACCTGCGGGCCGCCGTCGCCGCGACGAGCCCCGCACGGACCGAGGCGCTCGTCGACGAGCTGAGCGGGCTCGTCGTGCAGCCTGGGGCGCTGCTCGCGCTCGTCAGCGCCGATCCCGACGAGTCCGCACGACTCGCCACGCGGCTCGGTCGCTTCCGGGCGCCCGCAGGGAGCGGAGCCGACGACGACGCGTCGCTCGGCGAGGTGCGCTGGGGAACGGCGCTCCTGCGCGAGCTGCACCTGCGCGAGGTGCGCGACCGCATCGTCGTCGCCGAGTCGACGTCGCACCTCTTCACGGGCGTGCTCGCCGAGGAGCTCGACGTGCGCGGCCGTGCGACCGAGTCCGACCTGCTCCAGGCCATGCACGTCGCGGACGCGGCGGACGTCCTCGACTCTGTCCCGGGCGGTCTCGCCGGCGCGATCGAGGAGAAGGGGCGGTCGCTGTCCGGAGGCCAGCGCCAGCGCGTCGCGCTCGCACGGGCCCTCCTGACCGAGGCCGAGGTGCTCGTGCTGGTCGAGCCGACCAGCGCCGTCGACGCCCACACCGAGGCGCGGATCGCTCGGCGGCTGGCTGCGGCCCGACGCGGCCGGACGACCGTCCTTGTCACCGCGTCCCCGCTCGTGCTCGATGTCGTCGAGGAGGTCGTGCTCATCGAGCACGGCCGGGTGCTGGCGCGCGGGAGCCACCGAGACCTGCTCGCGGCGACCGACGCGGCCGGTCGGGCGTACCGCGCTGTCGTGTCCCGCGGCCACGAGCCGACGAACCACTCGTCGGACCCTTCCGGCACCCAGCCCGCCGGCACCCA
>JABBOW010000152.1 GCA_012927595.1 Cellulomonas sp.
CGACCGGTAGGCGGGCACCGTCGCGGGCATCAGCGGTCCGCGCGGACCGCGTCCACGTCGGTCGCGGCGCCGGACGGGGCGCGGCTCGACGGGCTCGTGGGGGACGGGAGAGCTCACCTCGGCACTGTAACGCGGCGTGCCCGTGCGTCGTGGCTCCCTGGCGGCGGTACCGTCAACCTGTGAGATCCGTTCGGCAGTGTTCGCGCCCGGCGTGCGTCCGGTCGGCCGTCGCCACCCTGACTTATGTGTACGCGGACTCCACGGCAGTCCTCGGTCCGCTCTCGACCACGGCCGAGCCGCACTCCTACGACCTGTGCATGGAGCATGCCGCGAGGCTGACGGCTCCCCGGGGCTGGGAGGTCGTGCGGCTGACGCCCGACTTCGTCGAGGTGGGTCCGAGCAAGGACGACCTGCTCGCGCTGGCCGACGCCGTGCGCGAGGCCGGACGACCGCGCGCGACTGCCCGACCTGCCGTCGTCGAGCCTGCACGCCGGCTCGCACCGGCCTCGGTGCTGGCCGAAGGCAGCGCACCGCGTCGCGGCCACCTGCGAATCCTGCGTGGGGACGAGGGCTGAGCGCGTGACGCCCACGAGGAGCGGCGCCGCATCCTCGGACGAGCCCGGCCGCAAGCCGCGTGCGCGCAAGCTCGCCATCGCGACGGAGCCGCTGGGTTCCCTCCTCCAGGGTGACGACCTGGCCGGCCCGGGTGGGTCGGAGTGCCGGTCGTGCCGGGGGACGCTCCTCACGCAGCTGCGGATGGTGCTCGGCGACGGCACTCCCGTCGTGTTCGTGTCGTGCCACCAGTGTGAGGAACGGTCGTGGTTCGCGCTCGACGGCACGGGTGACGAGCTGACCCGCGAGGACGTGCTCGAGCGCAGCGCCAAGCGGTGACCAGTAAAGTTGCTGCGTGCCCACGGACGACGCAGTGACCGCTGCCGCCGGGCCGGCCCCCGACCTGTCGGACCTCATCAAGGCTGACGACGTGCGCGGCGTCGTCCCCGACCAGCTCAGCCCCGAGGTCGCGCGGGCGATCGGCGCTGCCTTTGCCGACGTCGTCGTCGTCCCCGAGGCTTCAGCGGGCGTGCGTCCGCAGGCCGTCGTCGCCCACGACATGCGCGCGTCGGGCCCGGGGCTCGTCGCGGCGTTCACCGACGGCCTGACCTCGCGCGGGGTCGACGTGACGCTCATCGGGCTGGCGTCGACGGACGGTCTGTACTACGCGTCGGGTCTGCTCGACGTCCCGGGCGCCATGTTCACCGCGAGCCACAACCCGGCCGCGTACAACGGCATCACGATGTGCCGCGCGAGTGCGCGCCCGGTCGGTCAGGACTCAGGCCTCGCGGACATAGGTGACGTCGCTGCGCAGTACCTGGCCACGGGTGTCCCGGTACCGACCGACGACGACGCCGTAGGACGCGTCTCGGAGCGGGACCTGCTGGCGGGCTACGCGGGGTTCCTGCGCTCGCTCGTGGACCTGTCCGCCATCCGCCCGCTCACGGTCGTCGTCGACGCCGGCAACGGCATGGCAGGGTTCACCGCGCCGGCAGTGCTCGGTACCGGCGCCGGCCTCCCGGCGCTGCCCCTCGACGTCGTCCCGCTGTACTTCGAGCTCGACGGCACGTTCCCGAACCACGAGGCGAACCCGCTCGAGCCTTCGAACCTGCTCGACCTGCAGGCCGCTGTCGTCGCGCACAGCGCGGACATCGGGCTCGCCTTCGACGGCGATGCGGACCGGTGCTTCGTGGTCGACGAGCACGGCGACCCGGTCGGCCCGTCGGCGATCACCGCGCTCGTCGGGCTCCGAGAGATCGCCCGCGAGCGGGCCGCGGGCCGCACACCGACGATCATCCACAACCTCATCACGTCCCGTGTGGTCCCGGACCTGGCACGCGCTGCGGGTGCCACCGTGGTTCGCACGCGGGTCGGGCACTCGTTCATCCAGGCCGAGATGGCGAAGCACGACGCCGTCTTCGGTGGTGAGCACAGTGCGCACTACTACTTCCGTGACTTCTTCTTCGCGGACTCCGGCATGCTCGCCGCGCTGCACGTGCTCGCGGCGCTCGGCGGCCAGTCGCACCCGCTGTCCGCACTGGCCGAGCAGTACCAGCCGTACTGCGCGAGCGGCGAGATCAGCTCCCGCGTCGCGGACCTACCGTCGGCGCGGGCACGCGTCGTGCTGGCCTACGTCACAGACCACGGCGCCGGCCCGGTCGAGGTCGACGAGCTCGACGGGCTCACCGTCTCGCACTGGGGCACCTCGCCCCAGTGGTGGTTCAACCTCCGGGCGTCCAACACCGAGCCGCTGCTGCGGCTCAACGTCGAGGCAGCCGACGAGGACATCATGGTCAAGGTGCGCGACGACGTCCTGGCGCTCGTGCGCGCGGGCCTGGCTGAAGGGATCTGACATGACATCGAACGACGCTCGCGAGGGCACCCCGGGTCTCGAGCCGTGGCTGCGCGACATCCTGCGGTGCCCCGTGACGGGAGCCGTGCTGGTCGACGGCATCGGGCCTGACGGCTCACCCGAGCTGCACTCGACCGACCCCGAGAGCCCCCTTGCCTACCCGGTGCGTGACGGGATCCCGGTGCTCCTCGCGGACGACGCCCGTCCGCTCGCCCGCTGACCCGGTGACCTGCTGACCTCGCCCCGCCCGCACCGCACCCGCCCGACCGCCCGTCGGTGCTGACAGGAGACTCTCATGGCCCACGACGGCGGTAGCAGGGCGATCATCGCGGCGCTCTGCGCCAACCTCGGTATCGCGGCGACCAAGCTGGTCGCCTTCCTCCTCACGGGCTCCAGCTCGATGCTGGCCGAGTCCGTGCACTCGTTGGCGGACTCGGGCAACCAGCTGCTGCTGCTCATCGGCGGCAGGCGGGCCCGGCGCGAGGCTGACGAGGCGCACCCGTTCGGGTACGGACGCGAGCGCTACCTGTACGCCTTCATCGTCTCGATCGTGCTGTTCAGCATCGGCGGGATGTTCGCGCTGTACGAGGCGTGGCACAAGTGGGCCGATCCGCACCCGATCGACTCGTGGCAGTGGGTGGCTCTCACGGTGCTCGTCGCGGCGATCGGTATGGAGGGCTACTCGTTCCGGACCGCCATACACGAGTCCAACCGGACTCGCGCCGGGCAGTCGTGGGTCCAGTTCATCCGGTCGGCCAAGGCCCCGGAGCTGCCCGTCGTCCTGCTCGAGGACGCCGGCGCGCTCGTCGGCCTCATGTTCGCGCTCGCAGGCGTCACTCTGACGCTCGTGACCGGCAACGGCCGCTGGGACGCCGCGGGGACCGGGAGCATCGGTGCGCTGCTCGTCGTCATCGCCGTCGTCCTCGCGCTCGAGACGAGGTCGCTGCTGCTCGGGGAGTCGGCCACAGCGCAGGACGTCTGCGCGATCGAGGCCGCGCTCCTGGGTGACGGTGTCGTCTCCGTGATCCACCTCCGAACCGTGCACATCGGACCGGAGGATCTGCTGGTCGCTGCGAAGATCGAGGTTGACGGCGCCGAGACGGCGGCCCAGGTCGCGCTGGCGATCGACGCGGCCGAGCGGCGGGTGCGCGCGGCGGTGCCGATCGCGCGGCTGATCTACCTCGAGCCCGACCTGCGGCGTGCCGTGGAGGCTCGTGCGGGCGACGCTGCTGAGGCGGGCGGCGCCCCGGCCGTCTGACGCGAGGTCAGCTGCCGGGTGAGGAAGGTCTCGACGACGGACGCCGGGCACCCGGTGGCATCCAGCACGAGCTCGGGCAGCGGATCGGCACCCCACCGGGCAAGCTCGCGCCGCAGCGCGGGTTGCCACACTGCTCCGTCGGGCACCTGGGCCACGGCCAGGGCGACGACCGCGAACCCGGCGCGCGCGTAGTCGGCGGCGTGTCATCGACAGGGGACGGCCGGCCACCCCAGCCGGCCTCGCCCGCGGTGGTCCGCACGCCGCACGACGGGCTGCCGTCGGCGCCGATGATCACCGCGTCGTACCCTGCGGCCCGGAACTGCTCCAGTTCGAGCTCCATGTCCGCCTCCTTGCCGAGGCCACGAGCATCTAACGGCGCAGCTATCCCTGCGCGGCGCCCGTGTGACATCTGTGTGACGAGGTGCGGCTGCGCCGACCTGGGCCAGCGCTGCGGGCCCGTCGTCGGCGGGGTCGTGGGAGGGGTCGTCGGCGGGCTCAGATCTCGCGGACGCTGCCCGCATCGACCACCCAGCGACGGTTGACGCTCACGGCCTCGAGCATCCGCCGGTCGTGCGTGACGAGCAGGAGGGTTCCGGTGTAGCCCTCGAGCGCCGCCTCGAGCTGTTCGATGGCAGGCAGGTCGAGGTGGTTGGTCGGCTCGTCGAGCACGAGCAGGTTCACGCCGCGAGCCTGGAGGAGCGCGAGCGCCGCACGGGTCCGTTCGCCGGGCGAGAGCGTCGTGACGCCCCGGAGCACGTGCGCCGCGCGCAGGCCGAACTTCGCGAGCAGCGTCCGCACCTCGCCGTCCGGCCAGTCAGGCACCTCGCGCGCGAATGCCTCGAGCAGCGGAGCCTGCGCTCCGGCGTCGAGCTGCGCGCGTGCCTGGTCGACCTCGCCGATCGCGACGCTCGAACCGAGCGACGCGGCGCCGGCGGCGAGCGGTGCACGTCCGAGCAGCGCGTGCAGCAGCGTGGTCTTGCCCGAGCCGTTGGCGCCGGTGATCGCGATCCGGTCGCCGGCGTCGACCTGCAGGTCGACCGGTCCGAGGGTGAAGGCGGCAGTACCGTCGGCCCGGCCGCCGAGGCGCACGACGGCTCCTCGCAGGGTCGCGACGACGCTCGAGCTGCGCGGTGCGGCGGCGATCTCGTACTGCAGCTCCCACTCCTTGCGTGGCTCGCGGACCTCCTCGAGCCGTTCGATCATGCGGTCGGTCTGGCGGGCCTTGGCTGCCTGCTTCTCCGAGCCCTCGCGACGGGCGTTGCGCAGGAGCTTGTCGGGGTCGCTCGCCTTGCGGACCGCGTTGCGCACGCCCTTGTCCATCCAGCCGCGCTGCATGCGACCGCGGGCCTCGAGCGACGAGCGCCGGTCGGCGTACTCGTCGTACTCCTCGCGGGCGTGCTGCCGCGCCCGGGCGCGCTCCTCCAGGTAGGCGTCGTACCCGCCCCCGTACACAGCGACCTGCTGCTGGGCGAGATCGAGCTCGACGACGCGCGTCACGCACCGAGCCAGGAACTCGCGGTCGTGGCTCACGACGACGATGCCGGCCCGCTGCGCGCGCACGAACGACTCGAGCCGGGCGAGACCGTCGAGGTCGAGGTCATTGGTCGGCTCGTCGAGCAGCAGCACGTCGAACCGGGACAGGAGCAGCGCTGCGAGACCGACGCGTGCCGCCTGTCCGCCGGAGAGTCCTGTCATGGGGTGAGACGGGTCGAGCTCGAGACCCAGATCGGCGAGCACCGCGCCGGTCCGTTCGTCGAGGTCGGCGGCGCCGATCATCATCCAGCGCTCGAACGCGAGCGAGTACGCGTCGTCGGCACCGGGGCCGCCCTCGGCGAGACCGGCGGCGCTCTCGTCGAGAGAGTGCTGGGCGGCCGTCACACCTGTGCGCCGCGCGAGGTGCGCCGAGATCGACTCGCCTGGGACACGTTCGGTCTCCTGCGGCAGCCAGCCCACGAGAGCGTGCGCGGGGGACAGGCTCACGGACCCGGCGTCGGGCGCCGCCAGGCCCGCGAGGAGCCGCAACAGGGTCGACTTGCCTGCGCCGTTCGCGCCGACGAGCCCGACGACGTCGCCAGGTGCCACCACGAGGTCCAGCCCGGAGAACAGCGTGCGGTCGGCGAGCACGACGCCGAGGCCGCGGCCGACGAGGGTTGCTGTCATGTCCTCAGTCCACCGGGTCAGGGACAGCGTGAGGCAGACGCGCGAGCATGGCGCTCTCAGCGGCCGCGCGCTGCTCCGCCCGGAGAGCTGCGGCGTGCTCGCGGCCGCGGCGTTCGGCAAGCACCGCGGCGAGGAAGTACTCAGGGTGGGTCCCAGGTGGGGGCAGCGGCGCGACGTACCGCGCGACCTGGGTCGCGAGGTCGGTCCCGAGCTGCACGCGGGAGGCTGGGTGGAGCGAGCTCGTGCGTCCGAGGAACTGCCGGACGCTGAGCGCGAGCCCGTCGGGGAGTCGGCGCACATCCGCGCTGTGCGCCCACGCGGCGAGCTGCGGCGGCATGTCGATCGCCGCGCGTCTCGGCGCGCGTCCGCGGATCCGGATCGCATAGGTGCCCGCAAGCACGTCACCGACGCGCTTGCCCTGCGGATGCACGATCGAGCAGATCAGCGCGACCGAACCGACCGTCAACCACAGCTCGCCCACGCCGACGAGCGCACGGATGAAAGCATGCCGGAACCGGACGGGCCCACCGTCGTCCCGCACGATCCGGATGCCCATGGCGAGCTTGCCGAGCGAGCTGCCACGTGTCGCGGTCTCGACGGTGGTCGGCAGCACGACGGTCACGACGGCGATCAGCACCACGGACAGGATCCGGACGCCGGTGGCTTCCAGGCTCAGCTGCGTCCGCGCGAGGAGGATCACGAGAGCGATGGCGACGACCGCCAGCACGGCGACATCGATCAGGGAGGCGAGGAACCTGGAGGCGAACGACGTCGGTCGCGTGTCCAGCAGCACGCCCTCACCGGTGACGATGCCCTCGTCCATCGGACTCCTCTCGGTATCGCGCCGGTACTCGCTCGCTCCGAGCACGGCAGTGCCCGGGGCGCGGATGCGCGGGACCGCGCTGTGGCAGGGTATCGGGCGTGGACCTCGATGCCTTCACCGCCGTGCGTGCCGGCTCCTGGGCGCGGCTCGACGAGCTCATCCGACGGCGCAGGCTGACGGGTGCCGAGGCAGACGAGCTCGTCCGGCTCTACCAGGCGACGGCGACCGACCTGTCGACCGTTCGCTCGAGCGCGCCGGACCCCGAGACCGTGACGCGGCTCTCGCAGCTGATCGCACGCGCGCGTGCCGAGATCGCCGGCGCCCACGAGCCCGCCTGGCGTGACGTGGCCCGGTTCTTCGTCGTCTCGCTGCCTGCGGCCCTGTACCGGATCCGCTGGTGGACGCTCGCCGTCACGGTCGCGAGCGTGGCGCTCGCCGTCGTCGCAGGGGTCT
>JABBOW010000090.1 GCA_012927595.1 Cellulomonas sp.
CCGCGACCCGATCACCGGTGCGCGCGGCCGGGACGGCCAGCACCGGCAGATCCACCACCAGAGCCAGCACCTGAGCATCGTCATCCTGAGCATCGCCCCGGGCGTGGCCGGCATCGAGGTCGAGGGCTTGCGAGGTCAACGCGCGCCGCACGCTCCCGGTGGACAGGCCCGTCGCGGCGGCCACGGCCCGCAGCGACGCACCGCCCTGGCGGCGGACGCGGATGTCGGCGATCACGCTGGACGTCAGTTTCGATGCGCCTTTGGGGCCCCGCTTGTTCGCCGCGAGGCCGCCCACACCGGTGCCGGCGAAATCGCGCCGCCACCGCCACAACGTGGCCGTGTCGACCCCGAACGCGTCGGCGACCTCACCGACCTTAGCGACCTGCAGCTCGACGAGCTGGACCGCCGTCAACCGCCGCAACACCTGATCCTGTCCTGACCAGGCGTAGGTCAGGTTGCCGTGCAGGAACACCTCGCCGCCGAGTCCGTCCTCAACCAGGTCCGCGGCAGCACCGACCCGCACGGCGCCCGGGGTCATGCTCATGGGCAGCACCTGCTGGGCGGTCATGACACTCACGATCACCGACCCCCAAACGCTGCGCACATCATGCGTTTATTATTGCACATCTGATGGCCCGGCACCCGCGATCCAGCACACGAAACTGCACGTCAGCAGCCTGGAGGCCCGCCTCGATATGCCCCTATGTCAGGAGTCCTGGGCCCAGCCGAAGCCGAGGCAGCTCACTACTCTGCAACCACCGCCCTCCACCCGGAGCCGCAGCCAGTTTGAGAACGGCACCGAACCCGCGACGGCTCACTCGGTGTCTGGCGCTAGCCTCGACACGCGTGCGAGTTTCCACGGATGGGCAATCGTCCAGCGCTTCGCGAGACGGTTTGACCGTCCAGTGCGGCCGACGTAAAGGAGGATTCCGAGCAGGGCGAACTTGTAGAACTCGATCCCCTGCGCGGAGTTGATCGCACTGGCCATCAGGAAGGGGATGAAGATAAGAGCTGCTTCGGTGTTACGCATGTTCCAAATCGCAAGCAGGGCGAACAGCACGTAGACGCCCAGCCCAATGACACCAAAACTAAAGAGCAAGTTCACGGGCAACGACCAGGCTTGGACGGTGCCGAAGTGGAACGGGAAGTACACGTCGGCCGACCCAAGGCCCCGTCCGACCCACAACCAGTCGTGCGACTCCAAGATGGACCAAGTCTTTAGAGCGCCCTCCGCTCGAACGTTACTCCCGGACGCGCCGCCCGTTTGGACGAACTCGATGCCGGACAGCAGCCTGCCCATCATGATCGCCAACGGGTTGCCGCTGTTTCGGTCGACCGGGGCCACGCCACCGGTGAACACAGGGATGATCCATGGGGCCGCACCTGCGAGCAGCATCACGATCATGAACTTTAGGAAGAGCGCGAATCTGCTGATGAGAAGGACGACTGCCAGCGAGAGTACGAAGGCCAGGGCCACAGTCGGCGACTTCGTCAACAGACCGGCTGCAGCGAACATCACCACGAGCCGTGGGCTTCTTCGTCGCCAAGAAAGAAGGATCCCGGCAGAGATGATGGGTGCCCAGGACGATGGCTCGCCCAGCATCCCGGTGAGCCGCAAGCCGCCGCTGTAGTTGGCAAACGTGACCAGGTCGGGCCGACCCGTTGTGACTGCCAGTGCATAACCGAGCAGCGCGATGACGGCGGCTACGGTGGCTGCCTTGAGCCAGATGTCGACGAACAGCCCTTCGCGGTAGAACGTGTAGGCGAACCCGGCGACGAAACCCACGTAGAAGATATAGAGGATGGCTTGTTTCAGGTAGGCGCCCTCGCCTCCATCGCTGGGGTTGTCGCCGTAGAGCCAGAACAAGGGAATTGCCAGGAGCGTCGTGACCCACAAAACCTTGAGGGTCTGTGAGGCCGCACGTCCGCCCCGCTTAAGCCATGTGAGGAGGAAGAGCCAGGCGAACAGCGGCAGTTCGAGGTACTGCAGTCCGGGTAGCGTGTACAAGCGGCTGCCTGCGCCGTGCCAGTTGACGAAGAAGTACCCGGCCACGAACACCCAGCAGGCGAGCTTTCTGTTCCGCTCAAACGCGGACTGTCGCTTGGCGTCGCGGATCTCCGGTGCTGCCGCGCGGGCGCAGACGGCGATTTGGGTCACCGGGGCAGAATAGCTGCTCCTCAGGGTTCGTGGTGAATCTGGTGTGGGGCCTCGTGTGAAGCACAGGGCTCATGGACCTGCTGGGTTGGGTGTTGTCGAGACATCCAAAGACCAGAGGACCACGAGCCGCGTTCGAGCCTACGGGTTCGCAGCTTGATGCCGCGAGCACGATCTTCAGCCTGTCCGACTAGCGCGTGATCGACGCGTTCGAGGTCCCCGGCTGCGCCCGGCGGGTGGACGTGGAGTCCACCTCTCTGCCGGGGTGTCCGGCCTGGGGGGGATCTCGGTCAGGGTCCCCTCCCGGCGCCGTCACCACACCACCGGTCGGTACTCCGCACCGGGCGCGAGCACCGGCGCGCCCACCAGCACCACGACCAGTGCCGACCGCGCTTCGAACAACCGATGCTCTCGATCCATGAGCGTCCCTTCGCCCCGGACGACCGCTCCGAGGCCGGGCACTGGGAGGGGGATCTGATCGTCGGGTGAGCCCAAGGATCAGCGATCGGCACGCTGGTGGAACGCCAGACGCGCACGATCCGGCTCCTGCGCATGCCGGCTAGAGACGCAGAGACCCTGCACGCCGCGGTCTTGGCGAGGATGGGTGACCTGCCCGGCAGGCTGATGCGCTCGATCACCTGGGACCAGGGCACCGAGATGGCCCGCCACCGCACCATCACCGCGGACCTGGGCGCCCCGGTCTACTTCTGCGACGCCCACTCACCCTGGCAGCGCGGCAGCAACGAGAACAGCAACGGCCTGCTGCGTCAGTACTTCCCCAAGGGCACCGACCTAAGCATCTACACCGCCGACCACCTGCGAGCCGTCGAAGACGAGATCAACCACCGACCCCGAGCCGTCCTCCACGACCACACGCCAGCGGCCCTGTTCACCGCGCTGCTAGCCTCCCCAGGTCACTCACCGTTGCGACAGTGACTGGAAACCACCCTGTCGCACTCACGTGGCCCGCTGCGCGCGTGGGGGCCCGGTCGTGATGGTGATGTATGACGTCACGACCCTGCACTTCCAGGCCGAGAAGGAAGACCAGCTGCGGCGGGTGGGAATGAGCAAGGAGCACCGCGTGGACCCCCAGGTCCAGGTCGGGCTCCTGGTCGACCCGCACGGCTTCCCCGTGTAGATCCACCTCTTCGAGGGCAACAAGGCCGAGACCAGGACCCTCATCCCCGTGTTGACCGCGTTTGTCGAGCGACACAGGGTGACGGACATGGTCGTGGTCGCCGACGCGGGGATGTGCTCGGCGGGCAACCTGGACGCCCTGGAGGACGTGGGGTTCTCGTTCATCGTGGGGTCAAGGATCAGCAAGGCGCCCTATGACCTGGCCGAGCACTTCACCCGCCACGGGGACTACTTCGCAGACGGGCAGATCCTGGAGTCGGTCCGTGTGATGGGCACCGGCGAGGCCGGCCGACCCCGGCGGGTGATCTACCAGTACAAGTTCACGCGCTACAGCCACGACAACCGGGCGATCAACGCGATGATCACTCGGGTGAGAGAGGATCACCACCGGCGCGACCCCGATGGCCAAGGCACGGCTCGTGAAGCCTGTCTCGTGCCACGTTAGTCACCCCGTGACGGGCGGCAGTGCGGCGAGGATGCGTTCGGCGTTGTCGGTCAGGTGGGGTTTGGCGGTGATCGTGTGGCCGTCGATGTCGATCGTCACGGTCCGCAGCGGCCGCAGGGTCTGCACGAGCTTCTTGAGGCTCACGCCGGTGCGGGCTTGCAGGGCGCGTGCGACGGCCAGGGCAGCGAACACGACGGTCAGGTGGGCCTCGATCGCGTCGCGGTCGTGGTGGAACACCGGCCGTGCCCGAAGGTCGGACTTGGCTATTCGGAACGAGCGTTCGACCTGGTAGAGGTCGTGGTAGGCGTCGATCACGGCCTGCCCGTCCAGCGTCGCGGGCGGCAGGTTCGTGACGTACCCCTTGAGGCCGGCCAGCTGCCGGGCCCGGTCGATGAGCCCCTGGTCGAGCTCCTTGGTGGCGCCGGTGAGCTTCACGAACCGCGCCTTGGCCATCGGTGCGGCGCCGGTGGTGATCTTCTCGGCCCGCGTGATCATCGCGTTGATCGCCCGGTTGTCGTGTTGGTAGCGCGTGAACTTGTACTGGTAGATCACCCGCCGCGCTCGGGCGGCCTTCCCGGTCCCCATCGTGCGGGTCGACTCCAGGATCTGCACGTCGTCGAAGTAGTCGCCGTGGCGTTCGAAGTGCCCGGCCAGGTCGTAGGGCGCCTTGGTGATCCGGGACCCGACGATGAAGGAGAACCCCGCATCCTCCAACGCGTTCAAGTTGCCCGCCGACAACATCCCCGCGTCAGCGACCACGATCATGTCGCGCACGCCGTGGCGTTTGGTGAACGCGTCCAGCACGGGGATGAGGGTCTTGGTCTCAGCCTTGTTGCCCTCGAACATGTGAATCTCCAGGGGAAAGCCCGCCGGGTCGACCAGCAGCCCCACCTGGACCTGAGGGTCCACGCGGTGCTCCTTGCTCATCCCGACCCGCCGCAGCTGGTCTTCCTTCTCGGCTTCGAAGTGCAGCGTCGTGACGTCATACATCACCATGGCGACCGGGCCCCCGGCCGCGATGCGAGCCATGCACGCCTTGGCGATCTGGTCGCGGTAGTCACGGGTGACGCACCGGTCCAGGCTCCGGAAGATCGTCCGCAACCCCGGGCAGGGCACGCCGATCTCGCCCAGGACCCGGATCGTGTCGGCCTTGGACGTCGGCTCGACGATCCGCGCCAGCACCAGGTTCTTGAACGTCTCATCGCCCACGACGTCGAACCCCAGCCGTTCGTAGGCGCCGACCAGCACGTCCCACAGCAACCGGCTGCTCATCCCCGCGACCCGCGCACCAGCGCCGGCGCCCGAGCTGCCGCTCACGCTCGCGGGCGCGTCGCTCGGGGCGAGGTCGAAGGAGTCCTGCCCGGGCAGGAGCCGCTGGCGGGCGATCTCCATCAGCACAGCGAGCTGACTGTCGTCGTGCGCGGAGCCGATGTGCTCGATCCCGACGACCTCGCGGCCCTGCTTGTGCACGATCTGCACCGCCCGCGCACCCGATGCCGTGGGCACATTCCGGATGAACGAGGTCACAAGCGAGGCTACCAACCACCCGATTAGTCACCCCAACACCCACTCGGCAACCACATCACCCCAGGTCAGCGCCACGCCGACCCACCGGACCCACGAAAGTGGCACGAGTCAGGTGAAGGTCACCGGCGCCACGAAGGAGCTCGACCAGGAGCTGATCGACCGAGCCCGGGCGCTGGCCGGTCTGAAGGGCTACGTCACGAACCTGCCGCCCACGACGATGGACGGGCAGGCCGTGATCGACGCCTACCACCACCTCTACTAGGTCGAACGGTCCTTCGGCGATGGCCAAGAGTGACCTGCGGGCACGGCCGGTGTTCCACCACGACCGCGACGCGATCGAAGCCCACCTCACAGTCGTGTTCGCTGCCCTGGCCGACGCCTGCGAGCTGCAGGCAGTGACCGGCGTCAGCCTCAGGGAGCTCGTCCAGACCCTGCGGCCCCTGCGCACCGTGATGATCGACATCAACGGCCACACAATCACCGCCAAGCCTCAGCTCAGCCAGAACGCCGAGCAGATCCTCGCCAAGCTGCCACCCATCGCGGAGTGACTAACGTGGCACGAGTCAGGTCAGGGGTTCTGGAGTCCTGCTCTACCTCGCTGGCACAGCACCCTGGGCCGACCTCGCCCGACAAGCCATCACCCGGCTCTGCGCCCTGGCCGTCCCGGGCTGAGCAACACCCCACCCGCCCCGACAACCCCGACGACGCACGGCCCGTGGAACCGGCGCCAACCCGAGACGACACTCGGGTCCTTGTCACACTTCAGCGCGAGCATCACACAGCCACGACGGCCCCGCCGCCGTCGCGACCGAGCACCGCCAGCCCGTGAAGAATCCGGGCTGAGGATGAAACGCGTTTCTGGGGGCTCCGCGATACAGGTCGAACGGCGCGCACGGGCGCCGAAATGAGAATGCGATTCCCGCTCAGTGAAGGCTTCGGTCGAGGTGTTCTTGTTCTTCCATCGCCCACTAACCCACAGAGACGCCCTATGGTCCCCATGCGCGGTACAAACTGCAACATTGATTGCTGGCTCGCGAATCATGTCACGAGCCGCCTATTCTATAAGCGCATCTTTCGTCTACCACTTCATCAGCGCCGATGGCACGGGCTCGTTGGCCCAGGGCCCTTCCAAGGCACTTGGCTTTCGGCGGAGGGCATCGCGGAGGCCCTTGAGCACTAGGCGACTCGACGTGATGTCGCGTCGCTTGACAACGTCGGCAAGGAAGACCCGCGGCAGAAGTCCGACTTCCCAGATCCAAGTCGCAATACCGCGAGCGAGGCCGTATCGTGACCGAGCAAGCCACACTTGGTTCCGTGTCGCGTAGTAGCTCCAACGGGGTCCAGTAATAACGCGGGAGCCGAAATGTGTGGCAGGTGCCGTCCCAACGCAGCGAACGTGCCATCCTTGAGCACGCGCACGAATGCAGAAGTCGACGTCCTCCTCCCCCAAGAAGTAGGATCCGTCCATGCCCACGCCGTTCAGGGCAGACGCGCGGATGAACATCACTGCCCCCGTCACCCAGATACAGTCGGAGACTCCGGCCCCAGGGCGAGTGTGTGCGTGGGGGCGTCGGAGCACAGCTGACACGGTACCAGCGCCGGACTGCAAACTGCCGTCCTCATGGTTGAGCACAGGTCCAACCACACCTACGTGTTCATCCGAGAACACTTCGACACAAGCCCGCACGCTGTCTTCTCCAACAATGACATCATTGTTGAGTGCGAGGAGTATGCTCGCTGGACGATGCGTTGCGCCCCAGGCGAACCCAGCACCGAAGCCGAGATTCCTTGGCGGAACTACCCAGAGTATGCGCGAATCGAGCTTGCTTGGTCGCGGCATGAGGTCATTCGCGACGACTACCACGTACGTCGAGTAGGCCAGGGCAGATTCCGCAACGCGAACCGTCGCCTCGGCGGGTCCATAGTGGACTACTACAGAAGTCAACTCAGTTGGCAACTTATTCCCTCCAGTTTGATGAAAGAACTTTGAATCGAATCGGTGGCGGGATTGTGATGGATCCCAAGGTGAAGACCGCTGTTCCACCAACACGGCGCGAGAGGGCTGTTGGGTCGCTGCGCCAAAGATCTTCATCTATTTCGGCCGGTGCTCTCGCCCAGCAATTGATCGTATACTTCGAGAAACGGTAGCAAACAAGCGTGATGCGAGTAGCACTCAACCGCTCGTGACCGGGCACGGCGACACATGACTGAAGCATCGTGGTCCAAGATGGAGATCGTTCGATCAGCGATTGCGCTCTCGACGTTAGGCCCTTGGCTGACCAACCATCCGGTGTCGCCGTGGACGACTGTCTCTCGCGTTCCGGCAGTGTCAGTGCTCACAACCGGGAGGCCGCTAGCCATGGCTTCGATTACGGAGATTCCCAGACCCTCCTCATAGGATGCCTGCAGGTAGACAGAGGCCCCTCGGTATAACGCCGGCAAGTTGTTCTGAGAATAATCGGAGCGAATATGGACGCGATCGGCCATTCCCAGTTCGGCAACAAGCTTCTTCAGCTCCGCAGGAGGCTCACCCCGGCCCGCCAAGACGAGAGCGGGCAATGAGGGTCGCTTCTTCACCATCAGGGCGTACGAACGAACGAGGCGATCTAAGCCCTTCCGCGGATCGTTCAGTCGACAGACGGATAGCAGATAGCGAGCGGAGTCCCAACCCTCTGCGCGTGGAGCAAACAGTTCCGTATCTACGCCGGGCGGTGCTATGAATACGCGTGCCTGGCCTAGCGAGCGGGCGTATTCGCGCATTGCCTGGTTCAGCACAAGAACCACGTCGGCGTTTCTAAGAGCATACCGTTCCACAATTGTGACTAATCGCGTCATTCCCCCTCGCCACATAGCCATGGCAGCGCCAGCTACCGCCAATTGAGATGCCCTTTCCCAAGCGACGGTAGTTGCCACAAGCAAAACAACCGGGCGCCCAGATCTCATTGCGGCAAATGCTAGTGCGGGGCCACCCGCTACTACCTGAACAATATCAAAGCGTCCCAACTCCCTGGAAAGTTCGATCCTTGGAATGTATCTCATTGGTTCAATCTCAACACCATTGGCGCCCACATGGGTGACCTGTGGATCCGACGGATCGGGGGCGAACAGCGTCCGACGAAACCACGTCGCCGCGACCGTCAGTCGGCGACTGTACGGGTCTGCGTGCGAGGTCGCCAGGTCGAAGACTTCGACCTCATAGCCAACTCTTTCCAATCCTAATACCAACCAGCGAGTTAGCGTCTGCACGCCACCGGCCGTATTGCAGCCCTGTGTGATGACGGCAACGGAGCACTTGTCGCCGGCCTGCTTGCGGCCGGTGCTGCTTGCCAGATCATCCAAAACCGATTCCACGGCAGATGTCGTCGTCAGTTCGTTCCGCCATTTAATGTACGCGCCGAGGGCGGCGTGTTTTAAGTTATCTCGTTGGTTCGATGATCGCGTCGCGCGCATGTCAATCTCATCGGCCCATAACTGCGCATCAAAACCGGGCAACGCAACGCCGCCTCCGGTGTTGAGGGCCCGTGTCCATGGCGTCTGCTGTGAACACATCACGGGGCAGCCGGCCGACAGGCTCTCGGCAATTACGTGCCCAAAATTCTCCCCAAGTGTAGGGAATATGAAGCCGTCGTACTGGGCGAACGCTTCCTGGACCTGATCGGATCGCAGTAGTCCCCGATAGTTGACACGGACATTTTCTGGTGATTTATCCACAAGTCGCTGGCAACTGGCCCAGTATTTCTTGTCTTCTATGGGACCATAGATATCAAAATCCAGCTCAGACGCGACGAGGTTGAGCGCCTGTAGCGCCAAGCGAAGGTTTTTGTTTTCGCAGATCCGGCTGATAGACACGAACCGGGGGCGTTGTTGACTCGCAGCAATCATCTGGCGCGGCTCGTCTCCATGGCTGTCGATCTGTATGACTGTCCGAGCCCACGGAAAAACTTGATGAATCTCAGCCTCTTCCATTTCGGTAGAAGCATGCCACACTGGATCGAGTCTACGAAGTAGAGGAGCCCAGACGCGTAGAAACATCTTCTTCTTCTTGGACTTGATCGAAAGCGCTCCTGGTGACAGTTCGCCTCGAGGGGCCAGAAGTATCTGCGAAGAATTTAGCAACCCAAACCAGTGAGCTACGATTGGCAAGATTGTGAAGAACGGAGACCAGAGGCTATTGACATATATCAGGTCAACAGGGTTCCGGCGTATCCAACGGTGAAGTCGGATCCAATGTAGAGGATGGCGTCGGTTCACGTAGTAGATTTGATGGTGCCCGCGACGTACAAATTTCCCTGAAAGCCCGGGATACGGCCGAGAGTCGCCTAGATCCCGGTCAGCGGTCACAAGTGTGACTTTCACCGAACCCGGAAGATGGTCGAGAATCTGCACCATTGACTTGATCGGCCCACCACCTTTGTAACCCGGAAGGAACGTGCCGGTGAATGCCAGAACCGTGCGAGGCTTGGGGCTGGCGGCGGCGTGCGTCGAATCGGTCATCGGAGGCCCGCCCAAGATTTGTGGCGTCTTGCAGTTGACAGGATAAAATTGACTGTGCGGCTAGACGTGTTTTTGATCAGATAGTCAGCCGGAGTGACCAACCCAACATCGTGCTCTTGGTGTCTGTTCGCCATCGCCCCCTTCACGGCGCGGACAACGTCATCCGCATCCAGGCCGGTCATGACGATGCCTCCCGTGTCTAGGGCCTCGGGGCGTTCAATCGAGTCGCGCAGCGTAATTGCCGGGAAGCCCATGATTGTCGACTCCTCGGCAATTGTCCCCGAGTCCGAGAGGACGCAGGCCGCGCCAAGTTGCAAGCGGTTGAAGTCATAGAAGCCGAATGGCTGATGGAAGATGATCCCTTCCGGTGCGGTCCAACCCGGAAGCGCTTCGAGTCGCTCGCGTGTCCGGGGGTGGGTGGACACATACACCGGCAGGTTCCATCTGGCGTGGACAGCCACAAGGCAGTCCAACAGCATCTGTAGGCGATCGGGGGAGTCGACGTTCTCTTCACGGTGCGCGCTGACGAGGAAGTACCTGCCCTCGGTGAGGTCTAGTTGGGCCAGCACGTTGGACGCCTCGATCCGCGGTCGGTAGAAGTCGAGCACCTCGCGCATGGGCGACCCAGTGAGCGAAATCCGACGCGGGTGCAGGCCTTCGGCGAGCAGGTTGCGGCGAGCGTGCTCGGTGTAGACGAGGTTGAAGTCAGCCACATGGTCGATCATGCGCCGGTTGGTCTCCTCCGGGACATTCTCGTCGAAGCAGCGGTTCCCAGCCTCCATGTGGTAGACGGGAACGTGCATCCGTTTTGCCATGACCGCAGAGATCGCACTGTTCGTGTCGCCAAGGACCAGAAACACGTCTGGCTGTTCCAGCAGAAGGACTTCCTCAATCTTCCTAAGGGTGTCACCAAGAACCGCGCCGAGGCTGCTCGTGTCTACGCCGAGAACGCGGTCCGGTTTCCGCAGTCCCATCTCATCAAAGAAGACGCCGTTGAGCTGGTAGTCCCAGTTCTGTCCAGTGTGGACGAGGACATGCTCGACGGTCTCGTCGAGCCGAGCCATCACGCGCGACAGCCGAATAATCTCTGGTCTGGTCCCCACTACCGTCATGACCTTCATGTGCGCGCCCCTGACGTGCCTGAAATATTGTCATCTACCGACAGAGCAACCGCCGCGCAAGGGAGCGACTGCGTGGTAGCAGTTTTGGTCTGGACGAGGCGACGAGCAAGGGGAATCTGAGCAGCTACCTTCATGTCGCTTCTCCAAGTGCTCTAGACGATGGCATCGAACTTACCTAGCCGTGAACCCGCGGACAGTTGCCGAGCGACGCATAGCCGCCACCATTTCCGGCCACGGTGGTGGACTGTAGCCGGTCTCAGCGAAGAAGGCCGCTGCCGACAAAGACCTGTCGCAGGCTACCTCATCAGAAGGGACGATGTCGCCCGGCCAGTGGTATTCTTTCGCGATCGTCGACAGGAGCTCGAACTTTGAGATCGGATCTGAGGCAACGTGAAATAATCCTTTCAGGTGGGTCCTCGGAAAAACAACGAACATCAGAATCCGAGCCAGCTCGTAGGTAGTGACGCCCGTGTAGATCGCCTTCGTATATCCGTGGACGGACCCTGATTCAGACAGGAACCAATCGACAAGTGATTTGCTGCTCTTCAGCTCATGGCCGATGATCGATGTACGCAGTGTGAGCGCGTGCGGTCCGACGACCTCGCCTAAGAGCTTGGACTGCCCGTAAAAGTCGACCGGGTCAGGAATGTCGCCTTCGGTGTAATTGCCCTTATGCCCGGAGAAGACGCAATCTGTGCTGATATGAATCAGTCGCACGTTGAGTTGGTTGCATTCCTGCGCGAGCAAGTGCGGCAGCAATGCGTTCAGTGCGATGGTATTAGCTCGGTCTGCAACTCCAGGATCTTGCTTGATTATGCCGATACAATTGACTACGATGTCAGGCCTGATACGTCCGATAACTCCGCGAATCGCTTGAAAGTCACGGGCGTCCACATCGGAGGAGACTCGCGAGAGGATCCGCTGTGGGAACGTGCTGGA
The DNA here is from genome assembly GCA_012927595.1 of Cellulomonas sp. Classification (GTDB taxonomy): domain Bacteria; phylum Actinomycetota; class Actinomycetes; order Actinomycetales; family Cellulomonadaceae; genus Cellulomonas_A. The sequence goes on from JABBOW010000090.1 coordinate 11,819, forward strand.
CAGTAGTTCGACGCGTCGAGCCGTTCCAAATGCGTCGAGTTCTGTAGATTTACCAAATTCTTGCATGAGCACGTGGCCGAGCATTCCTGTGACGCCTAGGACTAGGACCCTCGGTTTCATGACTTCGTCACGTGTGTTCGCGCAGCGTGAGAAAACTCTGGAAGGCTTCTCAGGAGCGTCTCAACCTGTGCAACGTTCAGTCGTTCGGTGTTGTGAGAAGTGTAGTCCAGCAGCTCCGGCAGTCGCTCAGTACCTTTGTCGAAGTACAGGCCATAGTCGAGTGAGCGCGTATCGAGTGGAACCCGGAAATAGTCCCCCTCGTCATCGGCTCTTGCGACTTCTTCACGACTGAGCAGAGTCTCATAAAGCTTCTCGCCGTGCCGGGTACCGATTGTCCGCAACTCTGGCCGTGCGCCTAACAGATTGCCAACTGCAATCGCCAGATCGTGCACGGTAGACGCCGGGACTTTGCGAACGAACAGATCCCCCGGAGAAGCGTGCAAGAAAGCATGTTCCACCAGATCGACAGATTGTGAGAGCGACATCAAGAATCGTGTCATGTTTGGATCGGTGATCGTGAGAGGCAGTCCGGCTTTGATCTGTTCTGCAAACAATGGAATGACCGAGCCTCGTGAATACAAGACGTTCCCGTAACGAACGATCGAGACAACTGTTGGCGACTTGGGGTGATTGCGGACGAAAGCCTGCGCCGACTTCTCCATCAAGGCTTTGGTCATGCCCATGGCGTTGATTGGGTAGACCGCCTTGTCCGTGCTGAGGCAGACAACTGATCGAACGCCGGCTGCAGCCCCTGCTGTGATGACATTCGCACTGCCATTGACATTTGTAAGTACAGCTTGCGCGGGAAAGAACTCGCATGACGGAACTTGCTTGAGCGCCGCTGCGTGAAAGATGAAGTCAGAACCGAGGGCGGATTCGATAACCGTGCTATAGTCGCGTACATCTCCTAAGTAGAAGCGGGCTCTCTGATCGCCGAGCGACCGGCGGAGGTCATCTTGCTTTGTTTCGTCACGGCTGAGGATCCGGACCTCGGCAACGTCTTGCGCAAGAAGACGCCGCACCATCGTCGAGCCAAAGGAACCAGTCCCCCCGGTGATGAGAATTGTGGCACCACTCATACTATCAGGCATTGTAGATCCTTAATGTTGCTCTCTAGGAGTAGATCGTCGGGTTTGTGAACGATAGATCGAGCACGTCGCTGCTCCATCGTGTTGCGCCTGTAGTGCATCCCTAACGATTAATCTGCGATGCACGGGGAGACCGTGCGATCGCGGCGTTGCCGGGCGCCTCAGCGAGTTAGATGAATCCGATCCGGTGAGGTTCGCCGACTTTACGCATTGCAGTTCGAACCGACTTGGCCGGCGTCTGTTGCCGCGCACGGACTCAATTTGCGCATTCGCCTGTGGCGACCCGCCGCTCACGCGCGTTCGTCTCTCGTTAGCGAGCGCGAAGCCAGCTGTAATCCGAGTTCACGCCACATGTCGTGGCCAGCTGGTGGGCTCCAGCCTGTTTCGGTCAGCCAGCTGAGAGCCTGCGACTGTCCAAACCACAACATCTCCAGACGACGAGCGTTGGCCGCCAGGCGCGGCTCGGCTTTGCCAGCGGCGGTGAACACCGCTACCATTGCCTTTGCCATTGCGCGCGGAATCTCTATCGGTTCGCGGCCACCGAGCAATCTCAGTAGGCTAGATGTTGTCATGCCTTCAGAAGGGTGCGAGACAATAATTGGTGGTTGCGATTCGGTAGTCGCTAAGAATGCGATCGCATCCGCAACATTCGCAAGAAGTGCTTGAGGGCTAGGAGAATTACCGGGGCTCGCAACGCTTGAAATAGGTGACCGAGCGATCCGTGCTGTCATCTGGGAGACCTTGCGACTCAGTGCGTGCACGCTCGGCGGCCTGTAGACGACCGCTGCAGGTGCCGCAAGCTCCATAACGAGAAGCTCACCGAGTGCTTTCGACCGCGAATACGCAGAGAATGTGGCGGTGCGTACCGACTGATCGAGTTCAGGAATAGTTCCCTGGACAACGGCACTGCTCACGTGCACGAATCTCGGGACCGCCGCCAATCGGACGGCTTTGGCCAACACGGCTGGAAGCAGCGCGTTTGCCGCGACAAGCGACGCTTCGTTGCGATCTGAGGCGTTAGGGTTGCCAGCCGCGTTGATAACGGCGTCAGCTCCGAGAAGTTCTTGAGCAATATCGACGACGCACGCGTCATAACTCACCAGCGCTTCGCGAACATGGCTCGATCCTGCAACTAGCAGTCGCGGCGCGTGCAGTTTCTTCACTATGGCACCGCGGTTTCGCAATTGATCAACTGACGCGCGCCCCACAAATCCGTCTGCACCGACTACGACGATTGTCAGATTCTTGGACGCCTTCATGTTCCACCCCGTACAGCAGTTTGCAGAAGATCGTTGAGGGCAGCTGCGCCGGACGCCTCACTGAGGTGATCAAGGTAGTACCGACGTCCGCGGTCACCGTAAGCTTGCCATTGCTCAGAGGGCATCGCAGCGGCACGCTGGATAGCCTCCGCCAATTCGACCGCCGAGCCAGGCGTGGTGGTGAGGCCTGCGCCGGAATCACGGATGACGTCGCTTGCGTCACCGGCAACCGCGCAGATGATGGGCCGACCGGCGGCCATAGTAGCTTGGATCTTGCTGGGCATCGTTGTGCGAAAGATCGGTAGGTCTTTGAGGCTGATGATCTGCGCGTCGCCGAGGGAGAGCACGCTGGCCATTCGCTCCACAGGCTGATGTCCGATGAAGCGGATGTTCTCCAACCGCGCCTTGGACGACCTGGCCCTGAGCGCCGGTTCAGATACTCCGCCACCGACCAGGATGAAACCAATATCATCGCGATCCCGAAGAATTGTCGCCGCATCAATCAACACTTCTAGGGACTGCAATTCTCCCATCGCCCCGGCATACATGACGTTGAATGGTCGACCGAGGCCAAATTCTGCGGTGATCTCCGCGCTGGGGGTTGCCGGCCGGAAGTGTCGCTCATCTGCCCAGTCGGGAATCACCGAGATCTTGCGCGGTTCGACCCCGCGACCAGCGATGAGGTCTACCATGCCGGGTGAGGTCACCGCAATTGAGGCGGCTTGGTGATAGACGCGGTCGCAGAAGCGATGAAGCAGGGCTTCGACCTGACGATGCTGACCTTCGGCCAAGAACCCACTGGCAATTACCGTTTGCGGCCAGAGATCTTGAACATGGACGACGTACGGTGTGCCGCGGAGAGCGCGTAGTGCCATCGCAGGAATTGCTGCGGTCGCGGGTGTCGAGTGAACAAGCGTGGCTTGCGGCTTCCCGAGACGCGTTACGGCTATGGCGCTGGCGCTTGCGGCGAAGCTGAGATAGTTCGCGGCACGCCGTCGAGGGTTTGCGTCGTGGTTTACGTAGAGAGGTGCCCGGTGCACGGTAACCCCCTGTAGTTGTTCGCGTTGGTAACGTCGGACCCGATAGCCAGGATATAGACGTCCGTCGGGGTAGTTGGGGAAGCCGGTCACCACATCGACAACATTGCCTAGTTGCGTGAGCGCTCTTGCGATGGTGCCTGGCATGATCGCCGAGCCCTGCTCCGGGTCGTACCACTGCGTAATCATGGCGATTCGCATATCAGTCGTTGCCACCCACCGGTCTCCGCGTCCTGTCTTCTGCTCTCGCTGCGAGTTCAGGACGACATGTGACGAGGGGCCGCATTCGTACGTGGATGTGGCCCAAGGTTCTCACGACGTTTCCAGCTCGCAAGAGTCGACCGCGTACTGGCCGTCTGTGAGCCGCAGTTCAACTGTCGACGCCTCGCCAGCCGATGGGGCGCCGGACCATACTCGCAAGATCGATCCGTCAGGCCTAGCGATAAAGGCGCCCGGGTACGGCCTTCCCGTGGCGCGCACCAGACGATCGACGTCTCCCACAGACATCGACTCGGGAAGTATCTCACCGTCCTCAGGGCGCCGTCCAGGCCAGACCGTGGCTTTCAACTCATTCTGAATAGTCTCCTCAACGGTTCCGTCCTCCAGTCGCTGCCAGATGTTGCGGAGAAGGTCCAGATGGGCGCTGATGACTTTGTTATAGAGGCGGCCGGCGGTCTCATCAGCGTCAAGGGGTATGACCTGCTGGGCGAGCACTGGTCCAGTATCGACTCCTTCGGCCAGGCGGAACAGGCTGACTCCCGTCTGGTCCAGCTGCTTCAGAATTGCCCAAGGAATGGATGCTCTGCCGCGGCCCTCGGGAAGGAGGGTGGGGTGCATCCCGAGCACGCCGCGCCGGGCGCTTGACAGAACTTCGGCATTCGCGATCTGCGACCATCCTACGATGAAGAGCCAATCGAGGTCAGCATTTCGAAGGGCGGTGACCGCAGCAGAATCGTTGATGTGGTCGATCTTGTGCAAGGGAATTCCGTGCTCGGCAGCTAGGTCGTCGAGATAGATGCGGCCAGATTTGCGGCACGACCGGTCATCTTTCAACGTCATCATCATGTGAATCGCGTTGCCGGATCCGAGGATGTCTTCTATGCACGCACGTCCCAGGCGTACACACGTCACGAACCCGTAACGCATTGGACCTCCTAGTATTTCGGAGGGGGTGTCAGCAGGTACGCCGCGGTCTTGACCAAGATCCGCAGGTCGTTGACGAGCGAGACACTCATCGAGTATTCGCCATCATGGGCTGCCTTTGCTTCATCAGACATACCAGTATACGATCGTACTTGCGCAAGACCTGTAAGTCCAGGACGAAGCCGTGAGGCGCCTGTTTCTTTTCGTAACAGAAGGAGCTCCACCTGTGCTGGAAGGGCAGGGCGTGGTCCCACGAGGCTCATGTCTCCACGGATCACATTCGCTAGCTGCGGCATCTCGTCGAAGCTCACGCGCCGGATCAGGCTGCCGATGCGGGTTGTGGTCAGGGCTGCCATATGAGCCGACGGCACGTTCGGCGTGCCAACGGGCATGCTACGAAATTTCCAGAGTGTGAACGGCACCCCGTCACGACCCACGCGTACCTGGAGGAAGAGAAAGAATTGCCGATCTTCAAGCCAGATACAAATACCGGTCAAGGCGAGGAGGGGCGAAAGAACGAGTAGGCCCGCGGAAGCGAAAGTGATATCGAACACGCGTTTACCCAGATATTCGTACATGCGAAGACATCTTAGAGGTATCCGAGATTTGTGAAGACGGACTGGAACGCTTCGGCGTAGATCATACCAGCCTGCCCCCCACGCACCGCTGCAAGGCCGCGAACAGCCTCAATACTGCGAGGATGCGGCATCGGCCTCATGATGTCGCGATAGCAGTGCAGTGCATTGAGCTTCCGCGCAAGGTCTGCCTCACCAAGTTCGAAGAACGAATTTGGCGTGAAGGCTGGACCGGCACCCGGGAATGCCCAGTCTGTCGATGACGGCACCTCCATGAAATGCAGTCCCTGCAACTTTGGAAGGCCGTCTCGGCGAAGGGGCAGCCTTGCGGCTGCTTGGCAGGCGGCCGAGACCTTGCGATGGTCATCGTTCAGGTCTCCAGGGTGGTGCGTGAATATCTGTGTTGCACCAGTGCTGACAATCGCGTCTTCAATGAACTGGACCAGTTCTATATGAGGAACGACGTTGAGCTTGATGTTAGGGAAGTCGCCCAAGATGGGGGCGTGCATCCCGAGCGTCTTTGATGCCGCTAACGTGTCTTCAAGAAGTTCGTGATCTTGAGGACGGCGATCTCTGGCCGCCGCAACGCTCGACAGTATGCATGCGGTGACCAGGTGCCCCTTGTCCGCGAGGGTACCTAAGAGCCCGCCGCCACCTAATACCTCGTCATCCGGGTGGGCCACAACAAAGAGTATGGGTTCAATAGGTGCGGTGGCTGGCAACTTGGTGGTCCTTGTGGCTTCGGTCGTTCCGGTGGCGGGGTGGTTCGGGGCGGCGATTTTTCAGATCAGTACGTTGGCTGTTGAGGTTGAGTGCTCGCGCATCCAGTCGGCTGCTGCAAGGTGGTCTGGAATGACGACCGAATACATCTCTTCGAGATCCAGCTGAGGGACCCCCACGCTCGTCACCAGCGGGTTGGTCGTGGCCCGCCGATCCTCGTCCGTCGAGAAGAGATCCTCGCTGACCTTCTCCCCGGGCCGCAGGCCGGTGTATCGGATGTCGATGTCACGTCGACCGGACATGCGGATGAGGGTCTTGGCCACGTCGACGATCTTGACCTGCTCACCCATCTCCAGGACCATCACCTCGCCGTCCGGGCCGATTGAGCCGGCCTCGAGGACGAGCTGGCAGGCCTCGGGGATGAGCATGAAGAAGCGCTCGACGTCGGGGTGGGTGACGGTGATCGGGCCGCCACGGTCGATCTGCGCCGTGAACAGGTGCACCACAGATCCGCGGGAGCCGAGCACATTGCCGAACCGTACGGAGACGTAGCGTCCCGGCTGGGTGCGGGCGAAGTCGGCCGTGAGCCGCTCGGCGACCCGTTTGCTGTAGCCCAGCACGCAGGTGGGGTCGGCGGCCTTGTCGGTGGAGATGTTGACGAACGTTGCCACCCCCACCTCGGCGGCGGCCGTCAGCACGTTCAGGGTGCCCAGCACGTTGGTCTTCCACGCCTCGAGCGGGAACGACTCGAGCAGCGGCAGGTGCTTGAGGGCTGCGGCGTGGAACACCAGGTTCGGCTGGGTCGCCGCGAAGACGGTTCGCAGCGTGTCGGTGTCGCGGATGTCGGCGAGGATGATCTCGTCGCCCTGGAGCAGTCCCTGGCCGGTCAGGCTCATCTGGGTGGCTTGCAGCCCGGACTCGTCACGGTCGAGCAGGTACAGCTTGGCCGGGCCGAACCGGGCGATCTGGCGGCACAGCTCGGAGCCGATCGACCCGCCGGCGCCGGTGACGAGCACGGTGCGTCCCGCGATCAGGTCGGCGATGGCCGTGGTGTCCAACGAGATCGGTCGACGCCCCAGCAGGTCCTCCAGCTTGACGTCGCGAAGGTCGTGCAGCGTGGGCTGACCGCCGATGATGTCCCGCAACGGCGGCAGGACCAGGACGTCGAGGCCCGCAGCAGCGCCCCGATCCGAAAGGTCGCGAATCAGCGCCGCATCGGCCTGGGGAAGGGCCACGACCAGGGCGGTGGCATCGAACTTCAGGGCGACGTCGCCGATGTCCTCGCGGGTCCCGCGCACCCGGATGCCGTCGATGTGCAGGCGGCGCTTGGACCGGTCGTCGTCCAGGAGTGCAACCGGGAAGAACCCGCTCGTGTCGTCGCGCACCATGCTGCGCAGCACGCGGCGGCCGGCCTCGCCGGCGCCGAACACGATGACGCGACGCTCGTTCGCGCGCATGGCGTTGCGACGGCTGTGCCAGCTGCGGATCAGGAAGCGGCTGGCGAACATGGCCGTGAGCGCGAGCGCGCCCGCCATCAGCGGGACGCTGCGGGGCACCACCACGGGGTGGGAGACCCAGGCCCAGAGGAACATCCCCACGGTGGTGACCACGACGGCACGGCCCAGATCGGTGGTCTCCTCGAAGGAACCCCGCTGGTGCCCGATCCGGTACGGGCCGATCAGCGTGCCCACCAGGAGGTGCAGGACCGCCGCGGTGATCGCGAACAGGGAGGTGCTCAGGACGAGGACCGGGCGGGTCACGAAGTCGAGCCGGAGCCAGGTGGCGCCGTAGATCGCTCCGAACCAGATCAACGCATCGATCAGGGCCCATACCCCGCGGTGCCGGCGATCTCTGCGCCGAGCTGCCCGAAAAGGCACGAATCCTCCTGATCTTCATTGCAAAATCTCTCCACAATTCCTACGACGCAGAATAGCGCATCAAGGACACCCCCTGACTGAGCAGACTTGAGCGGACTACACTCAACTCGTCGCATTGGAGGACTCGTGGACGCCAAACTCACCACCAAGTCGCAAGAGGCCATCGGTGACGCCATCCAGCAGGCGTCCGCCGCGGGCAACCCCCAGCTCGAGCCGGCGCACCTGCTGAACGCGCTGCTCGCCCAGGAGGGCGGGGTCGCCAACGGCCTGCTCGATGCGGTCGGGGCCGACCGGGGTGCCCTGGGCCGCGCGGTCCGGGCCGCCCTGGTGGCGCTGCCCGCAGCGAGCGGGTCCGCCGTCGCGCAGCCGACCGCGTCACGCACGACCTCGACCGCGATCGAGGCTGCGTCCTCCGAGGCGCGCGCTCTCGGCGACGACTACGTCTCGACCGAGCACCTGCTGCTCGGCATCGCCGCGGGCCGCTCGGGCGTGGCCGACGCGCTGCGGACCTACGGCGCGTCCCGCGACGCGCTGGTGGCCGCGCTGCCGACCGTGCGTGGGTCGGGCAAGGTCACGAGCCCCAACCCGGAGGGCACGTACAAGGCCCTGGAGCAGTACGGCGTCGACCTCACCGCCGCTGCCAAGGATGGCAAGCTCGACCCCGTGATCGGCCGCGACGCTGAGATCCGCCGCGTCGTGCAGGTCCTGTCGCGGCGCACCAAGAACAACCCCGTGCTCATCGGCGAGCCCGGCGTCGGCAAGACCGCGGTCGTCGAGGGTCTCGCGCAGCGCATGGTCGCGGGCGACGTGCCCGAGTCGCTGCGCGGCAAACGGCTCGTCTCGCTCGACCTCGCAGCCATGGTCGCGGGCGCCAAGTACCGCGGCGAGTTCGAGGAGCGGCTCAGGGCCGTCCTGGCGGAGATCAAGTCCTCCGACGGCGAGATCGTCACGTTCATCGACGAGCTGCACACGGTCGTCGGGGCCGGCGCGGCCGAAGGGTCGATGGACGCGGGCAACATGCTCAAGCCGATGCTCGCGCGCGGCGAGCTGCGCCTCGTGGGCGCGACGACCCTCGACGAGTTCCGCCAGCACATCGAGAAGGACCCCGCGCTCGAGCGCCGGTTCCAGCAGGTCTTCGTCGGCGAGCCGAGCGTGGAGGACACCATCGCGATCCTGCGCGGCCTCAAGGAGCGCTATGAGGCGCACCACAAGGTCGCGATCTCCGACGCAGCGCTCGTCGCCGCCGCGACCCTGTCCGACCGCTACATCTCCGGCCGCCAGCTGCCGGACAAGGCCATCGACCTCATCGACGAGGCAGCGAGCCGGCTGCGCATGGAGCTCGACTCGTCGCCCGTCGAGATCGACGCGCTTCGCCGCGCGGTCGACCGCCTGAAGATGGAGGAGCTCGCGCTCGAGAACGCCGACGACGACGCGTCCCGCGAGCGGCTCGAGAAGCTGCGCGCGGACCTCGCCGACCGTTCGGAGGAGCTCGCTGCGCTGACCGCGCGCTGGGAGAACGAGCGTGCGGGCCACAACCGGGTCGGTGAGCTGCGCGCGAAGCTCGACGAGCTGCGCATCGAGTCCGACAAGGCGCAGCGCGACGGTGACCTCGCGACGGCCTCACGGCTGCTGTACGGGGAGATCCCGGCGGTCGGGCGGGAGATCGCCGAGGCCGAGGCGCGTGAGCAGCGGGCCGGCGTCGAGGACGCCATCGGCCCGGTGCCCGAGCCGATGATCGCCGAGAAGGTCGGTCCCGACGAGATCGCCGAGGTCGTCTCGGCGTGGACCGGAATCCCCGCCGGGCGGCTGCTCGAGGGTGAGAGCGACAAGCTGCTGCGCATGGAGGACGTGCTCGGCGAGCGGCTCATCGGGCAGCGCGCGGCCCTCGCGTCCGTGTCCGACGCCGTCCGCCGCGCTCGCGCCGGCATCTCCGACCCCGACCGTCCGACGGGTTCGTTCCTGTTCCTCGGCCCGACCGGCGTCGGCAAGACCGAGCTCGCGAAGGCGCTCGCGGACTTCCTGTTCGACGACGAGCGCGCGATCGTCCGGATCGACATGTCCGAGTACTCCGAGAAGCACTCGGTCGCGCGCCTCGTCGGGGCGCCCCCCGGGTACGTCGGTTACGAGGAGGGCGGCCAGCTGACCGAGGCGGTCCGACGTCGGCCGTACTCGGTGGTCCTGGTCGACGAGGTCGAGAAGGCGCACCCCGAGGTGTTCGACATCCTGCTGCAGGTGCTCGACGACGGCCGCCTCACCGACGGCCAGGGCCGCACCGTCGACTTTCGCAACGTGATCCTCGTGCTCACGTCGAACCTCGGCTCGCAGTTCCTCGTGGACCCGATGCTCGATGACGACGCCAAGCGCGACGCCGTCATGTCCGCCGTCCATGCCGCGTTCAAGCCCGAGTTCCTCAACCGTCTCGACGACATCGTGCTCTTCGACCCGCTGTCCCTCGACGAGCTCAGCCGCATCGTCGAGATCCAGGTCAAGGCCCTGGGCGCTCGCCTGGCCGACCGCCGGCTCACCCTCGACGTGACCCCGGCGGCGCGCGAGTGGCTCGCGATCGAGGGCTTCGACCCGGCGTACGGCGCCCGCCCGCTGCGTCGGCTCGTGCAGCGGGAGATCGGTGACCGCCTGGCCCGGATGCTGCTCGGCGGCGAGGCTCGTGACGGCGACACTGTCCAGGTCGACCGGTCTGCCGACGGCGCGGGGAGCCTCACGCTCGCGGCCGTAGCCCGTCAGGTAGCGTCGGTGGCGTGACCGACCCTGCTGGGACCATCCCGTTCTCCGACCCCGCGCTCCTGGCCGAGCTGCTGGCGCAGGAGGACACGCTCGTCCTGCCGCACCTGACCTACGACGACGCGGCGCGCCTCGGCGCAACCCTCGCCGAGCTCGCCGAGTCGCGCGGCCTGCCGGTCGTCGTACGCGTCGAAGTCGAGACGTCAACGGGTCCGCACATCGCGTTCCAGCGCGCGCTGCCGGGCACGTCGCCGAACAACGACTGGTGGCTCGGCCGGAAGGCCGCGGTCGTCCGGCACTACGGGCACTCGTCGTTCGCGGTCGGCACCCGGTACCGCGTCGAGGGCGGCACTTTCGAGACCAGGTCGGAGCTGGACCCCGCGCTGTACGCGGCGCACGGCGGGTGCTTCCCGCTGCGCGTCGGTGGGCAGCTCGTGGGGGTCGTCGGCATCTCGGGGCTCCCGCAGCAGGACGACCACGCGCTCGTCGTCGAGGGCCTCGCGGCATACCTCGGGCGCGCCCGGTAGCGTTTGCGGGTATGACCTCGGCTCCCGCACCGACCGCCCTCCCGACCCCCCGCTTCCCGGACCCGCGGGACGCGCCCGTGCTGCGGTGGGGCATCCTCGCGCCGGGCAAGATCGCAGGGACCTTCGCCTCGACGGTGCTCGCGAACACCGGCCAGCGCGTCGTCGCGGTCGCGTCCCGCTCAGCCGAGCGGTCCGCGGCGTTCGCTGCGACGCACGGCATCGAGCGGTCCTACGACTCGTACGCGCAGCTCGTCGAGGACCCGGAGATCGACGTCGTGTACGTCGCGAACCCGCACAGCGAGCACCGCGAGCAGGCGCTCCTCGCGATCGCGGCGGGCAAGCACGTGCTCGTCGAGAAGTCGTTCACCCGCAACGCGGGCGAGGCGCGCGAGGTCGTCGCGGCGGCGCGAGCGGCCGGGGTCTTCGCGATGGAGGCCATGTGGACGCGGTACCTGCCGCACACCGACGTCCTCCGGCAGCTGATCGAGGACGGCGCGCTCGGCAACGTGCACCGCATCACGTCGGACTTCGGCGTGTGGTCCCGGCCCGCGCCGACGCACCGCCTGCTCAACCCGGAGCTGGGGGGCGGGGTGCTCCTCGACCTCGGCATCTACCCGCTGGCGTTCGCGGCGTTCGTCGCGCGACACGCGGGCCTCGGTCTGCGCCCGACGGCGATCCAGGCGGCAGGCGTCCTGGCCACGACGGGTGTCGACGCGCAGACCGCGATCCAGCTCAGCTATGCGGGCGACGCCCACGCCGAGCTGTTCACGACGATGCTCGCCGAGACCGCGCAGACCGGGACCATCGCCGGCTCGGCGGCCCGGGTCGAGCTCGGCCCGCAGTCGTTCACCCCGACGAGCGTGACGTTCATCGCCGGTGAGCAGCGGGTGACCTGGGACGACAACCGGATCCTCGGTCACGCGGGCCTGTGCTTCCAGGCCGCTGCCCTGGCACGCTACGTCACCGAGGGACTGACCGAGTCGCCGCTGCTGCCGCTCGACGAGACGATTGCGACGCTCGAGACCGCCGACGAGGTCCGCCGTCAGGTCGGGGTCATCTTCCCGGGGGAGTAGCCGCCTGGTACGGCGCCCCGCCGCGCACCTGACCGCAGTGAGAACCAGGTCGGCCCTGGGGTGTGGGGACGCTACCCTCGTGCTCGTTACCGGTTCGAGCGTGGGGGGTCGAGGGGACGTGACGGAGGTTCTGGTCCGCAGCTACGCCAACGGTCGGGCCCGGCGTCAGCTGATCCTCGACGAGGCGACCACTCTGTTCGGCGAGGTCGGCTACCGGGCGGCGTCGTTGCGGGAGATCGCGGCCCGGGTCGGCATCTCGCACCCCGGCCTCCTGCACCACTTCCCGGCCAAGCAGGCGCTGCTGCTCGCGGTGCTGGAGCACCGCGACGAGGTCGACGCCCAACGGTTCGGGCTCGACCATCTCCAGGGCGTCGAGCTGCTCCGGCACATGGTCGATCTCGTGGATTTCAACGCGACGCGACCGGGCATCGTCGAGCTGTACTGCGTGCTGTCCGCTGAGTCGACGGCCCCGGACCATCCCGCGCACGCGTTCTTCGTGTCACGGTACGCACGCTCCGTCGCGCAGTGCGCGGCCGGGTTCGAGGGCGCGCAGGCCGCCGGTCTGCTGCGTCCCGGCATCGATCCCGACGCCGCGGGGCGCGCGTTCGTCGCGCTCACGGACGGCCTCCAGGTGCAGTGGCTGCTCGACCGCGACAGCGTCGACATGGCGACGGTGCTCCGGGCGACGCTCGCCCAGCTCGTCGTGGCGGGCGCGTGACCGCAGCGCCTGGGTCCCGGAACGGTCTCGCTCCCGACCGCCTGGTCAGCACAAGCCCCGAGATGACGACGACGGCGACGACAGGACGAGGTCGATGATGGTTGGCAGCACCCCGGACCCCCGGATCGACGAGCTCGTCGCCCGGCTCACCCTGGCTCAGAAGGTCCGCCTCCTGACCGGCGCCGACTTCTGGTCGCTGCATGCCGAGCCCGCCGTCGGGCTGAGCACGGTCGTCGTCTCCGACGGTCCCTCGGGCGTCCGCGGCGCCGTCTGGGACGAACGCGACCCCTCGCTCAACCTGCCCAGCGCGACAGCCCTTGCGGCCACCTGGGATCCCGAGATCGCCTACCGCTACGGCGTGGCCGCTGCGCACGAGGCGCACCGCAAGGGCGTCGGCGTCGTGCTCGGCCCGACGATCAACCTGCACCGCAGTCCGCTCGGCGGCCGCCACTTCGAGGCGTACTCGGAGGACCCGCTGCTGACCGCCGAGATCGCCGAGGCGTTCATCCGGGGTCTGCAGGACCACGGTGTCGCCGCGTGCCCCAAGCACTACGTCGCGAACGACTTCGAGACCGACCGCTTCACCGCGTCGGTGGAGGTGTCCGAGCAGGCGCTGCACGAGCTCTACCTCGTGCCGTTCGAGCGGGCCGTGGTCGACGCAGGCGCCTGGAGCGTCATGAGCGCCTACAACGCGGTCGGCGGCACGACGATGAGCGAGCACCCGCTGCTCACCGAGCCGCTCAAGGGCACGTGGGGCTTCGACGGCGTCGTCATCTCCGACTGGACAGCGGTGCGCTCCCTCGCCTCCGCCGCCGCCGGGCAGGACGTCGTCATGCCCGGTCCCGACGGCCCGTGGGGGGACGCGCTGGTCGCCGCGGTCGAGGGCGGCCGGATCCCGGTCGAGGTCGTCGACGACAAGGTGCACCGGATCCTCCTGCTCGCGGCCCGCCTCGGCGCGCTCGTCGGGTTCGACCCTGCCGTCCCCCCGGTGTCGTCGGGCGACGCGGCGACCGTCGGCACCGACCCGGCCGACACCGCACTCGCCCGCGAGGTCGAGACGCGCGCGATCGTGCTCGTGCGCAACGACGGGGTGCTCCCGCTCGGCACGCCGACTTCACCCACGCCGGCCACGATCGCGGTCCTCGGGCAGAGCGCGCTGCGCCCGCGCACCCAGGGTGGCGGCTCCGCGACGGTCGTCCCGGTCTCGACGGTCTCGCCGCTCGACGGCCTGCGTGCCGCCTTCCCCGACGCGACCCTCTCGTACGCCACGGGCGCCGTCGTGCACGACGGCGTCCTGCCGTTCGCGCTCGGCGACGTGCGCGACCCCGAGACCGGTGCACCCGGCGTCCGCACGCGGTTCCTCGCGGCCGACGGCGGGGTCGTGCTCGACGAGGTCCGGCACGCTACCGAGCTCATGTGGCTCGGCAACGCGCCGGTCGCGCACACCTTCGTAGTCGTGACCGACTACACCGCGACCGCGTCGGGCCCGATCGAGCTCGGCTGGGCGGTCATCGGCAGCACCACGCTCGAGGTCGACGGCGCGGTCGTGCTCGAGTCGGACCTGCTGGTCGCACCCGAGGACATCGGCGCGGCGCTCATGGCCCCGCCGAGCACGACCGTCCGCGTCGACGTCGAGGCCGGCCGCACCTACCGGCTGCGCTGGACCCACCCGCTCACCGGCATCCCGTCGATGCCCGACGGCTCCGACCGTGCCGAGGTCCTGGGATTCACGGCGGGCTGGCGCCCTGTCGTCGAGGAGACCGACGCGCTCATCGCCGAGGCCGTCGAGGTCGCCCGCACGGCCGACGTGGTCGTCGTCGTCGTCGGCACGAACGAGAAGGTCGAGTCCGAGGGGTTCGACCGCACCGACCTGCGCCTGCCCGGCCGTCAGGACGACCTCGTCGCCGCTGTGGCCGCGGTCAACCCGCGCACCGTCGTCGTCGTGAACTCGGGCTCACCCGTCGTGATGCCGTGGCGCGACGACGTCGCCGCGCTGCTGCTCACGTGGTTCGGCGGCCAGGAGTACGGCCACGCGATCGCCGACGTGCTCACCGGGGTTGCCGAGCCCGGCGGGCGACTGCCCACGACCTGGCCGAAGACCGAGGCAGACGTGCCGATCCTCGACGTCACCCCGCACGACGGCGTCGTGCGGTACGACGAGGGCATCCACATCGGCTACCGCGCGTGGCTGCGCGCCGGGACCGAGCCCGCCTACCCGTTCGGCTTCGGGCTCGGGTACACCACGTGGTCTTACGACGCCGTGCGCATCATGGACGCCGGTGTGCACTCGGGTGCGGTGGCCGCGTCGGGCAGCGTCCGGGTGAGCGTCGACGTGACGAACACGGGCGAGCGCAGGGGCCGTCAGGTCGTCCAGGTCTACCTGTCGCGCGCGTCGTTGACGGTCGACCGCCCGCTGCGGTGGCTCGCGGGGTCCGCGGTCGTCACGGCCGGAGCGGGCGAGACCCGGACCGCCGAGGTCCTGGTGCGGGCTCGCGCGTTCCAGCACTGGGACGCGCAGACGCACGCGTGGTCGGCCGAGCCGGGCCGGTTCACGCTCATCGTCGCGCGGGATGCCACGGACTCGGCCCTGGACGCCACCGTCGTCCGCTGAGAGCGTCCGCTGAGCCGAGCATCCGCCAGGACAGGCGGCCCGCAACGCACCTCAGGGTAGGCGGACCGTCCCGTCGAGGAACGAGCCGGTGAGCTGGCCGGCGCCCGTCGTGGCCAGGCACAGGCCGAGTCTGTCCCCGCGGCCCCACGAGTCCTCGGTGGGCGCCCAGGTCAGCGCTCGGACGCCGGCGTCCCGCTCGGCCGGGGTCAGGTCGCACGATCCCGCAACCCGGGCGTCTGCCGCGGCCTGACCGGGCCAGACGGCGGCGTCGTCGAACGCGTACTCGGTGACGACCTGGGCCGCGTGCGGATCTCTGCACGGCACGACCCGCACGGTGTCGACCTCGGCTGCGGTCGGCAGCGGGTCGATGCAGCTGCCCGTGACGAGCTGGCGCGCATGAGCCTGCCGCGGCGCCCCGACGTCGGCGGGGAGAGGGCGCTGGTTGCGGGCCGTGAGCGTCGCGCCCACGAGAACACCGACGGCCGCGAGCGTGCCGACGACGCCGAGCGCGAGCCCGGTTCTGGCGAGGCCGCGGCCACGGGTGCGCCGCGCACCGATCCGGCGCAGCGCGAGGATCCCCAGGACGCCCGCGACGGGACCGAGCGCGAGGGCTCCGGTGACGACCGAGGCCACGGCGAGCGGCTCGAGCGGCGCCCGTGGCGACTGCCAGCCCGGCGCGTAGTACGGCTCGTTCGACGACGAACCGCCCGGGTCGTCCCAGGCGGTCAGGACTGCACCTGCCGCGACTCGCCCGCCAGCGTCCCGTCGAGCGCCGAGCCGGCCAGGGTCCCAGGGCTGCTCACCAGCAGGCAGTAGCCGGACCGCACGCCGGCCGCCCAGTCGGCGTCCGAGGGCGCCCACACGTCGGAGGACGCTGACTGAGCCATCATCGTGGTGGGTGCGGCCGCGTCGGCGACCTTGGTGCAGTGGGCGAAGACGGCGGCTGTCTCGTCGGCCGATGTGGTCGGGGCCACGCGGAAGTCCTCCCGCGCGAGGACCTCCGCGGCGTGCGGCGTGGCGCAGTCGACGAACGCTGGATCGAGGAGGCCCGCCGCCGGAAGGACCTCCAGGCAGTCGCCCGGCCACAGCCGCTCGTCGAACGCGAGGTACCCGACGGACTCTTGCGACTGCGCGTGGGGTGACGTCGATGTCGTGAACGGCCCGGTCTTGACGTTCGGGACGTGCTGGCTGCTGTAAGCGACGAGCGCGATGAACCCGGCGATGAACAGCGTCATCAGGATGCCGACGGCGATGCCGGCCGAGGCGAGGCCGCGGCCGCGGGCACCGGTGCGCCGGATCTTGCGGAGCGACGCGATCCCGAGCCCGATGCCGACCGGACCGGTGATGCCCATGGTGAAGATCCCGGCACCACTCACCGACATCGAGGCGATCGCGAGACCGTCCCACCGAGACTGCGGGTTGCCCCACTGGGGCTGCGGTTGTCCGTACGCGCCCTGCCCCTGCGGGTAGCCGTAGGCACCTTGCCCCTGCGGGTAGCCGTAGGCACCTTGGCCCTGCGGGTAGCCGTAGGCCGGGCCCTGCGGCGGTCCCTGCGGGTAGCCGTAAGGCTGGTCCTGCGGCGCCCCGTAGCCCGGGGGCGGGGGCGGGGGCGGGGGCGGCGGTGGGTAGCCCGTCGTCTGCGAATAGCCGGGCGGCGGCTCGTGGCTCGGCTCGGGACCGGGCGTCCACGACGGCGGCGGCGTCGGGGCGACGTCATACCCGGTCGGCGGCGCGTATCCCGCCCCGTAGGGCGACGGCGCCCCATCGGTCGTGCCGTCCGGCTGCTCGGCTGGCGGAGCGAACGGGTTCGGTCGCTCGGGCTGGGGAAGAGGCCAGGTCGGCGGCGTGCTCATGGCGTTGAACCTAGCGGAGCGGAAGGGTCGGCAGAGGCCGATCCGGACCGGGCCACCCGATCGCTTCGTGCCGGTCAGTCGGAGAGGTCGAGGATGACCGGGACGTGGTCGGACGCGCCCTTGCCCTTGCGCTCGTCGCGGTCGACGGTCACGCCTGTGACGCGCGCGGCGAGGGTCGCCGACGCGTACGTGAAATCGATCCGCATGCCCTCGTTCCGGGGGAACCGGAGCTGCTGGTAGTCCCAGTACGTGAAGGTGCGGGTGGGGATGTGCTCGCGGGTGACCTCGGTGTACCCGGCGCTCGCGAACGCCGCGAAGGCGGCCCGCTCGGCGGGCGTGACGTGGGTGCGCCCGACGAACACGTCGATGTCCCAGACGTCCTCGTCGAGCGGTGCGATGTTCCAGTCCCCGACGAGCGCGATCTGGGCGGTCGGGTCGCCCGCGCCGTCGGACCCGGGCGTGAGCCAGGACGCCGCCTGCTCCTTCAGTCGCGCGAGCCACTCGAGCTTGTAGGCGTAGTGCGGGTTGTCGATCTCCCGCCCGTTAGGGATGTAGAGGCTCCACACCCGCACGCCGCTGCAGGTCGCGCCGAGCGCCCGCGCCTCGACGACCGGCTCCTCACCCCAGGCCGGCTGCCCGACGAAGCCCCGCTCGACGTCGGCGATCCCGACCCGCGAGATGATCGCGACCCCGTTCCACTGGCTGTGGCCGCTCGTCGCGACCTCGTACCCGGCGGCCTCGAAGGCCTCGCGCGGGAACTGCTCGTCCTTGCACTTCGTCTCCTGCAGCGCGAGCACGTCGGTCCCCGAGCGCTCGAGGAAGGCGAGCGCCCGGTCGGCGCGAGAGCGGATCGAGTTGATGTTCCAGGTCGCGAGGCGCATGACGGTCAGGCTAGCCGGACCGACCGTCACGGGCGTGTCGCCGCGGATCGTGACCGGACACGGGCCCCGGGTCTGACAAGCGGCGGGCTGGTCCGTAGGGTGGCTGCATGGGAACCGCACTGATCACCGGCGCGAGCGCGGGCCTCGGCCTGGAGTTCGCCTGGCAGCTCGCGACCGCGAAGCACGACGTCGTTCTCGTGGCCCGCGGCGCCGACCGCCTCGAGCACCTTGCGAGCCAGCTGCGTGCCGCGGCGGGAGTGCGCGTCGAGGTCCTCACTGCGGACCTCACCGTCCGTGGGGACGTCGAGCGGGTGGCCGAGCGGCTGCGCGCGACCGAGCACCCGGTCGGGCTGCTCGTCAACAACGCGGGCCTCGGGCTGAACCAGCAGTTCGTCGGCGGCGACCTGGACCTCGAGGAGAAAGCGCTCGCGGTCATGGTCCACGCGGTCCTCGTGCTCTCGCACGCGGCCGCGGGCGCGATGGTCGAGCGGGGTCGCGGCGCCATCCTCAACGTGTCGTCGATCGCGGCACTGCTCGCGTCGGGCACATACTCGGCGCACAAGGCGTGGGTGCGGACGTTCACGGAAGGGCTCGCAGTCGAGCTCAAGGGCACCGGGGTCACGGCGACTGCGGTGACTCCCGGGTTCGTCCACACCGAGTTCCACGAGCGTGCGGGCATCAACAGGGCGGCACTGCCGGACATCGCCTGGCTCAACGCGGACGCGGTCGTCGCGATCGCGCTGGCCGACGTGCGTCGAGGTGCGGTCCTGTCGACGCCGAGCCTGCGCTACCAGGGGGTCGCGGGAGTCGTGCGCCTGCTGCCACGGTTCGCCGTGCGGGCGCTCGGGAACTACCGCCACCGTCTGACCGCCGCGAGCGAGAGCGAGTCGTTGTGACCACCGAGACCTCGCGCAGCGCCGAGCTGTCGCCGACGCCGCGCGAGCAGCTTCGCGACCTCATCACCGAGCTGGCCGTGGTGCGCGGCAAGGTCACGCTGTCCTCGGGCCGCGAGGCCGACTACTACGTCGACCTGCGCCGCATCACGCTGCACCACCGCGCGGCCCCCCTCGTCGGGCATGTGCTGCTCGACCTGCTCGAGGAGCTCGGCCTCGGCACCGCCGAGATCGACGCGGTCGGCGGGCTGACGCTCGGCGCGGACCCCGTCGCGACGGCCCTCCTGCACGCCGCGGCGTCGCGCGGGCAGGACCTCGACGCGTTCGTGGTCCGCAAGGAGGCCAAGGCCCACGGCATGCAGCGCCGCATCGAGGGCCCGGACATCGCGGGTCGTCGCGTCGTCGTGCTCGAGGACACCTCCACGACCGGCGCGTCACCCATCGCCGCGGTCGAGGCAGCTCGCGAGGCGGGCGCCGAAGTCATGGGAGTCGCCGTCATCGTCGACCGGTCGACGGGCGCGCGCGAGAAGATCGAGGCGCTCGGCGTGCCGTACCACTTCCTGTTCGACCTGTCTGACCTCGGCCTGGTCTGAGCGGCGGCGCGCCCGTGCCCGACCCGAGCGGCTCTGACGTCCTTCAGTCACTCTGGCTGGCCGTCGTCATCATCGGGATCCCGCTCGCGCTCGTCGGCGCGTGGTGGTTGCAGCGCAAGCGGACCGAGCGGCTCACCGCCTGGGCGACTGCGACCGGCTGGCGGTTCGAGGGCAGCGACCCGTCGCTCACCCAACGGTGGACGGGTCAGCCATTCGGGCAGGGCGACTCCCGGCGTGCGACCGAGGTGCTGCGGGGACACTTCCAGGGGATGCCTGCGACGTCGTTCACCTACCGCTGGACGACCGGCTCGGGCAAGAACAGGACGACGTTCGTCCGCCACGTCGTCGCGCTCGACCTGCCCGCGTACCTGCCGACGGTCGAGCTCACACCGGACGGGCTGGGAGCGAAGCTCGCGAAGGTCATCGGCGGCCAGGACATCCAGTTCGAGTCCGACGACTTCAACCGCGCGTGGCGCGTCGAGAGCCGAGACCTCGCGGTCGCGCACGCGATCGTCAACCCGCAGCTGATGGAGCGACTTCTGCGGTCCGACGCGACGGGTGAGTGCCTGCGCATCGAGGGGACGTCGATCGTGTCGTGGGCGCCCGGCGCAACCGACACGGACACCCTCGCACGCCGTCTCGGGGTGCTCGTGGCAGTCGCCCACGCGATTCCTCGACACGTGTGGATGGACCACGGCTACGATCCGATGACTGACCAGACCACCCGGGGGAACTTGTGAACGGCATCACCGTCGCGCTGCTTGTCATCGCCGCGATCATCGTCATCGTCCTGATCTGGGCTGTTGCGACCTACAACGGCTTCGTCCGCCTGCGCAACCTCGTGCAGGAGGCGTGGCGGCAGATCGACGTCGAGCTCACTCGACGCCATGACCTCATCCCCAACCTCGTCGAGACCGTGAAGGGCTATGCGGCGCACGAGCGCGGAGTGTTCGACGACGTCAGCCGGGCGCGAGCCGCGGCCTCGGGCGGCGGGCAGTCCCCCGCGCAGCAGGCAGCCTCGGAGAACGTGCTCACGCAGGCCCTGGGACGACTCTTCGCAGTCGCCGAGGCCTACCCCGTGCTGCGGGCGAGCGAGAACTTCCAGCAGCTGCAGGCCGAGCTCACCAACACCGAGGACCGCATCGCGGCGGGGCGCCGCTTCTACAACGCGAACGTGAGGACGCTCAACACGAAGGTCGAGTCGTTCCCGTCGAACGTCATCGCGGGGGCGTTCGGCTTCGTGCGCGCCGAGTACTTCGAGACCGAGGACCCCGCGGTCCGTGTCGCTCCCCAGGTGAGCTTCGGTGCGGGCGCCACCCCGGCGCCGGGCGCACCGACCGTCTGAGACCGCCGTCGCTCCGGGCGCACCACCAGCCGGCTGAGCCCAGCCACCGCGCGGCCGGGCTCAGCGGGCGGCGACGAGGACCAGCGCGATCGCTACCGACGCGAGGATCTCGCCGAGCCCGACGGCGCGCGGCGTGGCGCGCGGCCAGAGCCGGGGCACGAGACCTGCTCGCACCGCGAGCGCGGCGAACAGCACGCCCGCCCAGGGGCTCCACACGAACGCGGGGACGCAGGCCAGCGCGTGGTACCCGACGGACTCGATGTACCGACGCCGGTCGCCGCGGTCGCGGATCATCGTCTTGACGTACAGCGCCGTGCCGAAGAAGTAGACGAGCACGAGCCCCGCGACGGCCCAGGCGGCACCGTCGGACGCGCCGGGGAGCCACGTCCATCCGTTGGTCGCGCCCGATCCCAGGCCTGCCGCGACGACGACCATGGCGCTCGCCGCGACCATCGTCACGCCGTCGTTGACGAGCGAGCGGTCCGTGCGGCGCACCGAGTGCCACAGGCTGGCCGCGAGGAGCGGTGCGTACACGACACCCCAGGTGACGAGCGCCGGACGGCTCGCGAGCAGAGCAAGCCCGAGCGCGGTGGTGACGAGCGCGTAGGCGCGCACCGGCGGGGCGTAGCGGGCCTTGCGACCGGACCGCAGCCAGAGCCCTGTCGCGAAGAACGCGAGGTACGCCGCGAGCCACGCGACGCCCAGCAGGACGTGACGCCACGTCGGCCCGGCGCGCAGCGCGCCCACGACCACGGGAAGGATGAGCATCGCCCACGCGCCGTGCTGGTTCGGGACCCAGCCGGGCCCGCGGCGCCGACGGGCCGGGGTGCGCCCCGTGCCGCTCGCGGACGCAGTCACACGCGCGAGACGAGGTCCGCGATCGAGTCGACGACGTGGCTCGGCCGGAACGGGAACCGCTCGATGTCGGCGGCCCTCGTCGACCCGGTGAGCACGAGGAAGGTCTGCAGGCCGGCCTCGATCCCGGCCACGATGTCGGTGTCCATCCGGTCGCCGACCATGGCTGTCGTCTCGGAGTGCGCGTCGATCCGGTTGAGGGCCGAGCGGAACATCATGGGGTTCGGCTTGCCGACGAAGTAGGGCTTGCGACCCGTCGCGGCGGTGATCATCGCGGCGACCGCGCCCGTCGCGGGGAGGTCGCCCGCGGCGCTCGGACCGGTCACGTCGGGGTTCGTCGCGATGAAGCGCGCGCCACCCTTGATGAGCCGGATCGCCTTCGTGATGGCCTCGAACGAGTACGTGCGGGTCTCGCCGAGCACCACGTAGTCCGGGTCGGTGTCGGTGAGCGTGTACCCGACCTCCCAGAGCGCCGTCGTCAGGCCGGCCTCGCCGATCGTGTAGGCGCTGCCGCCCGGGACCTGGTCGTCGAGGAACTGCGCGGTCGCGAGCGCCGAGGTCCAGATGGCGTCCTCGGGCACGTCGAGACCCGACGACGCGAGGCGCGCGTGCAGGTCACGCGGCGTGAAGATCGAGTTGTTCGTCAGGACCAGGAACGGCCGACCGGCGTCCCGCAGTGCGCGCACGAAGTCGGCGGCGCCGAGCAGTGCCGTGCCCTCGTGGACCAGCACGCCGTCCATGTCGGTCAGCCAGCTGCGGATCTCCCGGGTCATGGTGTCCTTGCGGCTCGGTGGGACGGAGAGCGGTCAGAGAGGCTGGTCGGCCGTCTCGTCGGCGAGCACGGCCGCGGGGGCCCGACGCGCCGCGAGCCACGAGCGCACGAGCTTGAGCCCGATCGGCGCGACCGAGACCAGCACGACCCCGATGAGCAGGAACTCGATGTTGGCCTTGATGAACGGGACGTTGCCGAGCGCGTAGCCGAGCAGTGTCACGCCGACGCCCCAGAGCAGCGCGCCGACCAGGTCGAACGAGACGTAGTGCCGATATGACATGCGTCCGACGCCCGCGGCCACAGGCGCGTACGTCCGCACGAACGGGATGAACCGCGCGACGATGATCGTCCGGCCGCCGTACCGCTCGAAGTAGGCGTTCGTCTCGTCGATGTGGCGGCGCTTGAAGATGCGCGAGTCGGGCCGGTCGAACACCTTGGGACCCATCGTGCGGCCGATCCAGTACGCGGACTGGTCGCCGCCGAACGCCGCGAGGAACAGCAGCAGGCAGAGCAGCCACAGCGGGAAGTGCAGGCGGTCCTGCGCGACCAGCGCGCCCGCGGTGAACAGCAGGGAGTCGCCCGGGAGCAGCGGGAACAGCAGCCCCGTCTCGATGAAGACCACGATCACGACGCCGATGAGCGCGTAGGCGCCGAACGACTCGATCAGGTGATCGGGGTTGAGGAAGCTGGGTCCGAGGGTCGCCAGGTGACCGGAGCCGGACACGGCTGCGGTGAGGGCGGTCAGTGCGAGCACGGGTCCAGGGTACGGGTGCGGATGTGTCCTGACCCGACGGACGACGTGAAGACCCCGTACGGCTGTGCCCGGGGACTGGGAGAATCGCCCGCATGACCTCTCCCCTGCCGTCGACTCCCCTTCCGTCGACTCCCGCGCCGTCGGCCACGCCGGGCACGCTCGGTACCCCGCTGACCCCGGGCGCGACCCGCGTGCTGCTGCTCGGGGCGGGTGAGCTCGGCAAGGAGGTCGCCATCGAGCTGCAGCGCCTCGGGGTCGAGGTCGTCGCGGCCGACCGGTACCCCGACGCCCCGGCGATGCAGGTTGCGCACCGGTCGCACGTGCTCGACATGCTCGACCCCGACGCGCTGCGCGCGCTGCTGAGTGCCGAGCGCCCCCACGTCGTCATCCCCGAGATCGAGGCGATCGCGACCCACGTGCTGGTTGAGGCGGAGGCTGTCGGCGTGCGCGTCGTGCCCACCGCACGCGCGACCGTGCTGACGATGGACCGCGAGGGCATCCGCCGGCTCGCCGCCGAGGAGCTGGGGCTGCGCACGGCGCCGTACCGTCATGTCGTCCGCGGGCAAGGGCCAGTCGGTCGTGCGGGCGGACGACGACGTCGCGACCGCGTGGGAGCACGCGCAGCACGGCGGTCGCGCCACGGGCTCGGCGGACGGCACGCCGGTGCGTGTCATCGTCGAGGGGTTCGTCGCGTTCGACTCCGAGATCACCCTGCTCACTGTCCGGCACGTCGGCGGGACGACGTTCTGCGACCCGATCGGCCACGTGCAGGTCGACGGCGACTACCGCGAGTCCTGGCAGCCGGCCGCGCTCACGCCCGCCACGCTCGACGAGGCCCGGCGCGTCGCGGCGACCGTGACCGGTGCGCTCGGCGGCTGGGGGGTGTTCGGCGTCGAGCTGTTCGTCGTCGGCGAGCGCGTGCTGTTCTCCGAGGTGTCGCCCAGGCCGCACGACACCGGGCTGGTCACGCTCGTGTCGCAGGACCTCTCGCAGTTCGCGCTCCACGCGCGCGCCGTGCTCGGGCTGCCCGTGGGCGACGTGCTGCGGCTCGGCGCGCGGGACGGGCAGGGTGCTGCGGCGTCGTGCGCGGTGCTCGCGGAGGGCACGGGCGTGCCGGTGTTCTCCGGTGTTGACGCGGCCCTCGCGGTGCCGACCGCGCAGGTGCGCCTGTTCGGCAAGCCGTCCGTCGCGGGCCGACGCCGGGTCGCCGTGACGCTCGCTCGCGGCGGGGACGTCGATGAGGCACGGGAGCGTGCGCGGGCGAGCGCGGCGGCCCTGCGGGTCGAGCTGACGTGACCCGCGCCGGCTCGCACGATCTCACCGAGGACGCCTCGACCGGGCGCGTCGAGAGCCCTGTCGTTGAGAGCCCTGTCGTCGAGAGCGCCGTGGTCGAGGGCGTCGTCGGCGTCGGCCCGTGGCCGGGCGGCCCGCGCGCGTGGCCGGCTTGCCGGGCCCGACGGCGCGTCCCGCTACGACCCGGACCTGCTCGCGCACGGCGACCGGCGCAACGTTGTCGACCGCTACCGGTACTGGACGCTCGAGGCAGTCGTCGCGGACCTCGACACCCACCGCCACCCGTTCCACGTCGCGATCGAGAACTGGGCGCACGACATGAACATCGGGTCCGTCGTGCGGACCGCGAACGCGTTCGCCGCTGCCGAGGTGCACATCGTCGGGCGGCGCCGCTGGAACCGTCGAGGTGCGATGGTCACCGACCGGTACCAGCACATCCGCCGCCACCCGACGGTCGAGGACCTGCTGACGTGGTCGCGCACCGCAGGTCCGGCCGGTGCCCCGCTGCCCGTCCTCGGCATCGACAACCTCCCGGGGTCCGTCCCGCTCGAGGGGTACCCGCTGCCGCGCGGCTGCGTGCTGCTCTTCGGTCAGGAGAGCGTCGGCCTGTCGGACGAGGCACGCGCGGCCGCGGTCGACGTGCTGCACATCGCCCAGTTCGGCTCGACCCGCTCGATCAACGCCGGTGCGGCCGCCGCGATCGCGATGCACGCGTGGATCGCCCGCCACGCGGACGCGCCGGGGTGCGGTTCGGCGGGTGCAGGCACGCCCGCTGGGTAGGACGTCCCGGCCGTGCCCACGGCCGGGCGTGAAAGAATCGTGACGAAGTCACCACCCCCCTTCTAACACCCGGGGATCCCTCGGAGGGCAGAGCAACCCCCGAGGTCTACACCGAGATGATCGAACGGGCGAAGGCCGGCAAGTTCGCGTACCCCGCCGTCAACGTCACGTCGTCCTCGACCCTCACCGCCGCGCTCCAGGGCTTCGCCGAGGCCGAGAGCGACGGGATCATCCAGGTCTCCGTCGGCGGCGCCGAGTACGCGTCCGGCTCGACGATCAAGGACCGCGTCGCGGGGGCGCTCGCGCTCGCTGCCTACGCCCACGAGGTCGCCAAGAGCTACCCGATCACGGTCGCGCTGCACACTGACCACTGCGCCAAGGCCAACCTCGAGTCCTGGGTCCGCCCGCTGCTCGCGCTCGAGATCGAGCAGGTCAAGGCCGGCAAGCTCCCGACGTTCCAGTCGCACATGTTCGACGGCTCGACGGTCCCGCTCGGCGAGAACCTGATCCTCGCCGAGGAGCTCCTCGAGCTCTCGCAGCTGGCACGCACGATCCTCGAGATCGAGGTCGGCGTCGTCGGTGGCGAAGAGGACGGCCACACGGCCGAGATCAACGAGAAGCTCTACACGACGGTCGAGGACGGCCTGGCCACGGTCAAGGCGCTCGGTGCTGGCGAGAAGGGTCGCTACCTGACGGCCCTGACGTTCGGCAACGTGCACGGCGTCTACAAGCCGGGTGCCGTCAAGCTGCGCCCGTCGATCCTTGCCGAGATCCAGAAGGCCGTCGGGGACGCGATCGGCAAGGAGAACCCGTTCGACCTGGTCTTCCACGGCGGCTCGGGCTCGACCGAGGCCGAGATCTCCGAGGCTGTCGACAACGGCGTCATCAAGATGAACATCGACACCGACACGCAGTACGCGTACTCGCGTCCGGTCGCCGACCACTTCTTCAAGAACTACGACGGCGTCCTGAAGGTCGACGGCGAGGTCGGCAACAAGAAGGCCTACGACCCGCGTGCGTGGGGCAAGGCGGCCGAGGCCGGTCTCGCCAAGCGCATCGTCGAGGCGGCGCAGCAGCTGCGCTCGGCGGGCCAGAAGCTCGGCTGACACCCGCGCACCACCTGCACGACCCAGCCGGGCCCTCGGGCCCGGCAGGTTCAGCGCCTCAGGGGGTCAGGCTGCCGTCGCCGCGCGCCTCGAACTGGGTCTCGTCGTCGTCGTCGATCACGTCGAGCAGCTCGCCGATGCGGGTGACCTCGAGGAGGAACCGCACGGTGGGCGGGACCCGCAGCAGCCGGACGCGATGGCCGCTCCGGGTCGCGAGGCGGGCGAGGAAGGCGACGCCCGAGGAGTCCATGAAGGTCACGTGGTGGGTGTCGACCTCGATGGGGAGGCCGGCCTGCTCGGCGTCGGCCGTCGCCTGGTGGAGATCGGTCCCGAGGTCGGCGTCTATCTCGCCCGACAGGACGATGCGCGTGCGGTCAGCGCCGAGGATCACGTGGACCGTTCCGGGTTCGCCGCGGAGCGGAGCGCTGCGGTCGGCGTGGCGGCCCGTGCCGTCCTCAGCGGGCCCGCGACCCGTCCGGCTGTTAGCGTCGCGCACGATGCTCCTCTCCGGAGGAGGGCGCCCGCCCTCGGTTCCCGGCACGTGCCCAGTCCACGGTCGGACTCACGGCATGGGGGAACGCTAGACGATGGGAGGTGGTCGCGGTCAATTCTTCGGCGATCGATCCGCTTTCTGACGCTCTGGCGGAGGTGTGCGGGAGGGCCTTCCGGGCTGCCGACGTCCCCATGTGCATCGCCGCGGCGGGCACGCCTGTTCAGACGATCGTCTGGGTCAACGACGCGTTCGTCCGGCGCACCGGGTTCACCGTCGATCAGATCGTCGGCCAGGCGCCGGGCTGGCTCCTCGGGCCGGACACGGACCCCGAGCCGATCGACAGGTTCCGGTCAGCGATCGCCGACGGGCAGCCGTGGGCCGAGACGTTGCGCACGGTGGCCGCTGACGGCACACCGTCCTGGACGCGGGTGTCAAGCGCTCCTGTCACAGGCGAACGGGGCACGATCACGCACTGGTTCTACGTCCTCGTCGATGTCACCGACCTCGAGGAGCGCCACCGGGAGCAGCTCGCCGAGGTCGAGCGCGAGCGCCGCGAACGGACGAGCATCGGTATCATCTCGCGGATCTCCGACATCCTCATGGATCTTGACGACCCGAGCGCGCTCGGTGAGGTCGCGGGCGTCCTGGACCATTCCGTCGTGCGGTGGGCAGACTTCTACCTCGAGGACGACGACGGGATTCGGCTGGCCGACGGCAGCGCCACACGCGCATACCGGGTCGGACGTCGGCATCCAGCGGTCGTCGAGGTCGCAGCGGTAGCGCGGGACACCGAGGTGTCGCCCCTGACGGAGACGTCGCCGCGTACGTACAGGGCCGATCCGGTCAGAGCGCTGCTGGACGGCGTGCGCACCGAGCCCGTCGACCTGGACCTCACGACGGACGACTCGTCGAGCGTGTCCGCGTGGCTCGCCGACCAGGTGCGCAAGGCCGTGGAGGCACTGCCCGATGCGCCGGCCCGCGTCGTCGTGCTGCCGGTGCCGGGCCGTCGCCGGGTCCTCGGGGTGCTCGTCGTGGTCCCCTGGGGCGGGACCGACGCGGCCACGATCGACAGCTCGGTCGGGACGGTGCTCCGGCTCACCACGCGCCGCGTCGGGCTCGCCGTCGACAACGTCCGGCTGTACGAGCGCGAGCACCGGGTCGCTGAGACGCTGCAGCGCTCGATGCTGCCCGAGCAGGCCGACGTCGACGGCCTCGACGTCTGGACGTACTACGCGCCGAGCTCCGCGCATGCCCAGGTCGGCGGCGACTGGTTCGACGTCGTGGCGATCGACGCGGACGTCGTGGGTGTCGTCATCGGGGACGTCGTGGGTCACGACATCGAGGCTGCGGCGTCGATGGGCCAGCTGCGCTCGGTCGTGCGGACCTACGCGTTCGAGGTCCGGACTCCCGGGCTCGTCCTGGAACGCGTCGACCAGCTCGTCGCCGGCATGCGGATCCCCCGACCCGCGGCTCTCGTCCTGATGACGCTCACGCGCACGGGCGACACGTGGCAGCTCGCGTACTCCCGTGCAGGCCACCTGCCGGGGCTGCTGGTGCGCGACGGCCACGTGACCGAGCTCGACGGGGCCGGTGGGCGGCTGATCGGCATCTCCGTCGGCACCCGCACGACGTCCGAGATCCCGCTGGAACCCGGCGACGTCCTGGTCCTCTATACCGACGGCCTCATCGAGCGGCGCGACCGCGCGCTGCGCGCAGGCCTCGCTGCGCTGCGCGACGCCGCCGCGTCAGTCACCGCGACAGACGCTGCGGGCATCGGCGAGGACTTGCTCGCGCGCCTCGCCGACGACCCCGAGGACGACGTGGCGGTCGTCGTCGTGCGCGTCCCTGACCCGGCGGTCGACGGGTCGGTCGCGCGCAGCCCGCGCTCACGTCGGTGGCGGCTGGCGAGCGAACCCGCGGCGGCCGGTCGTGCCCGGCACGCGGTCGTGCGCACGTGCGAAGCCTGGGGTCTTACCTGCGGCCCGAGCGCCGAGCTGGTCGTCTCCGAGCTCGTCGCGAACGCGGTGCTGCACGGGTGGGGGCACGTTCTGCTGCGACTCGACGACACGCAGGACGGGCTCCGGATCGAGATCGAGGACGCCAACCCGGCGCCGCCCGTGACGACCGACGGTCACCGTGGGCGGGTCGGCGGGTTCGGCATGCAGATCGTCGAGCGTCTGGCGGACTGGGGCTGGCGGCCGGCCGGCACGGGCAAGGTCGTGTGGGCGAAGATCCGGGATGCCGAGGACACCGACGACTGAAGGAGGGGACGTCGACGGCTAGGGGGTCGGCGCGTGCGACTCGACGTCGCACTCGGCCTGGATCTCGAACAGGTCGAGGACCCCGCACACGGACAGCACGAACAGGTCGCGCTCGTCGGCCCCGCGCAGCACCGTCTTGCTGTCCCGACCGTTGCCGGCGTCGGCGAGCGAGATGAGGAACGCGGCGCCCGTCGAGTCCATGAACGTGACGTTGCACATGTCGATGACGAGCCGGCTGCGCCGCATCCCTGCGATCTGAGCCCGGGCCTCGGGGAACGTGTCCCGTTCGGCGACGTCGAGGTCACCCGCAAGGACGAGCGTCGTCTCCGACGGCGTTGCGACGACCTCGATCATCGACATCCTTAAGGTGCAGGGGGACAGGAGCGGGTGGCTTGACTCTAATGACGGTCGCCGCAGGCCGCACGTCGGGCCGCTCCGCGCCAGGATGGGGGCATGAGCCATGACAACCTGCTGGGCCCCGAACCCGTCCGCCTTCCCGTCGACGGTCCGGACGCCGACGTGCGTGCCGCGCTGTCCGCCGGCGGGGACCTGCAGGACGCCGCGCGCGAGAACCCCGCGTCGCCGTACGCCTGGGCCCTGCTCGCGGAGCGCGCGCTGGCCGACGACGGTGACCCCGTGGCGGCCTACGCCTACGCCCGGACCGGGTACCACCGCGGGCTGGACGCGCTGCGCACGTCGGGCTGGCGCGGCCAGGGGCCGATCCCCGCCGACCATGAGCCGAACCTCGGGTTCCTGCGGGCCCTGCTCGCACTCGAAGAGGCGGCCGAGGCGATCGGCGAGGAGGACGAGGTCGAGCGGATCTCCCGGTTCCTCGCGGACTCGGGGACCTCCGAGGACGAGGTCTCCGGTCTGCGCTGACCGCTCGCCGGCTCGCGTCCGCGGCCGAGCCTGTGTCATGGATCCGACACCCCGATGACCGATCCTTGACGTTCGGGTAACCTTTCGGGGGTGCTGGTGCGCTGCCGCCGGTGCCCGGGTTCGCGGCCCGCGAGCTCTGCTCGCACCGGACGTGGCGCGCACCGGACCACCCAGCAGCGCGGAGAGTGGAGAGTCGATGCCTGCCGTCGTGGTGCTCGGAGCCCAGTGGGGAGACGAGGGGAAGGGCAAGGCGACCGACCAGCTCGCCTCGCGGACCGACTTCGTCGTCAAGTTCAACGGCGGCAACAATGCGGGTCACACTGTCGTCATCGACGGTGAGAAGTACGCGCTCCACCTTCTCCCGTCGGGCATCCTCTCCCCGGGCGTCGTCCCAGTGATCGGCAACGGGGTGGTCATCGACCTCGAGGTGCTGTTCCTCGAGATCGACGCGTTGATCGCCCGGGGCGTCGACCCGAGCCGGCTGCTCGTCTCGTCGGCCGCGCACCTCATCGCGCCCTACAACCGCACGATCGACAAGGTCACCGAGCGGTTCCTCGGCAAGCGGAAGATCGGCACGACCGGCCGCGGCATCGGGCCGACGTACGCGGACAAGATCAACCGCATCGGCATCCGCGTCCAGGACCTGTTCGACGAGAAGATCCTGCGCCAGAAGGTCGAGGGCGCCCTCGAGCAGAAGAACCACCTGCTCGTGAAGGTGTACAACCGGCGCGCGATCACCGTCGACGAGACGGTCGACGAGCTGCTGACGAACGCCGACCGGCTGCGGCCGATGGTCGCCGACACCCCGCTGGTGCTCAACCGGGCGCTCGACGACGGCAAGACGGTCGTCTTCGAGGCAGGTCAGGCCACGATGCTCGACGTGGACCACGGCACCTACCCGTTCGTCACGTCGTCGTCCGCGACGGCCGGTGGCGCGTGCACGGGCTCGGGCGTGGGCCCGACCCGCATCGATCGCGTCGTCGGCGTGGCGAAGGCGTACACGACGCGCGTCGGCGAGGGCCCGTTCCCCACCGAGCTGCTCGACGCGACCGGGGAGTGGCTGCGCAAGACGGGCGGCGAGTACGGCACGACCACCGGCCGTCCGCGCCGGACCGGCTGGTTCGACGCCGTCGTCACCCGCTACGCCGGACGCGTCAACGGGCTCACCGACCTCGTCGTCACCAAGCTCGACACGCTGACGGGTCTGGAGAAGATCCCGGTCGCCGTCGCGTACGACGTGTTCGGCGTCCGGCACGACGAGATGCCGCTCGACCAGTCCGACTTCCACCACGCCGAGCCCGTCTACGACGAGCTCGACGGGTGGGCCGAGGACATCACCCTGTGCCGGTCGTTCGAC
This sequence comes from Cellulomonas sp., assembly GCA_012927595.1. Classification (GTDB taxonomy): domain Bacteria; phylum Actinomycetota; class Actinomycetes; order Actinomycetales; family Cellulomonadaceae; genus Cellulomonas_A. The sequence goes on from JABBOW010000090.1 coordinate 43,361, forward strand.
GACCTGCCCGTCAACGCCCAGCGGTACGTGCTGGCGCTCGAGGACCTCTCGGGGACGCGCGTCTCGTCGATCGGCGTCGGCCCCGGCCGCGAGGCGACGATCATCCGGCACGACCTGCTTGCCTGACCCGAGCTGTCGGGGGCACGGCCGCCCCCTGACACGGCGCGTCGGCGTAGGCCGTTCGTCAGCGGGGCTGATCCGGTGGGGCCTGCGTCGAGTGGCGGTCGAGGAACGCGTAGACCTCGGCGTCGTCGACCCCCGGGAAGGTGCCCTGCGGCAGCGGGCTGAGGACCTGCGCGTGCAGCCGCGCGCTGGGCCGGGAATGGTCGCCCCAGCGCTCCGCGAGCGCAGCGTCGGGACGTCGGCAGCACGACGGGTCGGGGCAGCGCGACTGCGTCCGCAGCTTCGTGTCCCGGCCGCGGAACCAGGACGCGTGCGCGAACGGCACGCCGATGGTGATGGAGAACTGACCGGCCTCGGACACGCCGGTCTGGGCGGTGCACCAGAACGTGCCCGCGGGGGTGTCGGTGTACTGGTGGAACTCCGTGGTCCGGTCATGCCGGCTCAGAGCGACGCGCGCGGCCCAGTGCCGGCACACAGGCTGACCCTCGATGGATCCCGTCGGGTCGGTCGCGAAGCCGACGCCGTCGTTCTCGTAGCCGCGGGCGAGTGCTCCGTCGTCGTCCACGCGCAGGAAGTGCACGGGCAGACCGAGCTCGCTCGTCGCGAGGTTCGTGAACCGGTGGGCCGCAGCCTCGTGCGTGACGCCGAACGCGTCCCGGAAGTCCTCGATGGCGAGGTCCTTGGCGCGCTTGGCGGCGCCGAGGAACTCGAGGGCCGCGCTGCGGGGCATGAGGCAGGACGCCGCGAAGTAGTTGATCTCGAGGCGCTGCCGCAGGAAGTCGGCGTACGAGACGGGCCGGTCGTGGCCGAGCACGCGGTGGCCGATGGCCTGCAGCGCGAGCGACCGCAGCCCGTGGCCGCCGGGGATGGACGCGGGCGGCAGGTAGATCCGCCCGCCCTCGAGGTCCGTGACGGTGCGGGTCGAGTGCGGCAGGTCGTCGACGTGGAGGATCTGGAACCCGAGCTGCGCGGCCATGCGCGCGACGGCACGGTGCGTCAGGGCCCCCACGGTGTACCCGGCGGCGCGCGCCAGGTCCTCGCCGACCGTCTCGATCGCGGGCAGGTAGTTGTCGCGCTCGCGCATCCACAGGCGGAGCTCGGTGTTCGCCCGGCGGGCTTCCTCGGGCGTCGCGATCGACTGGCGCTCTCGGCGGTCGAGCTCGGCATGCAGGCCGACGAGGGCTTCGAGCGCCTCGAGCGGCATCCCGCGGCTCGGGCGGACCGCGGGCAGGCCCAGGCCCGTGTACGCCTGGGAGCGCTGCGCGCGGTCGAGGGCGATCTCGAGCGCGGCTCGGCGGCTGGGCGGCTCGGGAGCGATGAGATCGGCGACCTCGACGTGCAGGGCCGTGGCGATCTCGCCGAGCAGCGACAGCCGGGGCTCGCGGTGGCCGTTCTCGATGAGCGAGAGCTGGCTGGGTGCCGTGCCGGTCTCGCGGCCGAGCTGGTCGAGCGTCATCGATCGGACGGTGCGGAAGTGCCGGATGCGCCGACCGAGCGTCAGCCGGTCGCCGGTGTTCGCCGGTCGCCGGGCACGGGTGCCGTCGCCCGTCGGTACCGGGGCTCCGGGTGGAAGGTCCACGGTCTCGTCGGTCATCTCTTGACGGTAGCGAAAGAACTGCCGTTCTTGATAGACCTGAGCCGTTGAAACCCCGCTAGACGAGGCGAACTCTGGAAGAGACCACTTCAGCGGCACGTCGCAGCACCCATCGCGGCCGCCCGCCCGAACCGGAGGCAGTCCTCATGACCGTCGTCGACACGTCTGTCGCGAACGCCGCCCGCACCAGGCTGACGGTCGCCCTGGCGCCCGCCCGCGCGACCGGCGCCCCCGGCGCGACCGACGCCCCGACGTCGCACACCCGGCTGCTCACCTGGGTCAGCCACATCGCCGCGCTCACACAGCCCGACGCGGTCGTCTGGGTCGACGGCTCGGACGCGCAGCGCCGCGAGCTCACCGAGCTCATGGTCGCGTCCGGCACGCTCATCCGGCTCAACCCCCGGCGGCGCCCCCACAGCAACCTCGCTCGCTCGGACCCGCGCGACGTGGCGCGCGTCGAGGACCGCACCTTCATCTGCTCCGAGCGGCCCGAGGACGCGGGCCCGACCAACAACTGGCGTGAGCCGGTCGTCATGCGCGCCGAGCTTCGCGGCGTCTTCGACGGGTCGATGAGCGGCCGGACGATGTACGTCGTCCCGTTCTCGATGGGTCCGCTCGGCGGCCCGATCTCCCAGCTCGGCGTCCAGCTCACCGACTCGCCGTACGTCGTCGTCAGCATGCTGACGATGACGCGGGCGGGCGCGCCCGTGCTCGACCTGCTCGGTGACGACGGCGCGTTCGTGCCCGCGGTGCACTCGGTCGGTGCACCGCTCGTCGGCCCGGACGGCGAGCGCATCGACGACGTGCCCTGGCCGTGCAGCGAGCGCAAGTACATCGTCCAGTTCCCCGAGACCCGGCAGATCTGGTCGTTCGGCTCGGGATACGGCGGGAACGCGCTGCTCGGCAAGAAGTGCTTCGCGCTGCGCATCGCGTCGGTCATGGCGCGCGATGAGGGCTGGCTCGCAGAGCACATGCTCATCCTGCGGATCACCGACCCGAAGGACCGCGTGTTCCACCTCGCGGCCGCGTTCCCGTCGGCGTGCGGCAAGACGAACCTCGCGATGCTCCGCCCGACGATCCCCGGCTGGAAGGTCGAGACGATCGGCGACGACATCGCGTGGATGCGTCCGGGCGGTCCCGGCACGGACGGCCGGCTGCGAGCGATCAACCCCGAGGCAGGGTTCTTCGGGGTCGCACCCGGCACGGGGGTCACGACGAACCCGACAGCGATCGAGACCCTGCACTCGAACGTCATCTTCACGAACGTCGCGCTGACCGACGACGGGGACGTGTGGTGGGAGGGCCTGACTGACGAGGCGCCCGAGCACCTCACCGACTGGCAGGGCCTCGACTGGACTCCGGCGTCGGGCCGTCCGGCCGCGCACCCCAACTCGCGCTTCACAGTTGCGGCCGACCAGTGCCCGAGCATCGCCGCCGACTGGGACTCCCCGGCGGGTGTTCCGATCGACGCGATCCTCTTCGGGGGGCGTCGGGCGACGAACGTCCCGCTCGTCACCCAGGCGCGCGACTGGGCGCACGGGGTCTTCATGGGCGCGACCACCTCCTCGGAGCAGACGGCCGCGGCCGAGGGGATCGTCGGGGTGCTACGTCGCGACCCGTTTGCGATGCTGCCGTTCTGTGGCTACAACATGGCCGACCACTGGGGCCACTGGCTGCGCCTCGGCGACGAGCTCACGGCACGGGGCATCCCGCTGCCGGCGGTCTTCCAGGTCAACTGGTTCCGCAAGGGGGCCGACGGGCGCTGGTTGTGGCCCGGGTTCGGCGAGAACTCGCGGGTGCTCGCGTGGGCGCTCGGACGGGTCGCGGGCGCCGTCGGCGCTGTCGAGTCGCCGGTCGGCCTGCTCCCGGCTCCCGGAGCGCTGGACCTGACGGGTCTCGACCTGCCGGCCGAGGACGTCGAGGCCCTGTTCGCGGTCGACCCCCAGCCCTGGTCGGCCGAGTGCGACCTCACGCAGGAGTTCTTCGAGCGGTTCGGAGACCGCCTCCCGGCGGCTATGACGCAGGAGCTCACGACGCTGCGCGCGCGTCTCGCCGCGAGCTGAGGGGCCGCTACGGTCGTCGGATGGAGCAGTCGGAGGTCGCGCAGTCGAAGGCCGCCCCGCCGGACGGAGCCGTGCTGGCGAACCGGGTGGTCCGGCTCACGCCGCTCGGCGAGGCCGACGCGGACGAGCTGTTCGTGGCGCTCGACGACGATCGCGTCTGGGCCGCGGGGTTCGGCGGGGGACCGCGAGGTCGCCCGTCGAACCGCCGCACCATGGCTGCGTGGATCGTCGCGCTGACCGGCCGTCCCCGTCAGGCGGCCTACGCGGTCCGGCTGGCCCGCACCTGCGCCGCCGGGCCCGCCGGGCGGCTCGTGGGCACGAGCAGCCTCGGCGACGTCGACCTCACCAACTCGCGCCTGCACCTCGGCTGGACCGCGTACGCCCCCGACGTGTGGGCGGGCGCCGTCAACCCCGCGACGAAGCTCGCGCTCCTCACCCACGCGTTCGACGACTGCCACATGCACCGCGTCAAGATCCAGACGGACGCCATCAACGTGCGCTCGCAGGCTGCGATCGCCCGTCTCGGTGCTGTGCGCGAGGGTGTCCTGCGCGAGCACGTCGTCCGGGCCGACGGCACATGGCGCGACACCGTCGTGTTCTCGATCCTCGCGTCGCAGTGGCCGACCGTCCGGGCGGGCCTCGAGCAGCGTCTCGACATCTGAGCGCGGACCGGGCCGCCGTCGGGCACGGACCGCCGATACACTCCGGCAGCGTGGAGATCCTCGTAGTCGGGACAGGTGCTCGCGAGCACGCCCTCGTCCGGGCGCTGTCCCGTGACCCCAAGGTGACCGCGCTGCACGCGGCGCCCGGGAACCCGGGGATCGGACGCCTCGCGACCCTCCATCCGGTGGATCCGCTCGACGGCGCCGCCGTGGCAGCCCTCGCGGCTCGGCTGGGTGTCGACCTCGTCATCGTCGGCCCGGAGGCGCCCCTCGTGGCCGGGGTCGCGGACGCGGTGCACGACGCAGGGATCGCCGTGTTCGGCCCGAGCGCCGCGGCGGCGCAGCTCGAGGGCTCCAAGGCGTTCGCCAAGGACGTCATGGCCGCAGCCGGGGTCCCGACCGCCGAGCCCCGCGTCGCCACGACCTCTGCTGAGGCAGCCGCCGCCCTCGACACGTTCGGGCCGCCATACGTCGTCAAGGATGACGGGCTCGCCGCGGGCAAGGGCGTCGTCGTCACGATCGACCGCGCCGAGGCGCTCGCGCACGCGCAGGCCTGCCTCGCCAAGCCCGGCAGCCGCATCGTGATCGAGGAGTACCTCGACGGACCCGAGGTGTCGCTGTTCGTCCTGTCGGACGGCACGCACGTCGTCCCGCTCGTGCCGGCGCAGGACTACAAGCGCGCGCTCGACGGCGACGCCGGACCGAACACGGGTGGCATGGGCGCGTACTCGCCGCTGCCGTGGGCGCCTGCCGATCTCGTCCGGGACGTCGTGGCCCGCGTCGCGCAGCCGACGATCGACGAGATGGCGCGACGCGGCACCCCGTTCGCGGGGGTGCTCTACGTCGGTCTCGCGCTGACCAGCAAGGGCACGCGCGTCGTCGAGTTCAACGCGCGGTTCGGCGACCCCGAGACGCAGGTCGTCCTCGCGCGGCTCGCGACACCGCTCGGCGCTGTGCTGCACGCGGCCGCGACGGGCGGGCTCGGGCAGCTCGCGCCGCTCGAGTGGCTCGATGCCGCCGCCGTGACCGTCGTGATCGCCGCGAACGGG
>JABBOW010000040.1 GCA_012927595.1 Cellulomonas sp.
ATGGGCGGTGTGGTGCGGGCCACGAGATCGCAGCCCGCACCACACCGGTGGCTCAGCCGTTCAGCCGATCTTGGCGCGGGCCGCAGCCCACTTGGAGTTCAGGCCGTCGAAGATCTGCTGCTTGGTCTGCCCCGAGGCGCCGCGTGCGGAGTCGATCAGCTGGCGGTAGTAGTCCGGCTGGCCTAGCCCGATCTCGGCCGCCTTGTCGATGTCCGACAGCTTGGCCGAGGGGGTCATCTCGATGTACTTCACACCCGTGGCCGCGAAGTCCTTCAAGTTGGCGGGGGCCGGCTGGTCCTTCACGGTCGGCAGGCCGCCCGAAAAGTTGGAGAAGCCCGAGTCCGCGATGAACCAGTCGATCCAGGCCCGCGCGGCCGCCTTGTGCGTCGAGTTGATGTTGATACCCAGCTTGAAGTCGCCGGCGATCGGGGACTGGAACGCGCCGTCGACCTGAACCGGTACCGGCATGAAGCCGATGTCGGCCGGGTCGCCCCCAGCCTTCTTGGCCGCGTCCTGCATCTGCGGGACCGCCCAGGAGCCGAGGACCATGACGCCGATCTTGCCGGTCGCGATCAGGTTCTTGGAGTTCTCCCAGTTGGTCGTGGTCGGGTCGGCCTCGATCAGCCCCTTGGCTGCGACGTCGTAGAGCAGGGAGTCGCTGATGTACTTCTCCTGGCCTGCGGCCCACGGCGCGTCGGTCTTGCTCATCTTGACGAAGGCGTCCTTGTCACCCGTGAAGGCTCCCAGCAGGTTCTGCGGCCACGTCAGGGGCCAGCCGTCCTTGTAGTTGCTGTAGAGCGGGACGGCGCTGGTCTTGGTCTTGATCGCCTGCAGGTCGGTGATGAACTCGTCCGTCGACTTCGGCAAGGCTGTGATGCCGGCGGCAGCAAAGACCTTCTTGTTGTAGACCATCCCGTTCGCGTTTCCGAACGTGGCCAGGCCGTAGGACGTGCCGTCCACAGCCTGCTCGTTGACGAACCGGTACTTCTTGCTGAGCTCGTCGACCTTGCCGAGCGGCTCGAAGAAGTCCTTGAGGTCGGCTGCGGCCACACTGCTGGGGATCCCCAGGACGTCACCGTAGTCCTTGGTGTTCATGCGGGTCTTGACTTCGCCTTCGTAGTCCGTGATGGCCTCGAAGGTGACCGTGACGCCCGGGTACTTCGCCTCGAACGTCTTCTTGTAGTCCTTGAACGTCGAGTCCACGAGGTCCGTGCGGTTCGTCAGGACCGTGATCGGGCCTGAGGGTGCGGCGGCGCTTTCGCCGCCGCTCGGGGACGCGGTGGTCCCGGAGCTGGAGCACGCCGTCAGGGCGAGAAGTGCGGCGGCTGCTGTGGCGACTGCGAGCCGCCCGCGTCGTACTGGGAACATCGATGATCCTCTCGACGGGCTGGCACGTCTGCGTGCCGGCTGGGAGGAGCGCAATTTCGCCGTAGGCCGTAGGCCGGACTTGCTCCTGGTAGAGTGTTAGATCAGTGAACAAAGTAAGTCAAGTGCGGCGAGGGGGCGGGTGCTCACCGTTGCCGAACCGTTACCGTAGGCTCCAGCGAGTGGGACACCGGGAGGAACCGTGAGCAACACCAGCGGCGGCGTTGGCACGGCCCACATGTCGAGCCGCTCGGCTCTGCTCGATCTGATCCGGGCGTCGGGTCAGATCAGCCGCGTGCAGCTGGTGCGCGAGACCGGGTTGACCGGGGCGACCGTCTCGACGGTGGTGCGACGGCTGATCGACGACGGTCTGGTCGTCGAGGTCGGGCGGGCCGAGTCGACCGGCGGGAAGCCCGCGGTCCTCCTTTCGCTGGACCCCGACGCGCGATTCGCGGTCGGTGTCCACCTCGACCACGGTGGGATCACGTACGTCATCGCAAACCTGGGCGGTGCGATCGTAGGGCGTTGGCGCCGACCGGGTGTCGGCGCGGATGCTCCCGTCGTCGTCGTTGCCCGGGTCGCCTCCGAGCTCGCGACGTTCGTGGCCCGGATCGGCGTCGACCCGGACCGGCTGCTCGGGCTCGGAGTCGTTTCGCCAGGACCGATCACCGGTTCGATCGGGATGGTGCTGGCACCACCTGTGCTGGAGGCATGGACGGACTTTCCGCTGGCAGATGCCCTGCAGGCGGCCGTCGGTCTGCCCGTGCTGATCGAGAACGACGCCACCGCATCGGCTATCGGCGAGTACTGGGCCGGACCGATGGAGACCAGCACGTGCTTCGCCGCCCTGTACATGGGGACCGGGATCGGTGCCGGGATCATGGTGCACGGTGACGTCTACCGCGGTGCGAGCGGCAACACGGGCGAGGTCGGCCACATCTGCGTCGACATCGACGGCCCTGCGTGCTGGTGCGGCGGCCAGGGCTGCGTCGAGGCGCTCGCGGGACCGGCTTCCGTCGTGGCCGCGGCACGCGAGGCGGAGGTTGACCTGCCCGGCACCGACGTGGCGGGAAACTTTGCGTTTCTGGCCCGGGCGGCGATGCGCGGCGAGGGCGTGCCACGCACCCTCCTGCTGCGCTCGGCCCGGTACCTCGGTGTGGCAGCGCAGGCCCTGGCAAACATCCTCGACCTCGACCTGGTGGTCCTCACCGGGCCATCGTTCGCACTGGCTGGCTCGCTCTACGTCCCGGCGATCCGTGAGCAGCTGGCACGGTCGTTCTTCGCCCGGGCCAGCCACCCGGTCGACGTCGTCATCTCCCCCCACGCCTCCGAGGCTGCGGCCGTCGGCGGTGCTGCGTTGGTGCTGCAGAGCGAGCTCGCGCCCCGGCAGTCGTCCCAGCGGGTCCCTACCCTCGTGGGGCGGCCGGTGCGCTGGCCGCCGGCGCTGCGGTCCGGCCCACTGCCCTGGGCTGGCGCTGCACCAGTGATGTCCATCTGAACCGACGAGGTCCACCATGGCGATTTTCGACGTTCGCTCCTACGGCGCTGTTGGCGATGGGACGACGAACGATGCTGCCGCCATCCAGGCCGCGATAGACGCCTGCCACAAGGCTGGTGGGGGCACGGTTCTGGTGCCTGCCGGCGCCAGGTTCCGGACCGGGTCGATCGAGCTCAGATCGCGCGTGGAGCTGCACGTGGAGCGCGGCGCAGTCCTTGCGGGTAGCGACGACCCCGGGGACTACACGGCCCGGCTTGAGGTGGGCGCCCGCTCGGCCGGGCGGGTGGACGCGGAGAACGACTCCGCGCTGATGCTCATCACGGCCCGCGACTGCACCGACATCGCGATCACCGGGGCCGGAATCATCGACGGGGCTGGGCGCTTCTTCATCTCCGAGGACCTGGGGCACATCTATAGGTGCCCGAACCAACGCCCGTTCACCGTGTTCCTCATCGGCTGTCGGTCGGTCACGATGCGCGACATCCGCCTGCTGGATGCTGCGCTGTGGTGCGTGCGGCTCTCCGGCTGCCAGGACGTGCTCATCCACGGCATCCGGATCGACACCGACCTGAAGTACCCCAACGCCGACGGGATCGATCTGGATCGGTGCCGCCGCGTGCGCATCAGCGACTGTGAGATCTCCAGCGGCGACGACGCCATCTCGCTCAAGACCACCGAGGAGTTCGACGGCTACGGTCCGACCGAGGATGTAGTCATCACTGGCTGCACGTTGCAGTCCACCTCGAGCGCCGTCGTCGTCGGAGTGGACGCGGTCGAGGACATCCGCAACGTCGTCGTGTCCAACTGCGTGATCCGGTCTTCCCATCGGGGGCTGGCCATCAACCTCGGCCAGCAAGGCAACTTCTCAAACATCCTCTTCACGGACTGCATCGTGGAGACCCGGCACTTCGCCCGAGGCTGGTGGGGCCACGCCGAACCGATCTACGTCAAGGTCGGCGCATGGCACGACGTGGTCGGTCGATTGCGCAACGTGCGGTTCCGCAACATCCTGGCTCGCTCCGAGAACGGTGTGTACATCGCAGCAGACGCGCCGGGGTTGATCGAGGGCGTCATCCTCGACGGCGTCCGGATCGAGCTGGACCGATGGTCCAGCTGGCCCGGCGGTGAGTACGACCGGCGTCCGACCTCGACCGGACCCGAGGTCTACGCACACCTGACCGCCGGCATGCATCTCGACACAGTCACCGACATCACGGTCCGCAACTGCGAGGTCGTCTGGGCGGCGCGCCCGGACGAGTTCGGGCATGCGGTCGAGGCGATCGATGTCGAGGGGCTGGTCATCGAAGGCCTTCGCGGAGAGTCGGCGCACCCTGACGCCCTCGAGGCAGTCTTCGTCCGCAACCGCTCTCAGGGCGAGGACCGCTACCCGGTCGAGGTGCCGGCGTCCGCCCCTCGCCCGACTTCACAGGGCTAGTACCCCGGAATGAGCGGTGGTAGCTGGTCGAGGACGGCGCGGGCGTCGGGGCTGATGGTGGGGTCGGCGGTGATGGTGTGTTCGGGCCGGGCGGGAATTCGGACGCCGTCAACGATGCGCTCGAATGATGCCTGGTTGGCAGCCCATCGCTCCGGGGGATACCCGGAGTGCGTGGACGACGTGCGGTGATAATGGCCGTCAACGCGAGACGAGGGGCACATGTCGACGACCTCCGAGCACGATGATGACCCGGGCACGCGCACTGCCGGGTGGTATGACGACCCGTCGGGCACCGGGCGGGTGTGGGTGGACGGCCGGCAGGCGGCCCGGACAGCAGCGACTGTGACGTCGGCCACCGCGCCCGTCATCAAGAACACGGTCGCTACCATCGGGCTGGCCATCGGCGTCGTCGGCCTCGCGCTGGCGTTCGTCCTGGGACCGTGGGTGTCGCTCGCCGCGGTCGTGTGCTCGGGCGCCGCATTTCCGCGCGCGATGACGCTCGCCTCGCACGGGTATGCACCCGTCGGACGGGCCAGGGCGATCGCCGGCGTGGCCCTGGGTGTCGCCGGAGTCGCCGTCGCGATCGCGGTCAGCAGCGGCGGGGCCTGACCGCCGTCGGCTACGCCGCGGTGTGCGCCGCGCGACGCGGGCGACAGCTCCCCGAGGCCGCCTCGACGGTGGGTCCGCATGCCGCCGCGGTCGCCGCGAGACCGTCGAGGCCATGCACCGGGATCAGCGGCCGGGTGTCGTCGGCGACGACCCAGCAGCCGTCCTCGACGACGTACCGGGCGAGTGGGCCGGTCGTGAGGTAGTCGGCGAGCGCGATCAGGAGCCGGTCGACAGCCTCCCCGGGCGTGCCGACTCCGACCGACGCGCGGATCGCTCCGCCGGGTGCACCCAGCCGGACGAGCAGCGGGTGCGCGCAGAACCGGCCGTCGCGCACGCCGATGCCGTGCTCTGCGGCGAGGTACGCGGCAACGAGGCCCGGGTCGTGACCCTCGACCGTGAACGTCACGACACCGACGGGCTCGGTCGAGTCGGGCCAGATCCGCAGGACCTCGACCCCCGCGATCCCTTCGAGGCCGGCCACGAGCCGCGTCCGGAGCGCGAGCTCGTGCGCCGCGAGGGCACCGTCCGGCAGCGCGGCCAGCACCGCGCAGGCCTCGGCGAGCGCGATCGCGCCGATGACGTTGGGGGACCCGGCCTCGTGGCGGGCCGGAGCCGGCTGCCACAGTGTCCGATCGGTCCGCACGTCCCGCACCGCACCTCCCCCTGCGAGGTACGGCGTACCGTCGTCCAGCCAGTCGCGGCGACCCACGAGGGCGCCTGCACCGAACGGCGCGTACGTCTTGTGGCCGGAGAACGCGACGTAGTCCGCGTCGGTCGCAGTGAGCGAGAAGCCGCGGTGCGGCACGAGCTGCGCCCCATCGACCACGACGCGCGCACCTGCAGTGTGCGCGAGGGCCACGACATCCGCGACCGGGAGCCCCTCGCCCGTCACGTTCGACGCGCCGGTCACGGCAACGAGCGTGTACTGCCAGGCGGAGAGCTCGGCGGCGAGGGACTGAAGGGTCGCGGCGACCGTCGGCCCGATCGGCAGGATCGTCGTCCGGTGGCCCGAGCCCTGCACCCAGGGCAACAGGTTCGCATGGTGCTCTAGGTCGAGCACGAGCACGCGGCCCGGTGAGCCGTCCGGTCCGGTCGGGACGATCCGCGCGAGCAGGTTGAGCGAGTCGGTCGTGTTGCGCGTGATGATCGCGACGTCCTCGGGCCGGGCGCCCACGAACCGCGCGATGGTCTGACGCGACGCCTCGTACAGCGCGGTCGACACCTGGGACAGGTAGCCGGCGCCGCGGTGCACCGAGGCGTAGAGCGGCAGGACCTCGGTGACCCGGGCTGCGACGGCATCGAGGGCGGGGGCGCTCGCGGCGTAGTCGAGGTTCGCGTACACCCGCGACGTGCCGTCGACGAGCGGCACCTGCGTGCCGGAGCCGACGACGGGGAGCAGCGAGCGCTGCGTGGACGGGGTCGCGCAGACGGCGCGCTCGACAGTGACAGACATGGCACTCCTCGGCAGATCTGTGGGGAGCCGACGAGCGAGCACCCCGCGCTTGCCGTCCACCGAACGGCGGACAGCCAGGTCGTCACCCGGGGCACCCCACCGCGGAGGAGGGTTGCCGGCCAGCAAGCCGGGGCTGTCTGCTGGCACTCGTGACCTTCGACGAGGATCGCTGCTCCCGCACGACAGTGTCAACGAAGATCCGCGATGTCTCGGATCGCGGACAGGCTGTCCGAGGACTGGCCCAGGTCTCCGAACGGCCGTACGATCGCGCTCACCATCCAGAGCGGCTGAGAGATCTGGCTCGACGACGCCGCAGCAACCCGCGAGCACGCACCGTGCTCGGCCGTGGGTGCTACCGCCAGGACCGATGGAGGCGTGATGAGCACGACACCCGACCCCTTGAGCACCGCGCTCGACGACGGCTACGTGCTGCACGGGGGCCCGACGCTCACGTTCGACGGCGACCGCGTGATCGCTGGGCAGGCCGTCATCCTGCCCACCGGCCCGACCCCCGAGACGAGGCTCGTATGAGCGCTGACTACGCAGGCAACCTGACCCCCCAGCAGGCCTGGGACCTCCTTGCGGCCGACCAGCGCGCGGTGCTCGTCGACGTCCGCACCGACGCCGAGTGGCACTTCGTGGGTGTCCCGGACACGTCGTCCCTCGGGCGACGCCCCGCGCTGATCGAGTGGTCGACCTACCCGAGCGGCC
>JABBOW010000007.1 GCA_012927595.1 Cellulomonas sp.
CGCGGGTCGCAGCGTCGCGCGTCGCAGCGTCGCGGGTCACAGCGTCGCGGGCGGCGCGGACTCCTCGAGCGGCCGGGGCCGCGGCGGTACGGCGGCCGCACGGAACTCCGCCCGCGGGTCGTGGAGCGTGCCGAGCGCGACGACCTCGCGGCGCAGCAGCAGTGCCGCGGTCCAGCCCGCCATGATGCGGATCTTGCGGTTCGGGGTCGGCATTGCGAAGACGTGGTACGTGCGATGCAGCACCCAGGCGAGGAACCCGCGCACCTTGAACCGGCCGAACATCTGAGCGACGCCCTTGTACATGCCCAGGGATGCGACAGCGCCGACGTTGCGGTGCTTGTAGTCCGTCGGGGCGTCGCTCCGCAGCACCTTGGCGAGGTTGTCGGCCAGGTGCTTGGCCTCGCGGATCGCGTGCTGAGCGTTGGGCGGGCAGAACGTGCCCGGGTTGTACAGGTCCGGCACCGCGGCGCAGTCGCCGGCCGCATACGCGTCGGGCACGACGACGCCGTCGGCGGTCACGACCTGAAGCGTCGCGAGGCAGATCACGCGGCCCTGCTTGTCGAGCGGCAGGTCGGAGCTCGCGAGCACCGGGTTGGCCTTGACGCCAGCGGTCCACACGATCGTCTCGGAGTCGAACTCGGTGCCGTCGGACAGGACGACGTGCCCGTCGACGCACGAGCTGAGGAACGTCGACAGGTAGATGTCGATGTCGCGCTTCCGGAGCTCCTCGAGCGTGTACTGACCGAGCTCCGCGCTCACCTCGGGCAGGATGCGCGCCGAGCCCTCGACGAGCACGAACCGCAGCTCCGACTGCTCGATCCCGCCGTAGTACCGGACCGCGGCGCGCGCCATGTCCTCTACCTCGGCGATCGCCTCGACACCCGCGAAGCCACCACCGACGAACGTGAACGTGAGCATCCGCGTGCGCAGGTCCGGGTCCCAGGTGCTCGCGGCGCGGTCGATCCGGCCGAGGACCTGGTTGCGGACCGCGATGGCCTCCTCGATGTTCTTGAACCCGATCGCGACCTCGGCCAGCCCGGGGATGGGCAGCGTGCGGGCGACCGAGCCGAGGCCGATGATCAGGTGGTCGTAGGTGACCCAGTACGACGCACCCTCCTCGGGCGTCACCTGGACGGTGCGCTCGGCGTGGCGGATCTCGGTGACCTTGCCCTGCAGCACGTCGACGTCCTTGAGCGCGCGGCGCAGCGGTGCGACGACATTGCGGGGATCGATCGACCCGGCCGCGGCCTCGGGCAGGAACGGCGCGTACGTCATGTAGGCACGGGGGTCGACGATGACGATCGCAGCCTCGCGCGTGCCGAGCCGCCGGCGCAGGCGGTGGGCCGCGTACAGACCGACGCTGCCGCCGCCGAGGACGATGATGCGGGGCACCTTGCGGGGCTTGCCCGACGGCGCGGGCGCGGTGACCGCACGGCGCGACGAGGGCGCCGCGGCGATCGGGTCGACGACGGGGTGAACTGCTGAGTCAGGCATGCCTTCACGGTAACCGGACGATCCGGACCCGGCCACGGCGCGGCGCGGCGCGTGACGGGCAGCACAGGGGACAGTCGGCACTGTCGCCAGTGCGGCTCATTCGCTGGCTGGCACCGCGTTCGCCGCGATGACGCTGCGGTACCACGCGGCGCTGTCCTTCGCCGTGCGCTCCTGGGTGCCGAAGTCGACGTTCACGAGTCCCCACCGCTGGGTGTACCCGCGCGCCCACTCGAAGTTGTCCAGCAGCGACCACGCGTAGTAGCCGCGGAGGTCGACGCCGTCGTCGATCGCGCGCGCCGCTTGCTGCAGGTGGGTGTGCAGGTACTCGCGCCGCTCGACGTCCGCCAGCGTGCCGTCCGTCCCGCGGTCGGGGATGCCGTTCTCGGTGACGACGAGCGGGATCGCGGGGTACTCGTCACGGATGCGCATGAGCGTCTCGTAGAACCCTTCAGCGTGCACCTGCTGCCAGGAGGCGTCCGACGTCGGGAACATCGCGACGTTGCCACCCGATCGGTCCACCGCGGCGACGCCGTAGTACTGCACCCCCAGGTGGTTGCACGGCGCGGAGATCGTCGCGAGGTCGCCGTCCTGCACGGCAGCCTCGAGAGTCGCCGGATCCGCACGGAGCTGGCCGGCCCGGCTGCCGATCGCATCCGTCGGGTACTGCCCGCGCAGAACGGGGTCGAGGAACAGCCGGTTCTCGACGGCGTCGGCCCTCGTGGCGACCGCCTCGGCTCCGATCGCCGCGTACACCGGCTGCAAGTTGAGCGCGATGCCGATGCCCGCGTCAGCCTCGGCCGACCGGCGGGCCCGGAACGCCTGGACCGCGAGGCCGTGCGCGAGGAGCTGGTGGTGTACCGCGCGCACCGCGGCATCGGGGTCGGTCAGACCAGGAGCGTGCGAGCCGTACAGGTACCCGACGTACGCGGTCGTCTTCGGCTCGTTGATGGTGAACCAGTCGGCCGGCCGGTCGCCGAGTGCGTCGAAGACGATCGCGGCGTAGTCCGAGAACCGGGCGGCCGTGTCGCGCGCGGGCCAGCCGCCTGCGTCCTGCAGGGGCTGCGGCAGGTCCCAGTGGTAGAGCGTGATGGCCGGGTGGATGCCGCGCTCGAGGAGACCGTCGAGGAGGTTCTTGTAGAAGTCGAGGCCGCGGGGGTTGACGGCCCCCGAACCCGTCGGCTGCACGCGCGGCCACGCGATCGAGAACCGGTACGCCCCGAGCCCGAGCGTCGACATGAGGTCGAGGTCCGACCTCCAGAGGCGGTAGTGGTCCGCGGCCGGGTCGCCGGTGGCGCCGCCGTCGATCGTCCCGGGCCCGGCCGCGAACGTGTCCCAGATCGAGGGTCCACGCCCGTCGGCGGTGGTTGAGCCCTCGACCTGGAAGGCAGACGTCGCAGCACCCCACCGGAAGCCGGCGGGGAAGACCATCGGGGCGCTCGGAGGCGCCCAGGTTGCGGTCGCCGATCCGCCAGCGGTGGCCGTCGCGCCGACCGTCGGGGACGGCGCAGGCATCGGCGTGCACCCCGCGGCGAGAGCGAGCCCCGACGCGCCGACGACCCAGCCACCTGCCTGCAGCAGGGTGCGCCGGTCGAGGCGGATGTCGAACGGGTCCGCGGGTCGCCTGGCAGCGCCATCGGTGGGCCGTACATGGTCGGACATTCCAGCTCCTCATCGGGCGGTGCGCTCAAGGGCTCCCTGATCCTTCCATCAGGTGCACTCGCCTTGCCGACGAACGGGCGGGCCAGATCAGGACGCCGAGGAGCTCTCGGCGCGGACGCGCACACCAGTCAGTCGGCCCGGTCCAGGTCCTCGGCACGACCAGCTCTGCCCCGACGCGCAGGCTCATCGCCAGGGGTGTCCCCGTCAGCATGCCGTCAGCGGAGGACCGGCCACCCACTCCCCCGGATCATGGCGTGCTCGTCGGGGCGGGAGACGCAGGGTCGGGCGCCACGGCGGCCGGACCGGTCGCGGCAGCCGTCGGGCCGGTCGCTGTGCCGGCCGTCGGGCCGGTCGCTGTGCCGGTCGCCGTGCCAGCAGTCGTGCCAGCCGTTGCGCCGGCCGTCGTGCTCCTCGGGCGCGTCACCGCGGGCGCCTTGGCGAACGGGCGCGGCGGCGTCCGCGGCTCGACGCCGCCGGCCAGGACGCGGCGACCGAGGTTGTCGTTCCACTCGAACGACGCGGACGGCCCGCCCAGCAGGGGGTAGACGTTCCAGAGCTGGCGGCCGTCCACGTCCTGGGCGCTGACAAACGACCACCGGTCCGGTCGGCCGCGGTCGTCGAAGATCTGCACACCGTCGATCGGGTTGCCAGCTGCGTCGTACGCGAACAGGTTGCTCACCGCCATCCCGTCGACGACAACACCGTCCTGCGGCGCCGCCGGCGCGGAGGCTGTCTGGCCGTCGTTCAGGTAGATGTACTGCGTACCCTGGCCGTCATGTGCGACGTTCATCGCCAGCACCGGCAGCGCGGCGACCACCGCGACGGTCGTCATCGCTACCCGAGCACGACGCGACCAGCGACCGACGGCCCAGCGCCCGCGGCCCCACTGGACGCTGACGACGCACAGCAGACCGAGGAGCAGCCAACCGGCAAGACTGTCCGGCATCCATGCGGACCTCGCGCCGAGACCGAAGACGGCAGCGATGACGCCTGCGACGACCCACCCCCGCAGGAGCCACGCGGCGGGAGTGAGCGCCACGAGGAACTCCTCGACCGGTGCCCACCCTGTGTGTTCACGCAGCCGCGCCAGCACGCCGCGTGCAGCACTGGTGACGGTCCGGGTGGGCGCCGTCAGCAGCGCCCGCATGCGATGGTGGTCCTGCGGCACCGCGGCGTCGGGCAGCCCTGCGGCCGCTCGCAGCTCCTGCGCATAGACGCCGGGCGAGCCGAAGCGCACGGTCAGGTCCGCACCGGGGGCGGTCCCCGGCCAGCTGGTGAGCGGGTCTGCGAGCGCGTCGGCGAGGTCCGCCTCAAGGCCGTCGGTCAGGTCTTCGACCTGCTCGGGCGACAGGCCGACGAGCTCGCGTCTCACGGCGGCCGCGTAAGACGCAACGTCGGCGAGGTGGTGCTGCCCGGTCGGGGTCGTCGTGCTCATCGCGCGTCCTCCGTCTCCAGCAGGCCCGCCATGGTGCCTGCGAACTCGTGCCAGTCCTTGCGTTGCGTTGCGAGCATCGCCCGCCCCTGTGCGTTCATCCCGTAGTACTTGCGGTGCGGCCCCTCGTCGCTCGGCACGACGTACGACGTCAGTGCGCCCGACGAGTACAGGCGCCGCAGCGTGCCGTACACCGACGCGTCGCCCACCTCCTCGAGACCGGCCGCGCGCAGGCGCCGGACCACGTCGTAGCCGTAACCGTCCTCGTGCGCGACGACTGCCAGCACGGCGGCGTCGAGGACTCCCTTCAAGAGCTGGGTCGTGTCCATCGACTCTCCTCCGAGGTGCGGTTGGTGTCTGGCGCGGGAGCCGGCCCTCCGCGCGGCTCCCGCAGTCAGCACAGTACTGCCGATTGCGCACTACTGGCTAGAACGGGATAGTGCGTGTCGCGTACCCAGCTGTGCTCACTGCCGCCACGCGTGTCCGGAGCACCGGGTGGCCTGCTGTCCGCCCTCGACGGCCGTGGGGGCTCAACGCGCGGCCGCGCTCCAGGCGATACCGTCGAGGATGTCGTGCTCGGACGTCACGACCTCGGTCAGCTCGCCACCCGCCGCAGCGACCGCCTCGCGCACACGCGCCACGACGTCGTGCCACACGAGCGCGCCCCCACCGATGACGTCGACGCGGCCCGGGTGCATGAACCCGAGCGCGGCGCGCTCGGCATGCGTGCGGCCCAGGAGGTCGTCGCACGCGGCGAGCACCGCGTCGATGGGCTGGACGGCGCCGTCGATGCGCGCCGGGTCATAGGCGGCCAGTCCGAGGACGTGCGCCGTGACGGTCGTGACGGTTCCCGCGAGACCCACCAGCGTCGTGGCCCGGCCCAGCGGGACGACCTGCGCGGCCGCGTCGAGGGCCGCGGCGACGTCGGCGTGCGTCGCGGCGATCTCGTCGGGCGTCGGAGGGTCGCTGACCAGGTGCCGCTCAGTCATCCGCACACAGCCGACGTCCATCGAGTACGCAGCCTGCGGGGTCGCCATGCCGAGCACGAGCTCGGTCGACCCGCCGCCCAGGTCCACCACAAGGAAAGGTCCGGCGTGCTGCGCGCCCAGCACGCGCGTCGCGCCGCGGAAGGACAGCGCGGCCTCCTCCTCGCCACCGATCACCTCGGGCTCGACCCCGAGCGCGTCGCGCACACCGTCGACGAAGTCCTGGCGGTTCTCGGCGTCACGCGACGCGCTCGTCGCGACGAACCGGATCCGCTCGACCCCGAGGTCCGCACAGATCGCGGCGTACCGACGCGCGGCGTCCAGGGTCCGCTCGAGGGCCTCGGGTGCGATCCGTCCGGTCCGGTCGACGCCTTGCCCGAGCCGCACGACCTCCATGCGCCGGTCGAGGTCTGTGAGCACCCCGCGCTCGATGTCGATGTCGGCGACGAGCAGCCTGATCGAGTTGGTCCCGCAGTCGATCCCTGCCACTCGAGTCATCCCGTAATCCTCGCTGCTCACCCATGGGGATGTCACATCCGGCCGACCGGAGCCGGGACGGCCAAGGCCGATCCCTCGACGAGGGTCAGCACGTGCAGCGGGTCGGGGACCAGACCGGGTGCAGCTCGGCGAGCACGAGGTCACCGATCGGGTTGGCCCCGGGCCCCCCCGCGAGCGCGTGACCGACGAGGACGTGCAGGCACTTGACGCGCGTCGGCATCCCACCCGCCGAGACCCCGACGATCTCCTCGACGTGCCCGAGCTGCTCGCGATCGGCAAGGTAGGCCGCGTGGGCCCGACGGTAGGCCGCCGCGAGCTCGGCATCGTCTGCGATCCGCGCCGTGAGCTCCTTCATCAGGCCACCCGCCTCGAGCGTGCTGACGGCCGCGACGGCCGGCGGGCAGGTCAGGTAGTACGTGGTGGGGAACGGTGTCCCATCGTCGAGACGCGGCGCCGTGCGCACGACGATCGGGCGGCCGCACACGCACCGCGCGGCGATCCCGACGACCCCGCGCGGCAGCCGACCGAGCTGCTCCGCCAGGACCTCGAGGTCACTGTCGGTCACAGTCGCAGATTCGGTGGATGTGTCGGTGCGTGCGCCGGTGGTCCCGGAGGTGTCAGTCACAGATGGTCCGTTCAGGTCGAGCGTCAGGGAGCGGTCGCCCCGCCCGTGGGCGCGCTCGAACCGTCCGTGGGGGCCTTGCCATTGTCCCCCGAGGTGGCGGAACCGTTCGACGTACCCCCTGCGACCTCGACCGAGCCCCAGATCACCTGGTACCAGGGCTCCGTCGTGGTCGCGTTGCCGGACGCTGCAGCCGACACCGCGGCGGGGGCGG
>JABBOW010000133.1 GCA_012927595.1 Cellulomonas sp.
CGAGCGGCTCGTGCGGCGGCCCGTGGCCGCACGCCGCGCGGGGGGTCGGCCTGCGCGAGCGCGTCGAGGTCGCCCAGTACGCGCGCGTAGCGGGCTGAGACGAGAGCCTCGGCCGCACCCTCCTGCCCGAGGCGTGCATCGTCGTCGAGCGCAGCGCGAATGCGTTCCCGGACGGGGCCGACGACGAGATCAGCCGGCGTGTCGGCAAGCTCGCCGAGCAGGCGGTCGCGCATGACCTGCGCATCGCGCGCCGGGCTGAGCGCGGCACCGAGCCAGCGCAGCTCGTCGGTGAGCCGCCGAGCCTCGGTGGTCGGCAGGAGCGTGCGGTAGGACGTCAGCGTCGAGCGCAGTCGACGCGCCGCGACGCGGACGGCGTGGATCGCGTCGGTCTCACCTGCGCGGACGTCGGCGTCGGCAGCCCGGAGCGCATCGATCTGCCGAACCAGCAGCGCCCGCGCGAACGTGGACGAGCTCGCGGGCACGGAGACGGACATGGCACCATCATGGCCATCTGACGCCGTGCGCCAACTGCGAGGGGTTCTTGACGTGAGTGAACCCACTGCAGACGCCGGTCTGGAGCGTATCTACCACCGGTCCGCCGCCGCCGCGGACGAGCGGACGCTGAGCGACATCCTCGATGCGACCGTCCGTGCGTACGGCGACGCGCCGGCGATCGACGACGGCTCCGTCGCGCTCACGTACGCGGAGCTGGCGGTATCGGTCGTCACGAAGGCCGCCGAGCTGTCCGCCGCGGGGATCCGACGCGGCGACCGGGTCGGAATCCGCATCCCGTCCGGCACCGTCGAGCTCTTCGGAGCATCGCCGGGATCGCCGGCGTCGGCGCGACGTATGGCTTGCCGTGATCCGTCGCGCCGCACAACGCAGAGGCCGTGCGGATCACGACGGCGTCGGCCGGCGCCCGCGCCCACGCACCGACGGCCACCCGGAGCAGCACGCGCGCTGACGCGGAGCGGTCGCGGTCACCGGTGCTGCGCAGGCCGCTGAGTCGTGCATGGTCGTCAGCCGACAGCGACAGTGCCAGGCGCTCGACCGGCACCGTCCGCGCCCACATGACCGCGACCAGCTGTGGCCGGCGGCTCGGGGTGGCGTCGTGCAGTGACGGGAATGGTGGCGTCACGGGTAGATCACCAGGCCGAGCGCGCGTAGTCCTTCAGGAAGCAGCCGTACAGGTCCTCGCCGGCTTCGCCGCGCACGATCGGGTCGTACACCCGGGCCGCGCCGTCGACGAGGTCGAGGGGTGCGTGGAACCCCTCCTCGGCGAGTCGGACCTTCGTCGGGTGTGGACGCTCGTCAGTGATCCAGCCGGTGTCGACGCTGGTCATGAGGATGCCGTGCTCAGCAAGCTCGGTCGCGCTCGTGCGGGTGAGCATGTTGAGCGCGGCCTTCGCCATATTCGTGTGCGGGTGCCCCGGACCTTTGTAGCCGCGGCCGAAGACCCCCTCCATCGCCGAGACGTTCACGATGTACGCCCGCTGCCCGCTCGACGCGGCCATGGCCCGACGTAGGCGGCTGACCAGGATGAACGGTGCGGTCTGGTTGCAGAGCTGGACCTCGAGCAGCTCCATCGCGTCGACCTGCTCGACGGTCGCGACCCAGCTGTTGGAGTCGGCCGTGTCGGGCACGAGACCGCCGGCGTCGATCGACGTGCCCGCGAGCAGGCGCTCGAGCGAGGCTGACTCGGCCGTGAGCGCGAGTTGGGAGACGTCGGAGGCCGCCCCAAACGTGGGGCTCGTCAGCTTCGAGACCGAGCCGGCGAGCGCCCGCGGGTGGGCATCGGAGGAGTGGCCGAGCGTGATGACCTTCGGCAACGGACCGTCCGGCAGCGGCCGCAGCTCGGCGTCGACGAGAGGGGTGTACGAGCCGAGGGAGCGACGCACGGTCTGCGCAGCGTTGTTGATGAGGATGTCGAGCGGACCGGCCTCGGCCACCGCGTCGGCGAGCGCCACGACCGCAGCCGGGTCACGCAGGTCGATCCCGACGATTGTCAGGCGGTCGAGCCACTGCTCGCTGTCGGGCATCGCGGCGAACCGGCGGGCGGCGTCGCGGGGGAACCGAGTGGTGATCGTCGTGTGCGCACCGTCCCGGAGCAGCCGCAGCGCGATGTACATCCCGATCTTCGCCCGGCCGCCCGTGAGCAGTGCGCGCTTCCCGGTGAGGTCGGTGCGCGCGTCCCGCTTCACGCGGTTGAGCGCCGCGCACGACGGGCACAGCTGGTGGTAGAACGCGTCGACGTGGGTGTAGAGCTCCTTGCAGATGTAGCACGGCCGCGGCTTGAGCAGCGTGCCCGCGGTGGCGCCCGGCGCGGTGGCGACGAGGGTGAGGCCCTGCGTCTCGTCGTCGATCCGGCCGGGGCTGCCGGTCGCCGTAGCGTGCACGACGGCGCGGTCGGCAGTAGTGATCGCGTCGCGACGTTCGGTCCGGCGCTGCCGCTTCGCGGACTTGAACAGCTGTGACGTGGCGCGACGTGCCAGGGCGAGCTGGGGGTGGTCGGACGGGAGCTGTCCGACCTTGTCGATCACCCGCAGGAAGACCGCGAGGTCCGCGGGGTCGACACCCGCGTCGGGTTCCTGCGCCGCGAGGTCGTCGGTCTGAGTTGCCGTGATGAGTCCTGCCGTCCTGCCGTGATGCCGTCGCGGGCGGCTCGGCGATGCCGACATTCCGCGTGTTTGCCACGTCAACTGTACGTGGCCCCCGGGCAGGGCCGAGCGAGCGCCCGAACGGGAGGACTCAGGCGAGGTTGCCCGCCGCACGGCGCCGCTCGCGCTGCTCGGCGGGATCGGGCACCGGAACGGCGGCGACGAGGGCCCGGGTGTAAGGGTGCGCGGGCGCGCGGAGCACCTCGGCGGTCGAGCCGATCTCGACCAGCTTGCCCTCGCTCATCACCGCAACCTCGTCCGCGACCAGGTCGATCACGGCCAGGTCGTGGCTGATGAACAGGCATGCGAACCCCATCTCGGCCTGCAGGCGCTGGAAGAGCGCGAGCACCGTGGCCTGGACCGAGACGTCGAGCGCGCTGGTCGGCTCGTCGGCGATCAGCAGGTCCGGGGCGAGTACGAGGGCCCGGGCGAGGCTCACCCGTTGACGCTGCCCACCCGACAGCTCGTGGGGGTACCGCGTGGCGTAGGCCGCGGGCAGCTCGACGGCCTCGAGCAGCTCCGCGACGCGACGGTGGCGCGAGGCGTCGTCTCCGACCGCGTGGACCGACAACGGTTCGGAGATGCAGGCACCGACGCTCGCGCGGGGGTTGAGCGACGCCGCCGGGTCTTGGAACACGAAGCCGAAGCGCCGACGCAGCGCACGCAGCGTGGCGGGCGACGTCGTTCGCAGGTCGGTCCCGAAGACCTCGATAGTTCCGGCGGCAGCGGGCACGAGGCCGACGACAGCGCGTCCGACGGTCGTCTTGCCGGATCCGGACTCGCCGACCAGGCCGAGCACCCGACCGGGTTCGATCGTCAGTGACACGCCGTCGACGGCGCGCACGCGCGGGCTGCCGAGCCGCCCGGGGAACTCCACCACGAGGTCCCGGACCGCCAGCGCGGGCGTCGAGGTGCCCGAGCCGGGGACAGGTGCCTGTGCATCGACGTGCGAACGTCCTTGCCCCAGGTGCGGGACCGCGGCGAGCAGGCGCTGCGTGTACGGGTGGGCAGGGGCAGCGAAGATCTGTGCGGCCGTCCCTTGCTCGACAACCTGTCCCCGGTACATCACGACCACCCGATCGGCCAGGTCGGCAACGACGCCCATGTTGTGCGTGATGAGGACGATCGCGGTGCCGAGCCGGTCTCGTAGGTCCCTCAGCAGCTCAAGGATCGCTGCCTGCACGGTGACGTCGAGCGCCGTGGTCGGCTCGTCGGCGATGATGACCTCAGGCTCGCACGCGATCGCGATGGCGATCATGACGCGCTGCTTCTGCCCGCCGGACAGCTGGTGCGGGTAGGAGTGGGCGCGGCGGGCGGAGTCAGGGATGCCGACGAGGTCGAGGAGCTCGACGGCGCGCGCACGAGCCGCCCGGCGCGACAGGGAGCGGTGCGAGCGCAGCGCCTCGACGACCTGCCAGCCCACCGTCCGGACCGGGTCCAGCGATGTGGCGGGCTCCTGGAAGATCATGGCGATCCGGTTGCCGCGGATCCGGCGCATGGGCTCGCCCCGCAACCCGGTGAGCTCGGTCCCGTCGAGCCGCGCCGAGCCCTGGACGGTCGCGGTGCCGGGCAGCAGGCCGAGGAGCGCGCGCGAACTCACGGACTTGCCGGAGCCCGACTCACCGACGATCGCGACGATCTCGCCCGGAGCGACCTCAAAGCTGACTTCCCGGACCGCGCGCACGGGGTCACCATCGGTCTGGAAAGTGACGCTCAGCCGGTCGAGGCTGAGCATGGGGGGCGTCGGGACGGTCATCGGTCGTCCTCTGTCGTCGGGGTGGCATCGGAGCCGGAGCCGAGCTCGCCGGCAGCAGGGTCAAGGTCCCCGGCTATCGCGATCTCGTCCTCGTCGGCCGTGGACGTCCCACCGCCGCGCGTGCGCAGCATCGGGTTCAGCACGTCGTTCAGGCTCTCGCCGACAAGGGTGACCCCGGCGACGACCAGGACGATCGCCACGCCCGGGTAGACGCCGGTCCACCAGATGCCATTGGTGGCGTCGGCCAGCGCCTTGTTGAGGTCGTAGCCCCACTCGGCGGCGGCGGACGGCTCGATGCCGAACCCGAGGAAGCCGAGGCCGGCGAGCGTGAGAATCGCCTCGGACGCGTTGAGCGTCGCGAGGACCGGCAGAGTCTGGGACACGTTGGGGAGCACGTGCCGGAACATGATCCGGCCTGGGCGAGCCCCCGTGATGCGGGCAGACTCCACGAACGGTTCGTTCTTCACGGAGACGGTCAGGTTGCGCACGACCCGGAAGTACTGCGGTACGTACACCACGGTGATCGAGATCGCAGCGGCGAGGATCCCTCCGAACGGGGTCGACCGACCGCCCGAGATCATGATCGAGACGACGATCGCGAGCAAGAGGGACGGGAACGCGTAGAGGGCGTCCGTGATGAGCACGAGGATGCGGTCGAGCACGCCGCCGAAGTAACCGGAGACCAGGCCGAGCGGGACGCCGACCACGAGCGAGATCGCGACGGCGAGCACGATGACGGTCAGCGCCGTCCGGGCGCCGAAAAGGACCCGGGAGAGCACGTCCTGACCACCCACCGTCGTGCCGAACAGGTGCGCGGCGCCCGGCGCCTGCTGCGTGCCGAAGATCACCCCACCGGCCCGGTCGGCGTTGAAGCCGTAGGGCGCGAGGAGCGGGGCGAGCACCGCGACAGCGACGAACAGCGTGATCACGGCGAGTCCGCCGAGGAGCATCCCGCGCTGGAGGCCGTGCGTGGACCGGAGCAGCGTTACGCCGGGGAATCCTCGACGAGGCGGCGGTCCGGCGAGCCCTTCGGTCTCGATGGTGACGATGGCGCTCATCAGAACCTCACTCTCGGGTCGACGAGAGCGTTGATGACATCGATCAGGAAGCTCGCGAGGGCGACCACGACAGCGATGGCCGTGACCAGACCCTGCACGGCGACGAAGTCGCGTGCGAGCAGGTAGCGCGAGAGCACGTAGCCGAGCCCCTGCCACTCGAACGTGGTCTCCGTGAGGATCGCCCCTCCCAGGAGCAAGGCGATCTGCATCCCCATGACCGTCACGACGGGGACCAGCGCGTTGCGGAACGCGTGCTTGCGCACGACGAGACGCTCCGGGACGCCCCGGGCGCGCGCGGCCGTGACGTAGTCGGTGCGCATCGTCTCGATCAGGTTGATCCGGATCAGGCGGATGAACACCCCGGCGGTAAGCAGCCCCAGGGCGAGCGCTGGCAGGATCGCATGGCGCAGCACGTCGAGGACGTAGCTGGTGTCGCCGTACAGGATGGCGTCGACGACCATGATGTTCGTCTTCGGGTTCACGTTGGTCAGCGCGACCTCGACCCCCGCCGACGCTCGGCCGGAGGCAGGCAGCCAGCCGAGCGTCGCGGAGAAGAGCAGCTTGAGGAGCAGCCCGACGAAGAACACCGGTGCGGCGTACACGAGCACCGCGAACGTCCGGATGCTCACGTCGGGGAGCCGGTCCCGGTAGCGCGCAGCGAGGCGTCCCAGTGGGACCCCGACGAGGAACGCGACGAGGAGGGCCCACACGCTCAGCTCGAGCGTCGCGGCACCGTTGGTGACAAGCACCTCGCGGATCGCACGATGGTCCGTCAGCGCGGTGCCGAAGTCACCGTGCAGAAGACCCGCGAGGTACTCGCTGTACTGGGTGAAGATCGGCCGGTCGAAGCCCGCCGCGGCCCTGCGTTGTGCCAGCTGCACGGCCGACAACCGCCCCCCCTGAGAGGCGGTGATCGGGTCGCCTATGACGCGCATGAAGAAGAACACGACAGTGACGAGGATCAGCACGGTGGGGACGATCAGTGCGAGTCGGACCAGCAGATAGCGAACGAGAGGACTACGCGGGATGAGCCGCCGAGGAAGGGTTGCTGCGAGCGCAGACGTCGGTCAGCCCTTCGTCAGCACGGCGTAGCGGAACTGGAACGACGCGTTGAGCGTGTCCTTGACCCCGCTCACGCCGTCACGAGCGACGGCGACCTGAGAGCCCTGGAGCAGCGGGACCGTTGACAGGTACTTCTCGGCCATGAGCTGCTGGACCTTCGCGATGGTCGCCATGCGGCTGGTGGTGTCCTTGTCGGTCCGCTCCGACGCGAGCAGCGTCGAGATCTCGTCGCTCTCGAAATGGTTGCCGAGGAAGTTGCCCTTGTCGAAGAACGGCGTGAGGTAGTTG
>JABBOW010000091.1 GCA_012927595.1 Cellulomonas sp.
CACGTGCGAGGCCGCGGCAGCACGGCTCGGTATCGGGACCCTCCGCGAGATCCACGGGACCGACGGTCTCGCGGCAGCTCTCGCGACCCTCGCGGCCGATGGGGGCGCCGAGGCCGACGTCGCGGCACGTCGCGTGCGCCACGTCGTCACTGAGATCGCGCGGGTCGAGGAGTTCGTCGCGCTGCTCGACGCCCGGCGGGTCCACGAGGTCGGTCCGCTCATGGACGCGTCGCACGCCTCTCTGCGGGACGACTACGAGGTCTCGTGCCGCGAGCTGGACCTCGCGGTCACGACCGCCCGGTCGGCCGGCGCGCTCGGAGCCCGGATGACTGGCGGGGGCTTCGGCGGCTCGGCGATCGCGCTCGTCGAGGCCGACGCGGTCGAGGGTGTCGCGGCTGCGATCGCTGCAGCCTTCGACTCCGCGGGGCTCACGGCGCCGACCTTCTTGCTCGCCCCGCCGTCGGCGCCTGCGGCGTAGCCGTCGCGAGTCACGCACGTCAACGGTGCTCCAAAGTCATACCACGGGTGGATCTTCCCGCCCTCCAGACCCCGATAGGTTGCGCGTGCGGGGGCGGCGAGCGTCGCCCCCGTCCATGACCACTCGAGGGGCAGCGCTGTGGGCATCACACGCAGGATCATCTTCCCGACCGTCCGGATCTTCCTCTGGGCGGTCATCGCCGTCGCGCTGGTGAAGATCGCGTTCGCGGGTGCGGACGTCACGACGGCCACCGACCCGCTGCGGCCCACGGCCGAGATCGTCGAGGCGCACGTCGCGGCCACGACCGGCACGATCACGAACAAGGTGACCGTCAAAGCCGCCGTCGTCGCCGACGCCGCGACCCCGGTCCGAGCGACGCTCGCGGGCACGGTGACGAAGCTGCTCGCGAAGGGCGGACAGCAGGTGGACGCCGGCACGGCGATCCTCCTCATCACCCTCGAGACGCCGGTGGACCCGACCGTCACGACGGACGCCGAGACCGGCGTCCAGACGGTCACCGCGAACAAGCCGAAGATCAAGACAGAGACGATCAAGGTCCCGCATGCGGGGACCCTCGCGCTCCCGACACTCAAGGACCAGGTGGTCTCGGTGGGGGACGTCATCGCGACGGTGTCCCCCGGGACGATGTCGGTATCCGGGACCCTGACGCCCGACCAGCAGTACCGGCTCCTCGGCGCCCCGGCCGACGCCGAGGTCACGCTCAAGGGCGGTCCGGCCCCGTTCACGTGCACGAACCTGCGCATCGGCGCCGCGGCGGCCGCGACCGACACCACCCAGGTCGCCGGCACCACCGGACAGTCCGCGTCCGGGGTGGTGACGTGCGCGATCCCCGCAGGAGCTGTCGCATTCCCCGGCCTCGGTGCCGACCTGGCGATCACGAACGGCACCGCCGAGAACGCCGTCGTCGTCCCCGTGACGTCAGTCCAGGGCTCGGTGCAGAACGGGAACGTCTGGGTGGTGCAGCCGGACGGCACCTCCGCGTCGAAGCCTGTGACCCTCGGCCTGACGGACGGGGAGACGGTCCAGATCGTCGAAGGACTGGCCCTCGGCGACCAGATCCTGCAGTTCATCCCGGTCGGCGACGGCGGCAAGCCCGACTGCAGCAACCCGGCGACATTCGACCCGACGGTGTGCGCCGGATGAGTCTCCTCGAGCTGACCGACGTCACCCGTTCCGTCCGGCTACCCGACGACCGGGTCCTGCACATCCTGCGCGGCATCACGCTGTCGGTCGACGCTGGCGAGCACATCTCCGTCGTCGGCCGCTCCGGCACGGGCAAGTCCACGCTGCTGAACATCCTCGGCCTGCTCGACGAGCCCACGTCCGGCGACTACCTCCTCGAGGGGACGTCGGTCGCCCGACTGTCCAGCCGTCGCCGGGCCTGGCTACGCGGCGACGACTTCGGGTTCGTGTTCCAGCAGTTCAACCTCCTTCCGGGCCGCACGGCGCTCGAGAACGTCGCCGCACCGCTGATGTACGCGCACGGCAAGCCGTTCTGGCGCAGGTTTCGCCTCGCCGCGAGCATGCTCGACCGCGTCGGCCTCGGTGACCGCCTCGACGAGATGCCCGACAAGCTCTCGGGCGGTGAGCAGCAGCGCGTCGCGATCGCCCGCGCGCTCGTCCGCAGCCCGCGCGTGATCCTCGCCGACGAGCCGACGGGCGCGCTCGATGTCGACACCGGCGGGGACGTCATGAGCCTGCTCGACGAGATCGCCTCGCAGACCGGCGCCGCCCTGATCGCCATCACGCACGACCTCGCCGTCGCGGCGCGCGCCCAGCGGCACTACCGGCTCGCCGAGGGCGTGCTCGTACCCATCACCCTGAACGCACCCGGCCGCATCACCGAGTGGGTCGGTGACGTCCCGACCGACCGGCCCGACGACGCTGTCGCCCCGGCAGTCCTGTGAGCGGCATCGTCGGCACGATCGTCGAGGCGTGGGACGAGCTGCGTATCCACAGGCTCCGGGTCCTGCTCGCGCTCATCGGGGTCGCGGTCGCCGTGACGGCGATCACCGGTGTCACGGCGGCGGTGCAGATGATGAACCAGGCGTTCAAGGAGTCCGCGGACCGGCAGAGCGGACGGTCGGTGACGGTCGACCTGTACGCGTGGCCGACGGGCGCGGGTGGGGCGACGGCGTCGACCGAGCAGCAGTACGCGGCCGAGTTCGACCGGATCATCGAGCGCTACGGCATCACGTATGCGAGCCGCATGACGGGCAGCCAGCTGCCGTTCCGGTTCCCGAGCGGAACCGCGATGGTCAACGCCCAGGTCGTCGACCCGGACTACGGGGTCATCACGCGTTTCCGTACCACCCAAGGGCGATGGTTCACGGACGCGGACGTTCAACGGTTCGCGCCGGTAGCGGTCGTCAACGAGGCGTTTCTCGCTACCCTCGGCGCGACGGACGTGTCGTCGCACCCGACGCTCTTGGCCGGCCGTGACACGCAGGTACGCACCGAGGTCATCGGCGTGTACAAGAACTCGTGGCCCGACGAGCCGCCGTCGGCCTACCTGCTGTACGACCACACCACTCGGTGGGGGCTGCTCGACACCGCCATGGGCGTCCAGGCGCCGAGCTTCAAGGTGTGGGTCCCGCCCGACCTTGCCAAGCAGCTGCAGCCCCTGCTCAGGCGCGACCTCGCTGCGGCTCTTCCCGGCACCCGGGTGGACGCTTCGGAGACGTTCAGCGGGCAGAACGTGCTCGACGGTGCGACCCGGTGGGTGGTCCTCGGGATCGGCGGGTTCTCCCTGCTGTTGGGAGGTCTCGGGCTCGTCAACATCGCGCTCGTCACCGTGCGATTCCGGATCCGCGAGATCGGCATCCGTCGCAGCTTCGGCGCGACCTCCGGTCGCGTGTTCTTCGGGGTCCTCATGGAGTCCGTGGTGGCGACGGTGGTCGCCGGCGTGGTGGGGGTCGTGATCGCGGTCGCGGTGATCAAGAACATCCCCATCGAGAAGGTGTTCGGCGGCCGCATCGAGGACGTGCCGCCCTTCCCCATCGCGGCAGCCGTCACCGGCATGGTGTGTGCGACGGCGGTTGGCGCCCTGGCCGGCCTGATCCCCGCGATCGTCGCCGTCCGCGTCAAGGTCATCGACGCGATCCGGTACTGACCTCTGGCCCTAGAGGTCGTACGTCGCTAGGAGAGGCGCGTGGTCGCTCCACCGCGTGTCGTAGGACGGCGCGCGGTCGACCTCGACCGAGACGGCCGCGTCGGCGAGGTCCGGTGTCACCAGCTGATAGTCGATGCGCCAGCCCGAGTCCGTGTCGAACGCCTTGCCGCGCCACGACCACCACGTGTACGGACCGGGGCCGGCTCCGCCGAGCTCGCGACCGAGGTCGCGCCACCCGAGGTCGTCGAACCACCGGTCGAGGTACGCACGCTCCTCGGGGAGGAACCCGGCGGCCTTGAGGTTGCCCTTCCAGTTCTTGATGTCGACGTTGCGATGCGCGATGTTGAGGTCGCCCGCGACGACCACGAGCCCACCCTCCTCCGCGAGCTCACCCAGCCGTGCCGTGACCCGGTCGAGGAACGCGTACTTCTCGTCCATCGACGGCGTGCCGACGGTGCCCGAGTGGAGGTAGGTCGACACGACGGTGAGCGTGCGCGCTGGTGCGCCGTCTCGCGCAGGGAGGTCGAGGTCCGCCTCGACCCAGCGTCCGGTCTCTCCCGGGAGGTCGGAGCCGAGCCCGATGCGGACCGCGCTCATCGGCAGACGCGAGGCGATCGCCACGCCGGCCCGACCCTTGAACTCGCTCTCCTGGTGGGCCAGGTCCCACTCGCTCGTGGGGAAGAAGTCGCTGAGGATCTCGTCGGGCGCACGCACCTCCTGGAGCAGGAGCACGTCAGGCCGACGAGTCTCGAGCCACGGACCCACGCCGCGCTTGAACGCGGCCCTGATCCCGTTCACGTTGGCGGTCGCGATCGTCAGCACGGGACCATCCAACCCCACGGGACCCACACCACGTCACGACCGTCCGCCGGGGCGGCGACCCTGGCCCGTGGCCGCCGACATGACAGTCGTCCGGACACGGCACCGCCCGGGCGCCGGGCTGCGAGGAGCGCCTGCACCCGGGCGGTCACCAGCCGCGCGTCAGTGCCTGTGCACCCGCACCGTCAGCACGGAGCTGCTCGTCACGCCCGCGGCGTTCGCGAGCTCGGCACGGTAGGTGTGCTTGCCCACCGACCGACCAGTGACCGTCGTCGAGGCCGACTGCGGCCCGAGGCCCGCGCTTGCGGACATGGCCTGGGTGTCGATCAGGACACCGTCCTCGTAGAGCCGGTACGTCGTGGCGGGGGTACCCCACCACTTCACGGCGGTCACCGTGTACGTCCCGTTGCCGTCCCAGTTGTCGGAGAACAGGAACGGCTTGCCGGGGTTGGCGTCGGTGACCTTCACCGTGACCGAGGTCGTCGCCGTCGTGCCCTTGAGGTTGGACAGCTCCCCGGTGTACGCGTACGTGCCGTTGACCCGGCCCGTCAGGTGCACCTCGACGTGCTGCGCATCCGGCGTGCGGTCCTCGAGGGACTCGGTGTGGATGAGCACCCCGTTCTCGTAGAGCTTGAACGTCGTGCCGTTCTGACCGCGGCGCAGATCGGCCGCGATCGTGTAGTCACCGTCGTGCAGGCCGCGGGGCCAGCCGTTGTCGCTGCTCAGAACGGCTCGGCCGGGCGCCTTCGGCGGGATCGGGACCCCGGGTGCGACGGTCACCGGAATGGTCACCGTCGTACCCGATGGCGCGGCGAACAGGCGGAGCGTTGCCGCCCCCACGACGTCCCGGGGGACGACCACGGAGACCTGCGCGGCACCCGCCGTCACCGGCACCGCCGCCGGAGCGGCGGCGCTCCCGACCCAGGAGGCCGTGAGCGTCGTGTTGGCAGGGCTGCCGAGCGACGTCAGGTCCAGCTTCGTGACGCCGAACGCGAGGGTGTCGTCCTGCGTCGCCGTGCTCGGCAGACCGGTGACCTGCGCGGCGTGCCGGGCGAAGCTCGGCGACACCGGCTGGTGGGCCGTCAGGTAGGCGATCCACGCGTCCCGGTCCACGAGCCCCGAGTCACGCACGTCGGTCGACGAGGAGAAGATCCGGAAGTTGTCGCCGCCCGTCGCGAGGAAGTTGAACGTGCCGACCCGATAGGACGCGACCGGGTCGAGCGGTGCCCCGTCGATGGTCACCGACGTGATGCGGCTGCCCGCGGCGAGCGACGCGTCGTAGGTGTACGACACGTTGTCCGACAGGCCGAGCTGCAGGTAGGGCCGCGACGGCACAGTGCTGTCGGGGTTGGTCTGCCACTGCTGCTCGAGCATCGTCCGGAGCTGCGCGCCCGTCAGCGAGACGGTCCACAGGTTGTTCAGGAACGGCAGGACCGCGTTCGCCTGGGCGTACGTGATCTGGCCGTCCAGCGCCGGACCGGCCGGGCTGTAGGACGACTGCTTCGCGAACAGGTCGCTCCGCAGGCCGCCCGGGTTGACGACACCGATCTGGGCACCGCCGCGCAGCGGGTCGCTGAGCGAGGTGCGCAGCGAGTTCGCGACGAGGTTGCCGAGCGTCGACTCCGACGCCCGGTCGTCGCGCGACGTGCCGATGTAGGCCGTCGTGATGTCGGCCGTGAGCGAGCCCACGACCGTGTTGCCCTGGACCGCGGCGTTCGCGAGCGCCGCGTCGACGATCGTCTTGACGGCTGCGGCCCGCGGGTACGTCGCGACCAGCGTGGCCGCCGCGGTCGTCGTACGCGCCACGTTCTTCGCCGTGTACGCGATGACGTCGTCCGTGGCGTTGTCGATCGTCAGCGTGATCTCGCCGACGAACGCCCCGTAGGAGCCCGTCTGCAGGATCGGCCGGGTGGCCGTCGTCGATCCAGGGACCGGTGCGTCCCACGCGTACACCTTGTGGGTGTGGCCCGTGAAGATCGCGTCGACCTTGGCATCCGTCTGGGTGACGATCTTCGCGAACGCCCCGCCGGCGGCGATCTCCTGGTCGAGCGTCGCGTGATCGGGCGTGCCCGCACCCGCACCCTCGTGGTACTCAGCCACAAAGACGTCAGCCTCGCCGTTGGCCTCGTTGCCGTCGCTCAGCTGCGCGACGACGCGATTGACGGCGTCGACGGGGTCGCCGAAGTCGAGCCCCGAGATGCCCCCGGGCGAGACGAGCGCCGGGGTCTCCTGGGTGACCGCACCGATGACGGCGAGGCGCTTGCCTGCCACATCGAGGACCTTGTACTCGGGCAGAGCGGGGGTCGTGGTGCCCTTCAAGTAGACGTTCGCCCCGAGGTAGTCCCACGACGCGTTCGTGCCACCCGCGACGACGCGGTCCGTGAGGTCGGCGAACCCGCCGTCGAGCTCATGGTTGCCGACCGCCGAGGCCTTCAGACCGAGTGCGTTGAGGACGTCGATCGTGGGCTGGTCCTTCGCGACCGACGACGCGAACAGGGATGCGCCGATGTTGTCGCCGGCCGAGAGCAGGACCGTGTTGCCCTGACCCTTGGCCGCGCGCTCCTGCTCGATCGTCCCGGCGAAGTTGACGGTGTTGCCGTCGATCCGGCCGTGGAAGTCGTTGATGTTCAGCAGGGTCACGTCGGTTGTCGGGGGTGCGACGTTGGCCTTGAGGCCGAGGATGACCGGGTCGTGGTCCGAGGAAGCGAACTGGTCAGGGGCGTAGAAGAGCGTGCCGTGGTAGTTGTACCGGCTGTACTCGAGCGCGATCGACTCCGGGGAGTTGATCGACCAGATGGTCGATCCGGTCGAGCGCGCCATCATCGCGTCGTTCACCAGCACGTGGTCCAGCGAGCCCGAGAGCCCTGAGAAGCTGTACGAGTACTCCCCCGTCGCGAAGTGCGAGGCGGCGTCGGTGTAACCCGCCGAGTACAGCACCTGCAGCGGGTCCTCCTGCGTGTAGGAGTTGAAGTCGCCGAGCAGCGCGACAGCGGTGACCGGGGTCGTCGGGTACGACGCGAGCACCGTCGGGACCCAGGCCGCGAGCGCGGTGGCCTGCGCGACGCGCGACGCGTTGGACGCGCCCTGGCCGTCGCCGGTGTCAGCGTCGCCCGGGAGCGGACCCGCCGAGCCCTTCGACTTGAGGTGGTTGACGGCGACGAAGAACGGCTCGCCACCTCCGACCGGGGTGAACGCCTGGCCGATCGGCTCACGCGCGTTCGCGAACGCCTGACCGGCCGCGCTCGCAGTCCCCAGCGCGTGGGAGGCGCCGAGCGGCGTGAGCGCCGACGTGCGGTAGATGAGCGCGTTGGTGATCGCATCCTGCAGGTCGACGGCCGGAAGCTCCGTCGAGGAGGGCACGAACGCCCAGTGCGCGGAAGGGTCGGGCGCGGTGAGCGCCCCGACCAGCCTGCTCACCGCGGTGTCGACCGGGTCGCCGAGCGCCACCGAGTTCTCGATCTCCATGAGGCCGACGACGTCGGCATCGAGCGAGTTGATCGCGGCGACGATCTTGGCCTGCTGACGCGCGAGGCTCGCCGCGTCCCACGCGCCGCGCGGGCCGGTGCCCGGGCAGGTGTTGACGGTGATCGGGTTGCCGGCACGGTCGTTGTACGACGTGCAGCCGGCGACGGCTGCGCCGAGCGTGGTGAAGTAGTTGAGGACGTTGAACGACGAGATCCGCAGGTCGGCGCCCGCGAGCGCCGCGGTGTCGGGGGCGTCGGTGCGGTTGTTCTTGAACTGCGTGCGCTCCGCGAGCGGCGTGGTGTCGGTGACCCGCGTCGTGGGGTTGAGCTTCCACGTGGAGTTGCGGTAGTCGACGATCAGCGGCTGGGTGAACTGCACCTGCGCGCCGACACGGACGGGGTTCGTCAGCGCGACGTACGGGGGCGTGAGGCCCGAGTTGGCTGCGATCAGGAAGTTCGTCGTGGCGCCGTCGTCGAGCACGACCTTGCGCGCGGCGTTGTCGGCCGTGGCCGCTGCGGCCTCGGCCGAACCGGGGCGTCCGACCTCCGTCGGCTGCAGCAACGGCGACGTGCCGAATGCGAGGCCGACCTCGCCGTACTGGTTCGTCGAGTGGGTGTTCGTCACGGTGTAGGTGCCCGTGGGGGCGAACAGCATCGACTCGAGCGGCTCACGGGCCCCATCGGTCGCGGGCCATGCGGCGACCGCGGGGGTCACCTGGGCGACCGTCTCGGTGCTGACCTCGACAGTGGTCGCCGACAGCTCGGTGAGCCCGTTGAACTCGCTCACGGCGCCGGTGACGTGCACGTACTGGCCGATCTGCGCGGTCACGCCCGACGACTGGTAGACGAAGATCGCGTCGGAGGCCGTGTGCGTGGCGTCCATCGTCCCGCCCGAGCCGGGCGTCTGGATGACGAATCCGGCGAGGCCGCCGGTCGGGTAGGTCGCGGTCACGACGCCGGCCGTGGTCACGGTCTGACCGACCAGCGGGCTCGCGGCGCCCGTGCCTTGGATCTCGGCGATCGGGACGACGGCTGCGGGCGTGGTGGGCGTCGGAGTCGGCGTGGGGGTCGGGGAGCCCGTCGTTGCGGCGGCGGGTGTCGGGGCTCCCGCACGGAAGTCGGCGGCGTTGTCAGCCGAGCTCACGTGGTCGGCCCGGGAGATCGAGGTGGTCGCGCTCGGCGCGGGCGCGGCGGCCGTGCCTGCGAACGCGGCACCGGTACCGAAGCCGACGAGGTCGACGACGGCAGTGTCGCTCGCACAGGTGGTGGTCACGCAGGTCAGCTCCGTGGTCGACGAGACGAGGGCGACGTTGCCGGTCGTCGCGGACAGGTTGACCGTGGCACTGATCGCGTCGGGGGTCGGGAGGTTCGAGACCGTCGAGGCGCCCGTCTGCGAGGCTGCCTGGACGAGGTAGGTGCTGTGCGCGGGGATGGAGCCGACGAGCGGGATGAGCCCGCTCCAGCCGGTCCCCGCGGACGACCCGTACTGCAGCGACCACGTCGACACGTCGAGCGCTGTGTCGGCGGCGTTGTACAGCTCGATGAAGTCATGGGTCAGCACCGACCCGGAGTTGCCGCCGCCGCCGAAGATCTCGTTGATGACGACCGTGGATGCCGGTGAGACGGCAGCGAAGCCGGGAGTGATCCCGGGGAAGGCGAGTGCGGCTACTGCCGCAGCTGCGACGGTCGACCGTCGCAGCCATGGGTGATTCAGGAGCATGCGGTGATCCCCTCCGAGCGCGGGCAGTGCCCGCGACATGTCCGAGCGCACGGTCCGGGTATGGACGGTGTGCAGGCACCGGCAACGTTCCCCAGCCGGTAGGCCAGGTGTACGCAACCCCTATGTCGCAGATGTGTGAAGCCGGTGAACCTGCTGTGAACATCTCACATATTGGGCGTATCGGCGAAAGGGGACACCTGATCGAGTGCCCGGGCATCAGCCCTCGAGCGCACGCTCCGCGGACTCGACGACGTTGGCCAGGAGCATCGCGCGCGTCATCGGGCCGACGCCGCCCGGGTTCGGGGAGATCCACGCGGCGATCTCGGCGACGCCCGGGTCCACGTCACCGGCGATGCGCGTCGTGCCGGTCTCCGGGTCAGTGACGCGCGAGACGCCGACGTCGACGACGACGGCACCGGGCTTGACGATGTCGGCCGTGATGATCCCCGGGACCCCTGCAGCGGCGATGATGACGTCGGCGTTCCGGGTGTGCTCCGCCAGGTCGTCGGTGCCGGTGTGCGTCAGCGTGACTGTCGCGTTGACCGCCCGCCGGGTCAGCAGCAGCCCGATCGACCGTCCGACAGTCGTACCGCGGCCGACCACTACGACGTCGGCCCCCGCGAGCACGACGCCGTGCCGCTCGAGCAGCTCGATGATGCCGCGGGGCGTACACGGCAGCGGCGAGGCAATCTCCTGGTTGACGCGCAGCACGAGGCGGCCGAGGTTCGTCGGGTGCAGGCCGTCGGCGTCCTTGTCAGGGTCGACGAGCTCGAGCACGCGGTTCGTGTCGATCCCCTGCGGAAGCGGCAGCTGCACGATGAAGCCGGTGCACTCCGGGTCCGCGTTGAGCCGCGCGACCGCGGCCTCGATGTCCTCCTGCGTCGCCGTGGCGGGCAGGTCCTCACGGATCGAGGCGAGCCCGACCTCGGCGCAGTCCTTGTGCTTGCCGTTGACGTACCACCGCGAGCCGGGGTCGTCGCCGACGAGAAGCGTGCCGAGCCCCGGCCGCACGCCCCGGACCGCGAGCGCTGCCACCCGGACGGTCAGCTCGGCCTTGATCGCGGTGGCGGTCGCCTTGCCGTCGAGCACCTGTGCAGTCATATGTGTCTCCTGAAAGACGCGGCAGCCTCGCCCCCGGCCGCTCCGCGTGCGGAACGGTCCGGGGCGAGGCTGCGGGCGGGTGAGGTCAGTACTGCTTCAAGCCCTCGTACAGCGGGTGCGCCGCGGCCAGCTTGGCGGCGCGGGCACGCAGCGAGTCGACGTCGGCCGAAGCGCCCTGGACGAGGGCCGTGGCGATGATGTCCGCGACCGCCGTGAACTCGGCGTCCCCGAAGCCGCGGGTCGCGAGCGCGGGCGTACCGATCCGGAGGCCCGACGTGACGCGCGGAGGCCGCGGGTCGAACGGCACCGCGTTGCGGTTCACCGTGATGCCGACGGCGTGCAGGAGGTCCTCGGCCTGCTGTCCGTCAAGGTCCGAGCGCCGCAGGTCGACGAGCACGAGGTGGACGTCCGTTCCGCCGGTCAGGACGGACACGCCCGCGGCGGCGACGTCGGGTGACAGCAGGCGCTCGGCGAGGATCCGCGCACCGGCGAGCGTGCGCTCCTGCCGCTCCCGGAACTCCGCGGTGGCAGCGATCTTGAACGACACGGCCTTGGCGGCGATGACGTGCATGAGCGGGCCGCCCTGCTGGCCCGGGAACACCGCAGAGTCGATCTTCTTGGCGAACTCCGTACGGCTGAGGATGAAGCCCGAGCGCGGGCCGCCGAGCGTCTTGTGGACGGTCGAGGACACCACGTCCGCGTGCGGCACGGGGCTCGGGTGCAGGCCCGCGGCAACCAGGCCCGCGAAGTGCGCCATGTCGACCCACAGCTTCGCGCCGATCTCGTCCGCGATCGAGCGGAACGCGGCGAAGTCGAGCTGGCGCGGGTACGCGGACCAGCCGCCGATGATGACGTCGGGACGCTGCGCGAGCGCGGCCTCACGGACCTTGTCCATGTCGACGAGGAACGTCTCGGGGTCGACCCCGTACGCGCCGACCTCGTAGAGCCTGCCCGAGAAGTTGAGCTTCATGCCGTGCGTCAGGTGACCGCCGTGCGCAAGCTCGAGGCCGAGGATCTTGTCGCCCGCATTGATGAGCGCGTGCAGGACGGCCGCGTTCGCGGTCGCACCGGAGTGCGGCTGGACGTTCGCGTGGTCGGCGCCGAACAGTGCCTTGGCCCGGGTGATCGCCAGGGTCTCGGCGACGTCGACCTGCTCGCAGCCCCCGTAGTACCGCTTGCCAGGGTAGCCCTCGGCGTACTTGTTCGTCAGGACCGAGCCCTGCGCCTGAAGGACGGCGCGCGGTACGAAGTTCTCGCTCGCGATCATCTCGAGGGTGCTCTGCTGGCGGGCCAGCTCACCGTCGAGCACCGCCGCGATCTCGGGGTCGACCACGGACAGGGACTGGTCCAGCAACGGGGACTGATCGGCGCTCATGTATCTCCTCGGCAGTCAGCGGGTGTGCGCGGCCCGGCACACGGATGGGCACGCACACAGATGTGTGGTGACCGGGGGCCCAGGCGTCCGACCCGTAGTCTGCTGCTGCGTCGCTCCCCGGTGGTAGTCCACCCGTTGCGCCAGTTGCGACCCGCACAGCCTACCAACGCGGCGGTCCAAGACGGTCCCCGTCCCGGCGGACAATGGTCGACGTGCACACCGGCGAAGTTCCCTCCCTCGTCGCCGCCGTCATCGTCCTGGTCGCCGTTGCGGCGGGAGTCCAACGCTGGGTCGGTGCGGGTGTCGCGGCGGACTCGTTCGTCGCCGTGGGCCGCGCGGCGGTGCAGCTCGTGGTCGTCGCGCTCGTCATCGGCTGGATCTTCACGCACCCGGGCGCACTCGTCCCCTACCTCGGGGTCATGCTCGTCGTCGCGACGGCGACCGCTGCGCGGCGTATCGGGCTCGTGGGCCACGGCATCGGGATCCGTGACCCCGGCGTCGCCCGGCATGCCCTCGAGGTGCTCGGCGCGATCGGGGCCGGCGCCGCGACCACGGTCGGCGTGGTGCTCGCCTCGGGTGCGCTGTCGAGCGTGCCGAACGCCGCGCTCCCCTACGCCGCGCAGGTCATCGGCGGATCGATGGTCGCGGCGGCGCTCGCGGGCGGGCGCCTGCGCGACGACGCGATCGTCCGCTGGGACGAGGTCGAGGCGTGGCTGTCGATCGGCGCGACGCCGCGGCAGGCCATCCGCGATCTCGGTCGGCGGGCGGTCGCACGGTCCCTGGTACCCGCCCTGGACCAGACGCGCACCGCGGGGCTCGTGAGCCTGCCGGGGGCGTTCGTCGGCCTGCTCCTCGGCGGTGCGACACCGCTCCAGGCCGCCCAGGTCCAGCTGCTCGTCCTTGTCGGCATGCTCGCGGCAGAGTCGGTCTCGGCAGCCCTGACGGTCACGCTCGTCGGACCGACGTTCGCTCGGTACCGACCGACCGCGGACCGCTGACCGCCCGCCGGCTCGCCGACTGCGGACGCGCGGTCGGACTCAGATCGTCGCGTCGTCGCCGAGGATCTTGCGCAGGTAGGCGTAGGTGAGGTCGCCGGCAGTCTGGTCGTGCTGGTGCTCGTAGCCGTGCTTCGCGTACAGCGCGAGGTTCTGCACCGAGTCGCGGCCCGTGAAGACCCACACCTCGGAGGTGTCGTCGGGCAGGAGCGGCAGGATCGCGAGCAGGAGCTGCGTGCCGACACCCTTGCCCTGAAGGTCGGGGGCGACCGCGAGGCGACCGAGGGTGGCCTTCGTGCCCTCGAGCAGAACCCGGATCGAGCCGACGAGCCGGTGGCCGTCCCACGCGCCGAGCGTGATGACGTTCGCGTCCGCGAGGTCCGTGCGCAGCTCCTCGAGGGTCTGCGTCAGCGGCGGGATGTTGGGGTCGCCGTAGATCTGCGCCTCGCTGACGAACGCCGCACGGCGCACAGTGAGCAGCTCCCCGGCATCGGCGTCGGTCACGGTCCGGATCTGCACCTCGGGCTCGCTCATGGCCCCATCGTCGCACCACCGCGGGTGCCCCGGTGCACGACGCGCGCCCGCCCACCTCGGCTACCGTGGGGCCTCGTGTCCTCCACAGTGCCGACCACGCCGACCACGCCGACCACGCCGACCGCAGCGACGCCCTGGGTCCTGACGCTCTCGTGCCCCGACCGACCCGGGATCGTGCACGCCGTCGCAGGTCTGCTCGCCGAGCACGGCGGCAACATCACGGAGTCGCAGCAGTTCGGGGACGCCCTGACGGGCCTGTTCTTCATGCGCGTGCAGGTCACGTCCACCGCGACATGCGCCGACCTCGAGCTGGCCCTCGCCGAGCTCGCCGCGCTGTTCGCCATGACGTGGACGCTCGACGTCGCGGGACGTCCGATCCGGACGCTGATCCTCGGGTCGACCGCCGCGCACTGCCTCAACGACCTCGCGTTCCGCCAGCGCTCCGAGAACCTGCCGATCGAGACCGTCGCGGTGGTGTCCAACCACACGGTGCTCGCGGACCTGGCCCGGTTCTACGACATACCTTTCCACCACATCCCCGTCACCGCCGCGACCAGGGCGGCCGCCGAGGCCCAGCTGCTCGCGCTGATCGATGAGCTCGACGTCGAGCTCGTGGTGCTCGCGCGCTACATGCAGGTCCTGTCGGACGACCTGTGCCGCGCGCTCGCCGGTCGGATCATCAACATCCACCACTCGTTCCTGCCGTCGTTCAAAGGCGCGCGCCCGTACGCCCAGGCCCACGACCGCGGCGTCAAGCTCATCGGAGCGACCGCGCACTACGTGACGGGCGACCTCGACGAGGGGCCGATCATCGAGCAGGACGTCGAGCGCGTCGACCACACGCGCGGGGTCGAGGACCTTGTCGCACTCGGCCAGGACGTCGAGCGCCGGGCGCTGGCCAAGGCCGTCCGCTGGCACGCCGAGCACCGTGTGCTGCTCGACGGGCACCGCACAGTCGTCTTCCGCTGACCTGACGGGTCGCGCAGAGCGCTCAGACCTCGCGAGCGCGGCGCATGAGCGTGTCGATCGCGATCGCCAGCGCGAGCACCAGCCCGGTGATGACGTAGCGCACTGCCGTGTCGAGGTTCAGCAGCGTGAGCCCGCTCGAGATCGACTGGATCACGAGCACGCCCAGCAGCGCCGACCACGCGCTCCCACGGCCACCGAACAGGCTCGTGCCACCGATGACGGCGGCGGCGATCGCTGTGAGGTTCGCGTCACCCCCGCCGGTCGCCTGGTTCGCGGCGGCGAGCCGGCCGACGGACAGCACGCCGCCGAGCGCGGCCAGCGTCGAGCACGCGACGAACACCGAGACGAACGTGCGCCGGACGGGGATCCCCGCGCGGCGCGCCGACTCGACGTTGCCGCCGACGGCGCGCACCGCCCTCCCCCAGCGGGTGCGGCGCAGCAGCAGGTCGACCACCGCGACCAGACTGACGAACAGCGCGAACGTCACTCCGACGCCTCGGTTGGTGTTGAGGTAGGCGACGCTGGACCCCAGCACGAGCGCGAGCGCCCCGATGCGGACGCCGAGGTCGACCGGGGACGCGACGGGCAGCTCGGCCCGCCGGCGCCGTGCACGCTCGACCATGAGCATCGCGGCATACCCGAGCACGACCGCCGCAACGATCGCCGAGGATGCCGCGGGCGCCAGGAAGCCCTGCTGGCTCAGCCGGACGAGGGTGGACCGGAACGGGAGGTTGACCGAACCCGTCGGCCCGAGAACGCGCAGCTGCAGGCCGGCGAACACCAGCAGTCCGGCGAGCGTCAGGACGAAGCTCGGGAGCCCCAGCCGCGTCGTGAGAGCGCCGTACAGGACGCCGACGACCGCGCCGACACCGAGCGCGACGACGACCGCAAGCAGCGTCGGCCACCCGAGCTGCACCGACCCGATCGCGACGACGGCGGCGGCCAGGCCGCTGACCGAACCGACCGACAGGTCGATCTGCCCGACCAGGAGCACGAGCACGATGCCGAGCGCGATGACGCCGGTCGCGGCGGACTGGAGCGTGAGGTTGACGAGGTTGTCGCTCGACAGGAAGTGCGGGTTGAGCAGCTGGAACACGAGCCAGATCACGATCAGGGCGCCCACGATCGGCAGCGTCCCGAGCTGCCCGCTTCGCATGCGCTGGGTCAGCAGGGAGCGCAGACCGCTCAGTCCCCCGACCGGTCCCGGTGCGCCGGTGCGCGGATGCGTCGAGCCGGTCATGTCACGTTCTCCTCTCGGCGCGCGGGTCGTGTGCGTCGGCCGACCGGTGTCGCACCGGTCATCGCAGCGATCAGGTCCTCGTAGCTCACCTGGTCGGCATCGAAGACGCCGTTGGTTCGCCCGAGGCGCAGGACGACGATGCTGTCGGCGACGGCCTGGACATCGACGATCGAGGAGCTGATGAGCACCACGGCGTGGCCGTCGTCGCGCAGCCGCTCGACGAGGTTGAGCACCTCGGCGGTCTGGGTGATGCCCAGCGCCGCGGTCGGCTCGTCGAGCACGACCACGCGCGGGTCGCCGAGCAGCGTCCGCGCGATCGCGACAGCCTGGCGCTGCCCGCCGGTCAGGGCGCCGACGGGCACGCGCACGGACGGCACCCGCGCGGCGAGCTTGTTGAGCAGGCTCCAGGCCTCCTTCTCCATCGCGACCTCGTCGAGGAGTGGACCGGCCGTGACCTCCTGCCCGAGGAACAGGTTCTCCACGACGTCGAGGTTCTCGCACAGCGCGCCGTCCTGGAACACCGCCGCGATCCCGAGCGCCCGGGCGAGCCCGGGGGACGCGAGCGTCACAGGCCGACCGTCGAGCTCGACCTGGCCGGCATCGGGCACGAGGGCTCCCGACAGCACACCGGCGAGGGTCGACTTGCCCGAGCCGTTGTCGCCCACGACCGCGACGACCTCGTGGGTGCGGACGTCGA
The DNA here is from genome assembly GCA_012927595.1 of Cellulomonas sp. Taxonomy (GTDB): domain Bacteria; phylum Actinomycetota; class Actinomycetes; order Actinomycetales; family Cellulomonadaceae; genus Cellulomonas_A. The sequence continues at coordinate 16,526 of JABBOW010000091.1, forward strand.
GGTCGACGTGCGCGAGCGCCCGCACGGCGCCGAAGCTCTTGGACACCCCGCGCAGGGACAGCACCGGGGAGCTCACGAGCCACCACCGGCCATGAGGCCCGCGTCGATGCACGCTTGTCTGTAGGGCTGCACGCAGATCTCCTCCGTGGTGAAGACGCCGCCACCGACCAGGATGCGGCCGACGTCAGCCTTGGTGACGGCCACCGGCGTGAGCAGCAGCGCCGGGACGCCCGCGACGCGCACTGGGGTCCCCGGCTGCTCACCCCGGGTGACCCGTACCGCGAGCTCGGCGGCGATGCCGGCCTGCTGCCGGATGGCCTTGTAGACGGTCATGTACTGGTCCCCCGACACGATGCGCTGGACCGCAGCGAGCTCGGCGTCCTGTCCTGTGACGGGTGGGACGGGGTCGAGGCCCGCTGCCTTCATCGCCGAGATCGCCCCGCCAGCGGTCCCGTCGTTGGCCGCCGCGATCGCGTCGACCCGGCCGGCGTACTGCGTGAGCTGGCCGGCGACCCACTCCTGGGCCTTGTCGGGGCTCCAGTCGGGGGTGTCGTACGACGCGAGCACGTCGATGTCGTGGCCCTCGAACGCCGCAAGCTCGCCGGCGCGGTACTGGGCCGAGTTCGGATCGGTGGCCGCACCGCCGACGACCAGTACGCCGCGTCGGCCGTCGCCGGCGGGAGGCCTGGCCTCGAGCGCACGCACGAGCGCCTCGCCCTGGAGCCGCCCGACCAGCTCGTTGTCGAAGGACACGTAGTAGTCGACGGGCGCGTCGGCGATGAACCGATCGTAGGCGATGACCTTCACGCCGCGCTCGTTGGCTGCCGCGACGATGCTCGCGGCCGCCGCGGCGTCGACGGCGTCGAGCACGAGCACGTTCGCGCCCTGGGTAAGGACCGATTCTGCCTGCTGCTGCTGGCGAGCCGCGTCCTGGTCGGCGTTCGCGTACAGCACTCGGCACTCCGGGCAGCGGGTGGCGACGACCGCCTCGAACGCCGGCCGGTCGACGCTCTCGTACCGCGCCGTCTTCGACTCGGGCAGCAGCAGCGCGATCGTGTCGGCCGATCGCGACTGCACGGCGGGCGTCGCGCAGCCGGCGAGCACGACGAGGGCGGCGACCGCGAAGCTCAGGGCGCGCACCTGGCGACGCGGGCTCATCCCGTCACCGCCAGGGCGCCGGCGATGCTGGCGCGGTCGAGCGCGACGGAGAGCGCCCCCCGGACCTCCGCAGCCGCTCCGAGCTCGGCCTCGACCACGTCGACTGGCCCCGCGGTGCTGGGCAGGACCCGCTCTGCCAGGACTGCGCGGAGCGGGTCGAGCAGGAGCGGCCCGGCCGCGGCGAGCTGGCCGCCGACGACGACCAGCTCAGGGTCGAAGAGGTTGCACACGTTCGCGGCGGCCCGACCGAGGTGCGTACCGGCGTCGGCGATGACGCGACGGCAGTCGGGGTCGCCCTCCTTGGCGCGCGTGATCATGTCGCGCATCGTGAGGTGCCCGTGGCTCGGCTGGAGCTGCGCGAGCAGGACAGCGCCCCCGATCAACGTCTCGAGGCAGCCGCGGTTGCCGCACCGGCAGAGCGGGCCGTCGTCCGCCATGATCATGTGCCCGATCTCCCCCGCGATGCCCGAGCGCCCGTGGAACACGTCGCCGCCGATGATCAGCCCGCCGCCGACGCCGTACGACACGCGCAGGTAGACGATGTCCCGGCTACCGCGGGCCGCGCCGAGCCGCACCTCGGCGAGCGCGCCGAGGTTGACGTCGTTGTCCACGTAGACGGGGATGCCGAGGCGCTGCTCGAGGACGTCCGGGACGACGACGCCGTCCCAGCCTCGCAGGATCCCGACCGTCGAGACCAGCCCTGTGCGCACGTCGACGGGCGCGGGCACCCCGACCCCGACCGCGAGCACCTCCTGCAGGCTCGCGTCGACTGACTCGACCATCTCGGTCAGCAGCAGAGCCGCCCGCTCGAGACCTGCGTCGGCCCGGTGGTCGGGTGCCAGTGGCATGCGCTGCTCGGCGACGATGCGGTGGGCCACGTCCGACAGCGCGACGCGCAGCGACCGGGTGTCGAAGTGGATCCCGGCCACGAGCCCGAGGTTGCGCGCGAGCGTGACCTGCTGCGCGCGCCTGCCGCTGCGCGAGGTGGGCGCGGTGTGCAGCAGACCGATCGCGGTGAGCTCCTTGACGATGTTCGACACGGTCGCCGGGGACAGCCCTGTCACACCGGCCAGCTCGACCTGTGTGAGGGAGCCCCGTTGCTGAACTGCACTCACGATCCGGGCCCGGTTGGCTTCACGAAGTGAAGTTTGAGAGCCGGGAGTCGCCCGGTCAGTGCCCACGCGCGCACACTACCGCCCGCGACGCTCGCCGGTCGCCACGTGCGTGGACGCGTCGTAACGAGGGGTGGGCAGGACGCGGCCGACCGGGCGGCTCAGGCGTTCATCTGTTGTGCCCGAGCCGCCGGTGCAGAGTCGTCATCACCACCGCCAGGACCCGTGGTGGTGGCTCGCGGGCTGCTTCTCGACCAGGACCGCGACCGTGCGGGCCGGGACATTGACCGTGCCCGACGCCGCGACCCACGTCGTGGCCTTGACGACCTGGTCGGAGCCCGCGGCCTGGACAGGCGAGAGCGCAAGGGTGCGGCCAGCGAGCGCAGGGATCGTCTGGGTGGTGGCCTCGTCGGACGCGTTCAGCACCACGAGGACGCCGTTCAGCGACCGGTCGACGTCCGGGCCCACCGTGTCATCGATCCGCATGACGAGCACGCCGGGCGTCGCCGCCGGCCCGCCGTCGGGGAACGAGACCTTCTGCTCGATGAGCTGCGCGGACCCGAGCCGGAACAGGTCGGTCGAGAACCGCAGGCGCAGCAGGTCGTCAGCCGCGGCCGAAGCCGCCCGGATGTCGGCCGCAGCCGGCTTGAGCGCCGGGTCAGCCAGCGCAGGCTGGTCGTAGACCCACATCGCCTGGTTGTCGGCGCTCGGGGGCAGGCCGCGGCCGAAGCCGTTGTCCTGCTTGGTGAAGTCGAGCGAGTTGAACCAGTCCCCGGAGTTGAACGAGTTCTTGTCGAGGGACTTGCTGCGCAGCAGGTCGGCGCCCGCGTGCCAGAACGACGGCGTCTGGGCGAGCGCGGTCGTCGCGAGCGACAGGGTGTTCATGCGCACCCGGTCACGCATGGACGTAGCGGTCGGCAGCTTGAGCGTGAGCGAGTCGAACAGCGTCTGGTTGTCGTGCGCGTCGACGTAGGTGATGACCTCCTCGGGCGAGTCCGCGTAGCCCGCGGGCTGCCCGTTGTAGTCGATCTGGGCGCCCGTGCGCGTCGTCCCGTCGGCAGTCTCGAACGAGAAGGCGCGCAGGTTGCCCGCCATGCCGAGCTTGACGAGGTCCGTGTCATGGCCGAGCCGCGCGAGCTGGTCGGCCTCGGTCCCGTTGACGGCCGCCCCGTTCGGGTCGGTCGCCTCGCCCGAGCCGAAGCCCTGGATGCGTGGGTCGGTGTCGAACGGGCCGCCGCCGCGGACGGCGTCGCGCAGCCGGTCACTGAACGTCCCGATCCCGGTACCGCCGAGCTGACCCTGCGTGGCCTGGGTGAACAGGGCGTTGTTCGCGACCTCCCCGAAGTTCCAGCCCTCGCCGTACAGGTAGACGCCCCTGCCGTTGACGCCGTCCTTGCCGGGCGTGAGCGCGTCAAGCGCCGTCCGCACGGCCTTCATGGTCTCGACCGAGTGGTGGCCCATGAGGTCGAAGCGGAAGCCGTCGACCTTGTAGTCCCGGGCCCACGTGACGACCGAGTCGACCATCATCTTGCCGGCCATGGCGTGCTCGGTAGCGATGTTCTGGCAGCACGTCGAGGTCTCGACCCGCCCCACGGCGTTGAGCCGGTGGTAGTAGCCGGGCACGACCCGGTCGAGGATCGACTTCGGGTCCTGGCCGCTCGCGACCGTGTGGTTGAACACCTGGTCGAGCACGACCTGCAGCCCGTCGGAGTGGAGGGCACCGACCATCGTGCGGAACTCGGCGACGCGGGCGCCGCCGAACGCGTCGACCGCGTAGGAGCCCTCGGGCGCCGACCAGTGCAGCGGGTCGTAGCCCCAGTTGTAGCCGTCGGTGTCCGCGCCGGCCATGACGCACGCCTGCTGCTCGGACGAGTCCGGTGCGAGCGACGGGAGGTCGCACGCGGGGGTCGTCTGCGCGCTGCGCTTCTCCTCGATCGACGCGATGTCGAACGTCGGCAGCAGGTGCACGGTGGTCAGGCCCGCCTCGGCCAGCTCACGCAGGTGGGTCCGGCCCGCGCCGTTGACCGCGAACGCGAGGTATGTCCCGCGCTTGGCGGCAGGGACGCTCTGGTCGTTGATCGAGAAGTCCCGCACGTGCAGCTCGTAGATCGTCTGGTCGACGGGTGCCACGACGGGTTGCTTGGCCTTCTCCCACTGCCTCGGCCGGTAGGCCGGGTCAGCGAGGTCGACGAGGACCGAGTGCGTCGAGTTCAGGGTGAGGGCGACCGACGACGGGTCGGTGACCTCGTTGACCTCGACCTTGTCGGTGGTCGGCGCGTACACCGAGACGGCGTACCGGTACGCGGCGCCCTTCCAGCCCTTGTCGCCGCGGACCGTCCACGCCCCGTCGGAACCCCTGGCCATCGCGATGCGCTGGGGTGCTGCGCTCGTGTCGGGGGCATTCGTGCCCGATGCGGGCCACAGCAGCAGGTCGACGCCTTGGGCGGTCGGCGCCCACACCGCGAGCGTCGGACGCTCCTTGCTCCACGTCGCACCGAACGTACGATGTGTGGCATCAGCGGCGTACAAGTCGTCGAGAGCTCCGGGGATCTGCACACCGGTAGCCGCCTTCAGGGTCCCGTCGGAGGCCGCCTGAGTGACCAAGAGCTCTCCCTTGAGCAGCTCGGCGACGGCCGCACGGTCGATCCCGGCCGGATGCAAGGCGACGTATTCGTTGAGCGCCGGGAACCGGCTGAGCTCAGCGGCGGTCAGACCCGCCGAGTCGTACGTGAGCGCGACACTCGTCCCGCCTGTCACCGCACCGTCGACGACAGCGACCGCGCCGTCAGGCGACGCGTGGAGCGCGAAGGTCAGCGTCGCGGGGTCCGCCCCCGCGACGAGCGCGGACGGCCACGCGATCGTGCCCGCGTCGATCCACTGCGCCCGCTCCTCGCCCGTGCCGGGCAGCGGCACGTCGGTGACCTGGATCGTCAGGATGTGCGTCGCGAGCACATACGTGAAGGTCACGGGCTTGCCGCCAGGAGCGGTGAACGAGATGTTCGCCCCGCCCGCGACGCCGCCCGCACCGTAGTTCTCGGCCCAGGACAGGTTGTGGGCGACCTTGAGCTCGTACCCACCGGCGGGCAGCGCGGCCGCCGTCGAGGTGAACACGCCGTCACCGTCGGGGTCCTCGAGCCAGGCCGCCATGCAGTCAGGTGCCCAGTCGCCCGCGCAGCCCAGCTCGCTCTGCTGGCTGCCGGGGAGCGTGAGGATCGGGCCCTGCGCGCTCGACGTGAACCAGTGCGTGACCGGGTCGAAGTAGAACGTCACCGGTCCTCCTGTGGTCGTGTACGCGACGTTGGCCCCGCCTACCGCCCCGCCCGCTCCGTAGCTGACGTCCCATGTCCCACCGATCGCGACCTTGTACTCGTACGAGCCGGCCGGCACGTCGAACGTGCCCGAGTACATGCCGTCGGCCCGCTTCGTCAGCCGCGCCGCCCCGCAGTCCGGCTGCCAGTCCCCCGGGCACCCCATCTCGGAGTTGTGACTCCCGGGGACCGAGACGACAAGGTCGCCCGGCACCGGGCCGGGTCCGGCCGCGCCGTCGATCGCCAGGCCGACGCCCGCGTACGTCGAGGCTGCGGCCTTGTTCCCAGCCGCGTCGACGGACACGGCGCGGTACTCGACCACGGTCCCGGCCGCCAGCTTCGTCACGTCGTGGAACACGCGTGGGCTCGTCGTCTCGGCAGTCCCGAGCGGGGTCCAGCTCGTCGCACCGAGCACGCGGTACGCGACGGAGGTCTCGCTCCACGCACTGCCGGGCACCTCGGTCGCGACCGGGGCGACCCCGGACAGGCCCGCCCCCGCGGTCGGCGCGGACACCGTGATCCCGGTCGAGCTGCCGCTGGCCCAGCCCCCGACCTGCCGATCAGCGCGGAGCACGACGGCGGACAGCGCCGGGACCGTGAGCGCGACCGAGCCGGTAGCGTCGGCAGTCACCGACGTCGTCGTGCCGTAGAGCGGCACGAAGGTCGCGCCCGGCGTGAGCGTCGTCAACGTGACGGTCGCCGGGGTCGCCGCGTTGTTGAGCGCGACGAGGTGCTCGACCTTCTCGGTCCGGTCGACCCGCGCGAACGCGTATACCGATCCGCTCGCGGACAGCTGGATCTGCGCTCCGTCGCCCAGCGCCGGATGCGTCGACCGCAGCGCCGCGAGGCCTGCGATGTGCTGGTAGAGCGTCGCGGACGTGTCGTAGCGGTCGACGGAACCGGCCGTCGTCCCGTCCACGAGCGCCTGGTTCGCGTACTCCGCGACCTTCGTCGCGAACAGCGACTGGCGGGCGTCCTTGTCAGTTCCGCCCAGCGATCCGTTCCCCACGAAGCCCTGCTCGTCGCCGTAGTACACGACCGGCTGACCGCGCGTCAGGTACATGAGGGAGTGCGCGAGCTCGTCGCGCGCGAGCTGGTTGCCGGCATCCTTGAGCATGTAGCCGATGCGGCCCATGTCGTGGTTCCCGAGGAACGTGGGCAGCGCGGACGCGCTCGTCGTCGGGGTCGTGTAGTAGTCGTCCGTCGCGAACAGTGCGGCGAGTCCGGTGGCTGCGGAGCCCTTCGCGAAGCTCGCCGCGCCCGACTGGAACGAGAAGTCGAGCACCGAGCTCATGTCGGTCGTGCGCACGTACGGCGACGTCTTCTTCGCGTCCGCGTCGTACACCTCGCCGAACATGAAGAAGTCGGGCTTGCCGTGCGCGCGGGCGTAGTCACGGACCGCGGTCGTCCACTGCTGCCAGAACTCGATGTTGACGTGCTTGGCCGTGTCGATGCGGAAACCGTCGATGCCCAGGTCGACCCAGCCCTCGTAGACCTGCCCGAACCCCGCGACGACGGTCGGACTCTCGGTCATGATGTCGTCGAGCCCGTTGAAGTCTCCGTAGGTGACCGACTCCCCCGTCCACGTCGAGTTGCCGCGGTTGTGGTAGAGCGTCACGTCGTTGAGCCAGGACGGGACCTTGAGGTTGGCATCCTCGGGCTTGCTGACGGGAGTGTACGGAAACGACGTCGCGGCCGAGAGTGCCGGGAACGTCCCCGTGCCCGCATAGGTCGCCGGGTCGAACGCAGTGCCCGATGCGTCGGTGTACGGGCGCGTGGCCTTGTCGACGTACGTGTAGGTCTTCTGGGTGTTGTCGATCACGTCGGCGGTGTGGTTCGTGATGATGTCGAAGTACACCTTCATGCCGCGCGCGTGCGCGTCGGCGATGAGCTGCTGCAGCTCGGCGTTGGTGCCCAGATGGGGATCGATGTGCGTGAAGTCGGTGATCCAGTAGCCGTGGTAGCCGGCAGAGGCGTTCGCGCCCGTGCCCTGGACAGGCTTGTTCACGAACGACGGGGTCAGCCAGATCGCCGTCGTGCCCAGCCCCTGGATGTAGTCGAGCTTGCTGCGCAGACCTGAGAGGTCGCCACCCGAGTAGAAGCCCTTGTCGGTCGGGTCGTAGCCCGTCGTCAACCGGTCGCCCGTCAGGCCACCGGTGTCGTTCGACGTGTCGCCGTTGGCGAACCGGTCGGTCATCGCGAAGTAGAACCGCTGGCCGTCGCCGGCCTCGCGCGCGGGAGCTGCCACGAGCGCGTCGTCAGCCGCGGTGTAGCCACCGGGCAGGTCGACCGGCGCGAGCGCGATCCGGTGGGTCGTGTCGTCGAATGTGAACCGGACCTTCGCCGATCCGGCCAGGACGAGCGGGATGTTGTCCGCCCCGCCGTTCGCCCCGTACGCCTCGTCCCAGGTCCCGTTCACCGCGACCTTGTACTCGAAGGAGCCGGCGGGCAGGGTCCACTCGGCGGCGTACTGCCCGGGGGTCGCGGTGGGCGCGAGGGCTGTCGCGGTGCAGTCAGGTTGCCAGTCACCTGGGCAGCCGAGCTCGTCCTGGAGCGATCCGACGAGCGCGAACGTGCGGGGCACCGCGGCCGCAGCGACCGTGCCCGCCCCGGACGTGCCCGCCACGAGTCCGACGGTGGCGAGAGCCACGGCGGCAAGTGTTGAGGTGAGCTTCCGGACCATTGCGTCGACAGCGATCATTCCCGGCTCCTTCGTCGCCCGCACAACGATGTGCGGGATGGCGTGCGGCAGAGACGGTAGCGATTACTGCAAATCACCGCAATACCTGAGAATCTGCACGACATCGTGGGATGAATACTCCAGGGCTTCGTGTCATCGTCGATGGCGTCCGCGCAGGTGGCACGCCTGCAATCCGGTGGGCACGGACCCAGCGGCTTACAGCCGACGCACAGGTCACTCCGCGCGGGTGCTCCGCTGCCCTCCGCTCAGCATGGCTGGTAGCCCTGCGCTCAGCCGAGCGCGCGCAGCTCGTCGAGACGCCCCGCAAGGCCCGGAACGGCGTCGTCAACCTCGACGAGCTTGTCCCGGCTCGTCGCACCTGAGACCAGCCGCACGTTCCGGCGCCTGGCCCCGAGGGACCCCGCAAGGGCCGCGAGGGCCGCCTCCGTCGCCGCGCCGTCGACCGCCCGGGCGTTCACGGCGACCACGAGCCGGTCGCCGTGCAGACCGCCGACGCGCGCACGGGACGCACCGGGTTTGACCCTGATCGCGACGCGCACGCTCACCGGTCCCCGGACCGCGGTACCCGGCGGTTCAGATGAGTCCGAGCGCCCGGACCGCCGCACGCTCCTCGACAAGCTCAGCGACCGACGCATCGATGCGGGCGCGCGAGAACTCGTCGATCTCGAGCCCGTGCACGATGTGCCACTCGCCGCCCGCCGACGTCACGGGGAACGACGAGATGAGCCCCTCTGGCACCCCGTACGAGCCGTCGGAGACGATCCCGGCCGACGTCCAGTCGCCCGCCGGCGTGCCGTTGACCCACGAGTGCACGTGGTCGATCGCAGCGTTCGCCGCCGAGGCCGCCGACGACTGGCCACGCGCCTCGATGATCGCCGCACCGCGCTGAGCGACCGTCGGGATGAACACGTCCTCGACCCACCGGGGGTCCGCGACGGCGTCCGTCGCGGGGCGACCAGCGATCGTTGCATGCGTGATGTCGGGGTACTGCGTCGTCGAGTGGTTGCCCCAGATCGCGAGGCGCTTGACGTCGGTGAGCTGCGCGCGGGTCTTCTTGGCGAGCTGCATGTGCGCACGGTTGTGGTCGAGGCGGGTCATCGCGGTGAAGCGACCCGACGGGACGTCCGGCGCATGCGACGCCGCGATCAGGGCGTTCGTGTTGGCGGGGTTCCCCACGACGAGGACACGGATGTCGTCGGCGGCACCCGCGTTGATCGCCTGCCCCTGCGGCCGGAAGATCCCGCCGTTCGCCGAGAGCAGGTCGGCCCGCTCCATGCCCGCCGTGCGGGGTCGCGCGCCGACCAGGAGCGCCACGCTGGCACCGTCAAAGGCCGCAGCCGCGTCATCGAAGATGTCGACCCCCGCGAGCAGCGGGAAGGCGCAGTCGTCGAGCTCGAGCGCGACTCCAGCCGCGGCCTTCATGCCCTGCGGGATCTCCAGGAGCCGGAGCCGGACGGGTGTGTCGGCGCCGAGCAGCTGGCCGGAGGCGATGCGGAACAGCAGCGCATATCCGATCTGGCCGGCGGCGCCCGTGACCGTGACGTTGACGGGGGTCGTCATCAGAGATCTCCTTCGATCGATCGTGCTGACATTCCTGAGTCTGCGCCCGGGTACGGGGGTGGGAGGGCCCGCGCGGTCAGGCCAGCCGGGCCGCGAGGTTCTCGTCGAGTGCGGCGAGGAAGGCCTCGGTCGTGAGCCACTCGGCGTCGGGCCCGATGAGAAGCGCGAGGTCCTTGGTCATCTTGCCGCTCTCGACTGTCGTGATGACGACGTCCTCGAGCGTCTCGGCGAACCTCGTGACCTCAGGCGTCCCGTCCAGCTTGCCGCGGTGCTTGAGCCCGCCGGTCCACGCGAAGATCGACGCGATCGGGTTCGTCGAGGTCGGCTTGCCCGCCTGGTGCTGGCGGTAGTGCCGCGTCACGGTGCCGTGCGCCGCCTCGGCCTCGACAGTCCTACCGTCGGGGGTCATCAGGACGCTCGTCATGAGGCCGAGCGAGCCGAAGCCCTGCGCGACGGTGTCGGACTGCACGTCCCCGTCGTAGTTCTTGCAGGCCCAGACGTATCCGCCCTCCCACTTCATGCACGCGGCGACCATGTCGTCGATGAGGCGGTGCTCGTACGTCAGCCCGGCCGTGGCGAACTGCGTGGCGAACTCGGTGTCGAAGACCTCCTGGAAGATGTCCTTGAACGCGCCGTCGTACGCCTTGAGGATCGTGTTCTTGGTCGACAGGTAGACCGGGTAGCCGCGCTGCAGCCCGTAGGCGAGTGAAGCGCGGGCGAAGTCGCGGATCGAGTCGTTGAAGTTGTACATCCCCATGGCGACGCCGCCGCCCTCGGGGTAGGTCACGACCTGCTGCTCGATCGGCTCGGAGCCGTCCGACGGGGTGAACGTGAGGGTCAGCGTGCCGGCGCCCGGGACCTTGAAGTTCGTGGCGCGGTACTGGTCGCCGAACGCATGCCGGCCGATGATGATGGGCTTGTTCCAGCCGGGCACGAGGCGCGGGATGTTCGAGATGATGATCGGCTCGCGGAAGACGACGCCGCCGAGAATGTTGCGGATCGTGCCGTTGGGCGAGACCCACATCTTCTTGAGGCCGAACTCTTCGACGCGGGCCTCGTCGGGCGTGATGGTCGCGCACTTGACGCCGACGCCGTGCTCCTTGATCGCGTAGGCCGCGTCGATCGTCACCTGGTCGTCGGTCGCGTCACGGTTCTCGATCGACAGGTCGTAGTACCGCAGGTCGATGTCGAGGTACGGGTGGATCAGGCGGTCCTTGATGAACTGCCAGATGATCCGCGTCATCTCGTCACCATCGAGCTCGACGACGGGGCCCACGACCTTGATCTTCGCCATGCGGGGATGCTCCTGTGCTGGGGGGTCCACGTGCCTTCGGCAAGATTACTCGACATCAAGAGACTTTGCGCCGGCGCGACCGATCCGCCCACGAGCTCGGCCCCGGCGACCCGCACCACCCCGCACATGCCGGACGGGCCCGGCCGGGTGATCCCCGGCCGAGCCCGTCCCTCGTGCTGTGGTGCGGTAGTGCTGACGTGCTAGTGACGCGCTGCGATCAGGAACCCTTGACGACAGCGAGCAGCTTCGGGTCGTTGGCGTACGACTCGGCAGCGTTCGCCTTGGTGACGATCTGCGGCGGCAGCAGGAACGCCGGGACGACCTTGACACCGTTGTTGTACGACTTGGTGTCGTTCACGTCGGGCGTCTTGCCCTTGCTCAGGTCGGTCGCCATCTGGACAGCGGCCTTGACGAGGTTGCGCGTGTCCTTGTTGATCGTGGAGTACTGCTCGCCGGCCATGATCGACTTGACCGACTCGACCTCGGAGTCCTGACCGGTGACGGTCGGGAGAGCCTTGCCTGCACCCTTGATCGACGTGATGATCGCGCGGGCCAGCGTGTCGTTCGGGGACAGGACGCCATCGAGCGTCTTGGTGCCGTTGTAGGTGCTCGTCAGCAGCGAGTCCATACGGCTCTGGGCGTTCTCGGCCTTCCAGCCGGCAGTTGCCGTCTGCTTGATGTCGGTCTGACCCGAGCCGACGATGACGTCGCCCTTGTCGATGGCCGGCTTCAGGATGTCCATCGCGCCGTTGAAGAACACGGGCGCGTTGGCGTCGTCCGAGGAGCCCGAGAACAGCTCGATCGTGTACGGGCCGGTGGCCTTCTTGGCCTTCATGCCGTCCAGCAGGGCCTGACCCTGGAGCTGACCGACCTTGAAGTTGTCGTACGCGACGTAGTAGTCGACAGCCTTGGTGTTGAGGATCAGGCGGTCGTACGCGATGACGATCGCGCCGGCGGCCTGAGCGGCCTCGACCTGAGTGCTGAGCTGCGCACCGTCGGCCGCGCCGATGATGATGACCTTCGCGCCCTTGGTCACCATCGCGGTGATCTGGCCCTGCTGGTCGGCGACGGTGCCCGAGGCGGCCGCGTACTGCACGTCCGACTTGAAGCCCGCGCCCTTGAGGTCCTGGGTGAACAGGTCACCGGCGAGAACCCAGTTCTCCGACGTCTTCGACGGGAGTGCAACCCCGACGAGAGAGTCGGCCGCGAATCCCGACATGGCGGCCGAGGCCGAGCCCGAGGCTGCGGGGGTGGTCGTGTCGGCTGTACGGCTTGAGCAGGCGGTCAGCGACAGCGCTGCCACCGCGGCGAGCGCGAGGGAGGTCTTGACGATCTTGCGCATGGTGCGTCACATCTCTTTCTCGGAATTGATCCTGTGTGGTGCTACCCGGCAGCTGCTTACTGCCGCGGTGGTCGTTCATCTCGACGGCGCTAGGCGTCGCCTTCAACACTCAAGAAGCGGCTTGGACGGGCCCCGGTGGGCCGTTCACTTCCTCGCCCTTCTCGAACCTTTTCGTCATGAACCCGATGAGGGACGGCTTGCCCTGCATCTTGTTGTAGACGTCGATCCCGACCGCGATGAGCAGCACGAGGCCCGTGATCATCTGGACCCGGTCGGCGCCGACACCCAACAGCTGTAGGCCGTTCTTGAGTACGCCCATGACCAGGCCACCGACGATAGAGCCGACGATCGTGCCGGAGCCGCCGGCGACCGCCGCACCACCGATGAAGCAGGCCGCGATCGCGTCAAGCTCCCAGTTCAGGCCGTCCTGAGGGCCAGAAGCAGCGGAGCGGGCCACGAAGATCATGCCCGCGAGCGCGGCCAGGATCGACATGTTCATCATCACCAGGAAGTGCACGCGCTTGGACTTGACGCCCGAGAGCTGCGCGGCCAGCCGGTTGCCACCGACCGCGTAGATGTGGCGTCCGAAGATCATGTTGTTCATGATGAACGAGTACACGACGACCAGGGCGACCAGGATGAGGCCCGAGATCGGGAAGCTCGTCCCGACGCGACCGCCGGCGAACAGGAACGCGACATAGACGACGACGACGACCAAGACCGTCACCTTGACGACGCTCACCCAGCCTGGAGCCATCTCCGAGCCCATCTCGCGCTGAGTCTTGCGCAGCCGGAGCTCGCGGATGACCACGATGATCGCGAGCAGCACGCCGAGCAGCAGGGTGAGGTTGTTGTACCCGGTATTCGGGCCGACCTCGGGCAGGTACCCCGCACCGATGACGCGGAAGCCCTCGGGGACCGGGATCGTGTTCGCGTTGCCGATGAACTGGTTCATCCCGCGGAACAGGAGCATCCCCGCAAGCGTCACGATGAAGGCCGGGACCCCGACGTACGCCGTCCAGAAGCCCTGCCATGCGCCGATCGCCGCACCGACCAGGAGCCCGAGGATGACCGCGAGGCCCCACGGGAGGGAGTAGTTCTTCATCGCCGTGGCCACCACGATCCCCGCCACCGCGGCCACGGACCCGACCGACAGGTCGATGTTGCCCAGGATGATCACCATGACCATGCCGATGGCGAGGATCAGGATGTAGGAGAACTGGCTCACGATGGCGATCAGGTTGACCGGGTCGAGCGTCAGCCCGTGGGTCAGGACCTGAAACAGCAGGATGATCCCGACGAGCGTGAAGATCATGCCGAATTGACGGGCGTTCGACGTGCCTCCGCCGAACATCTTCTTGATGTCTGAGAATTTAGTGGTCATCGGTCCTGAGTCTTCTTCTTGGTCGAGGTCATGGTGCGCATGAGCGCTTCGGGGGTTGCGTCGGCGGCGGCCACCTCACTGGTGATCTGGCCTTCGAAGATCGTGTAGATGCGGTCCGAGATCCCGAGCAGCTCGGGCAGCTCCGAGGAGATGACGATGACGCCCTTCCCCTGGTCGGCGAGCTGTTGGATGATCCCGTAGATCTCGTACTTCGCCCCGACGTCGATGCCCCGCGTGGGCTCGTCGAGGATCAGCAGGTCGGGCTCGGTGAACATCCACTTCGCGAGGACGACCTTCTGCTGGTTGCCGCCCGAGAGCTTCGAGAGGCCCTCGTCCACGCTCGGCGTCTTGATGCGCAGGCTCGCGCGGTACCGCTCGGCGATGGCGTGCTCCTGCGACTTGTCGATCCGCTGACCGTGGGAGATCCGCGTCAGCTTCGCCGAGACGACCGACCGCTTGATGTCGTCGAGCAGGTTCAGACCGAGGACCTTGCGGTCCTCCGAGACGTACGCCAGACCGTGGTCGATCGCCTCCGACACGTCGCGCACCTGGATCGCGCGGCCGTCCTTGACGATCGTGCCGCGCACGTAGTTGCCGTAGGACCGCCCGAAGACGCTCATGGCGAGCTCGGTGCGGCCCGCACCCATCAGCCCCGCGAAGCCGACGATCTCGCCGCGCCGGACCGTGAAGCTCGATCCCTTGCACACGAGTCGCTCAGCGACCTGGGGGTGCTCGACCGTCCAGTCCTTGACCTCGAAGAACACCTCGCCGATGTTCGGCGTGTGGTCCGGGAAGCGGTTCTCAAGGCTCCGGCCCACCATGCCGCGGATGATGCGATCTTCGTTGACGCCGTCGACGACCTTGTCGAGCGTCTCGACAAGGCGGCCGTCGCGCAGGATCGTGATCGAGTCCGCGACCCGCTCGAGCTCGTCGAGCTTGTGGGAGATCATGATCGACGCGATGCCCTTGCTCCGCAGACCGACGATCAGGTCGAGCAGGTGCTGGGAGTCGGCCGCGTTCAGCGCGGCGGTGGGCTCGTCAAGGATGAGCAGCTTGACCTGCTTGCTCAGGGCCTTGGCGATCTCGACGAGCTGCTGCTTGCCCACACCGATGTTCCTGATCAGCGTGTCGGGGTCCTCATCGAGGCCGACCCGGGCAAGCAGCTCGATGGCGAGGCGCTTGGCGGTTCTCCAGTTGATCACGCCGCGCTCGGCGGGCTCGTTGCCGAGGAAGATGTTCTCGGTGATCGACAGCCCCGGGATCAGCGCCAGCTCCTGGTGGATGATCACGATGCCAGCGTGCTCGCTAGCGTTGATGTCCTTGAACCGGACGACCTCGCCCTGGAAGACGATCTCGCCGGTGTAGGACCCGTACGGGTAGACGCCCGACAGCACCTTCATCAGGGTCGACTTGCCGGCACCGTTCTCACCGCAGATCGCGTGGATCTCGTTGGCCTTGACCGTCAAGGAGACGTCCGCTAGCGCCTTGACGCCGGGGAACTCCTTGGTGATCGCGCGCATCTCGAGGATCGTGGGCTCAGCGGACATCGACGAGCCTCTCGTTCTGCGCCACGACGCCGCGCGACGGAGCGAAGCGACGAGCGTGGGGTGAGCGGGCTTGCATACATGCCTCCGGCGTGACTGCGCTGTCTGAGAGGCGACAGCGCCTCGACTCCGAAGTCAACCCCGGCCCGAGCCTTGGCGTCAACTCTTGAATACAACGACTTGGTAACGACTTCCGAACGCAAAAGCCCTCGAAAGCTCCGCCGCTGGCTCAGCCGAGGACGGGGTGCCGCAGCACGAGAGCTGCCGCACCGAGAACCTCGGCGCGATCGCCGAGCGACGACACGGCGACGCGCGTCGTCTGACCAGCGATCGCCACGGCATAACGGAGCAGGCCCCGCTGGATCGGGGCGAGCAGGATCTGGTCCAAGACCGCGAGCGGCCCGCCGACGACGACGATCTCCGGGTTGATCAGGTTCACGACGCTCGCCAGGGCCCGCCCTGTCGCCACCCCGGCATCCTCGATGACGCGCAGCGTCGCTGTGTCGCCTGCGAGCGCCTGGCGGACGATGTCGTCAGTGGTCATGCGGGGTCCGCGCCCGCGGTCGAGCAGATCGATCATGGTCGACGTCGATGCTGCCATCTCGAGGCATCCACGGTTGCCGCAGCGACAGAGCGGGCCGGTGTCCGAGATGGGTGAGTGCCCGATCTCGCCCGCGATCCCGAGATGTCCGTGATAGGGCTGCCCGCCCACGATCAGCCCGCAGCCGATGCCGCTGCCGAGCTTGAGGAAGACCAGGTTGTCCGCCGACGAGTGCGGACCCCACGTGACCTCGGCGAGCGCACCGAGGTTCGCGTCGTTGTCGAGGAACACAGGGACGCCGAGCGCCTCCTCGAGGGCCTGCTGGGGATCCAGGTCCTCCCACTCCGGCCAGAGCGGACCTTCGAGGACGAGTCCCGAGCGGTTGTCGATCGGCCCGGGGATCCCGACGCCGACGCCGACCACCGCGCTGCGCGGCACGGACGTCTCGGCCAGCAGGTCGGCCAGCAGCCCGACCGCCGCGTCGATCCCCTCGCGCGGACGGCGCTCGGACCGCAGTGCGATCGAGCGCTCCGCGATCATCTCGTATCCCAGCGTCGCGAGGCAGACGCGGACGTGCGTGCGACCGAGGTCGACGCCCACCGGCACGATGCCGCGGTCCTCGAGCCTCACCAGCAAGGCGCGGCGGCCCGAGCTCGTGGTGGGCGAGGTCGTGACGATGCCACGGTCGAGCATCGAGCGCACGATGCTCGACACCGTCGCTCTCGACAGGCCCGTGTGCCGCGCCAGCTCGGCCTGGGTGCACGCGCCCGCAGTCGTGAGCGTACCGATGACCCGCTGCACGTTCAGAGTGCGCAGCGCCGTCTGCGAACCGGGCTGGCGCGCCTGCCCGCCCTCGCCGCCGGTCGCAGTGTCCACCAGCCAACAGTGCCTGATGCGACCTTTGTGGTCAAGGCACGTACACACGAGCGCATCTCGCGTTCGGTATCCGAACGCACTGCTCTGCACGAGCATGCGGCTTCGCACCGGGGCGCGAGCGTGGGAAAGCCGGGGTGCGCAGTGCGCACCCGAACTGAAGGACGCACCGAGGTTCGGCTGGCATGCTGGGGGCGATCAGCCGCAGATCGGACGACAAGGCCCCGCCTCCGTCCGTGCGGCCCACGACTGCGACGACAGGAACACCATGTCCCAGGACACTCCCGACACGCCGACGCCGACGCCCGCGCCTGCGACCGCCCCCGTCCACGTGAACGTCGGTGAGGTGTTCGCGACGTACGAGGACCCGGTCGAGATGGTCGTGACCACCGGACCAGGCCTGGTCGCGCAGCTCGGCGCCGAGGCCTTCGGCACGTTCTTCCTCGTTCTCGCCGGTCTCGGCGTCGCGCTGTACGCGGGCGTCACGGGCGTCGGCGGCGGACCTGTTGCCGTGGCGCTCGCGTTCGGCATCGCGGTCCTCGCGAGCGCCGTCGCGGTCGGCCACGTCTCGGGAGGGCACTTCAACCCGGCCGTGACATTCGGCGCGGCCGTCGCTGGCCGCACCGCCTGGCGCGACGTGCTCCCCTACTGGCTCGCCCAGCTCGTCGGCGGTGCCTTCGCGTCGGGACTGCTGTTCGTCGCGGCCGCGTCGCTGCCCGCGCTCGCCGGCAAGGAGCGCGCGTTCTTCAGCTCCGTCGCGAACGGCTTCGGCGCGCACTCCCCGATCGCCGCCCAGACCGGCGGCGAGGGCTTCGGCCTGCTCGGCGCGCTGCTGATCGAGCTTGTCGTGACCGCAGTCTTCGTCGGCGTCATCCTTGGCGCGACCGACCGACGGTCAGCTCACCAGCAGGCCCCGTTCGCGATCGGGCTCACGCTCGCCATCGGCATCCTCATCGCGATCCCCGTGACCAATGCCGCACTGAACCCGGCGCGGGCCACCGCTGCCGCGATCTTCTCCGAGAGCTGGGCGTTCACCCAGCTCTGGCTGTTCTGGGTCGCCCCGCTCGCGGGCGCCGGGATCGCCGGGCTGGTCTACCGCGCGTTCGCAGCGGAGCCGGTCCGCGACGACCTGCTCGGCGAGCCCGACATCGAGGAGATCATCGTCACCGAGGAGCACGTCGTCGAGACACCCAGCTCCTGACCTGACCCACGACGCCCGGGCGACGCCGCAACCCCGAGCGGGGCGGCGCCCGGGCGTCGTGCTGTCCAGCGCCGTCAGCGCGTCGGGATGAGCTGCGACAGGAGCGTGAGCGCGAACGCGAGCGAGAACAGGACCAGCACGTCGAGCGGCCGCCCGCGGACGACGAGCGCCGCCGGACCGGGGAGCGGCGTCGCAGCCCGCACGACGGCCCCGACGGCCAGCAGCCCCGCGAGCGTCAGGGACCCCACGTCCGTGCCGACGAGCACAGCGACAGCGACCGCGACAGCGACGCCCACCGTCACCCACCACAGCGACGAGTTGCGGCCCGCGGCGAGCGACGCGCGGGCGATGGCCCGGGGGTCGAGCGGCAGCTCCTCGGCCGTCGTCGGGCCCGAGGTGACCACAGGGTCCGGGGCGACGGGGTCTGGCGCCACTGCGTCCGGCGCCACCGCGTCCGGAATGCGGTCCGCCGACCCTGCTGTGCCCGCGGTGTCCCGCTCGCCGGTGCCGTCCTGCGCCATCGATGCGCCTCCCGTCCGGGAGACTACCGTTGACCGCGTGATGGTCTCTGCTCAGCCCCGGTCCGTCGTCGTGGTCGGTGCCGGGCTGGCCGGGTCCCGGACCGTCGTCGCGCTGCGCGAGGAGGGGTTCGGCGGTCACGTGACGCTGCTCGGTGCGGAGAGCCTGGCGCCCTATGACCGACCGCCGCTCTCGAAGCACCTGTTCGACCGGCCGGCTCCCGCGTGGCTCGCGGACGAGCTCGGGGGCGACGCACTCGCGCTGGCCGACGAGGTGCGGCTCGACGCCCGCGCGCTCGGCCTCCGGGTCGGCGCGGGCTCGGTCGAGGTGACGACGGCCGACGGGTCGGTCATCGCCGATGCCGCCGTGATCGCCAGCGGCTCCCACGCGGTCCGTCCGGCGCGCTGGGAGGCCGCCGCGACCCTGCACACGGCGGTCGACGCCGCCCGCCTGCGGACGCGACTGACGCCCGGCGCCCGTCTGGTCGTCATCGGTGCCGGGTGGATCGGGGCGGAGGTCGCAGGGGTCGCCGCAGCTGCGGGCGTCGACGTGACAGTCGTTGAGGCATTGGGGGCACCGCTGACGTCGGCCCTCGGGACCGCCGTCGGCGCGTTGACCGAGCCGTGGTACGCCGCAGCCGGGGTCGAGCTCATCACGGGCGAGCGGGTCGCACACGTGCGTTCGGACGGTGTCGTGCTCGCGGGCGGGCGCGACCTCGACGCGGACGTCGTGCTTGCGGCCGTCGGCGCACGGCCGTCCACCGGATGGCTCGCAGGCAGCCTGCCGCTCGACGAGGACGGCTCGGTCCGGGTGGACGGGAACTTCGCCCCCCGGGGCGGACCGTGGCACGTGCGGGCGGTCGGCGACGTCTCGCGACGCGTGTCGGCTCGGCACGGCCTCGTCGCTGGTGGCCACTGGGACGGCGCGCTACGCGGCCCGGTGATCGCCGTACGCTCGCTGCTCAGGCCGGCCAGTCGGCCCGGGCCCGACGACGACCCGGCGCCCTACGTGTTCTCGACCCAGCTCGGCCACGAGCTCGCGATGTTCGGTCAGCCGGACCCGGCCGACGACGTCGTGCTGCGCGGCGAGCCGCCGACCGGACCGTCGGCCGCTCCCGGCGACGGCTGGACCGCGCTGTGGTTCAGCCCCGGCACCGACGTGCTCACAGCCGTCCTTGCCGTGGACCGTCCGCGGGACGTCGCGGCAGCACGGCGGCTCTTCACCGGACCGGACCTGCCCCGGCTCGACCGCCGCAGGGCCGCCGACCCGACCCTGCCGCTCCGGGGGTCCGTCACCGGCTGATCGGCCCGGTCGGCCCGATGGACGCGGTCAGTGCGCGAAGTGGCGGGTCCCGGTGACGTAGAGGGCCACCCCTGCGGCGACCGCTGCCGCGACCACCTCGTCGTCGCGGATCGAGCCGCCCGGCTGGACGACCGCCGTGATGCCCGCGTCGAGCAGGACCTGGAGCCCGTCGGCGAACGGGAAGAACGCGTCGGACGCCGCGACCGAGCCGCGGGCACGGTCACCGGCCCGCTCGACGGCGAGCCGGCACGAGTCGACGCGGTTGACCTGCCCCATCCCCACCCCGACGGACGCGCCGTCCGAGGCGAGCAGGACGGCGTTCGACTTGACGGCGCGCACGGACCGCCAGGCGAACGCCAGGTCGGCGAGCGTCGCGGCATCGACCGCCTCGCCGGTGGCGAGGGTCCACGTCGCCGGGTCGTCGCCGTCGGCGTCGATCCGGTCGGTCTGCTGCGCGAGCACACCGCCCGAGACGGCCCGCAGCTCGAACGCATGGGGCGGCGCGGACGTGACGGTGAGCAGGCGGATGTTCTTCTTCTTGCTCAGCAGCTCGAGCGCGGCCGGCTCGAAGTCCGGGGCGATCACGACCTCGGTGAACACCGGCGCGATCTGCTCGGCTGCAGCCAGGGTGAGCGTGCCGTTCGCCGCGATGACGCCGCCGTAGGCCGAGACGGGGTCGCACGCGTGGGCCTTGGCGTGCGCAGCGGCGATGTCCGCCCCGGTCGCGATGCCGCACGGGTTCGCGTGCTTGATGATCGCGACGGCGGGTCCGACGTGGTCGTGGGCTGCGCGCCAGGCCGCATCGGCGTCGACGTAGTTGTTGTAGCTCATCTCCTTGCCGTGGAGCTGGGTCGCGCCGGCGAGTCCGCGGCCGGCGGCCCCGTCGTCGTCCAGGTAGAGCGCGGCGCCCTGGTGCGGGTTCTCGCCGTAGCGCAGGACGTTCCCCCGCACCCAGGACGCACCGGCAAACGCGGGGAAGCCCGACTCGAGCGTCGCAGCGTCGGGCGCGTACTGGCCCGCGAACCAGGCGGCGACGGCGGTGTCGTAGGCGGCGGTGTGCGCGAATGCGTCGGCCGCGAGGCCGCGCCGCTCGGCGAGCGTGAAGCCTCCTTCGGCCGCGGCGGTCGCGACGGCCCCGTACCGCGCGGGGTCGATGACCACGGCGACGCTCGGGTGGTTCTTGGCGGCCGCACGCACCATCGACGGTCCGCCGATGTCGATGAGCTCGACACACTCTTCAGGTCCGGCGCCCGAAGCCACGGTTGCCGAAAACGGGTAGAGGTTGACCACGACGAGGTCGAACGGCTCGATTCCGAGCTCGGTGAGCTGGGCGACGTGCTCGCGCCGGCGTGTGTCCGCAAGGATCCCTGCGTGCACGCGCGGGTGGAGCGTCTTGACCCGACCGTCCAGGCACTCGGGGAACCCGGTCAGCTCCTCGACCCTCGTCACCGGCACGCCGGCGCTCGCGATGGTGGCGGCAGTCGAGCCCGTCGAGACGAGCTCGACGCCAGCGGCGTGCAGCGCCGACGCGAGCTCGACGAGACCGGTCTTGTCGTAGACGCTGACGAGCGCCCGGCGGAGCGGACGACGCGTCGCAGCGGCGGTCGCGTCGGCGACGGGGGCGAGCGGGGTGAGTTCGTGAGACATGCGTGACCTCCCGGGTCGTTGCGGTCTCGTGAGACGGGACGGACCCGAGCACCCAGGCGAACGGTGCGACGGCGCGATGCTGCGGCCGCTCCCCGGTGGTTCAGCCCACCTCAGGTACGCCAGTCACGGCCAGGACCGATTCTACCCGAGCAGGTCGATGTGCAGGCCGACTCCTGCGGCAGCGGTCGCGATCGTCGCGTCGAACACCCCGGGAAAGTCGTCGGCGACCCGGTGCAGGTGACCGTAGAGCTCGGCGGTCAGCCCGCCGATGAGCGAGGCGAACAGCGTGAACGACCTGACGACGCCGCGCGCGGTCTCGGTCGGGACATCCCCCGGTGCGCCCATGCCGGCGAAAGCGAACACCTCTGCCGTCACGAGCCCGTCCGGGTCGAAGTCCGGTCCCGCGGGGGTCAGCGAGCCGTCGTCGAACCCCTCGAGCATGATCGAGACGATCACCGCCCAGGTCCGCAGCGCCGCTGCGACGGTGTCCTGTGGCGCCTGGTACCCGGGCACCGGGGTGCCGTAGATCAGCTCGAACGAGTGCGGGTTCGCGAGCGCCCAGGTGCGCACGCCCCGTGCGACGGCCAACCAGGTCTGCGCGGGCGGCGAGGCTGCTGCGCGCGCGCCAGCCGCGGCCTCCTCGGCGACCAGCCCGACGGCGTCGTAGGCCTCGACGATCAGCAGCGTGAGCAGCGCGTCCCGCGACTCGACGTAGCGGTACACCGCCGACGACGAGACACCGAGGTCACGCGCCACCGCACGCAGGGAGAGGTTCGCTGCGCCGTCGGCGCAGAGGCGCTCGCGCGCTGAGGCGAGGAGCTCGCTCATGACCTCGGCTCGGGCGCGTGCGCGGGCGCCTCGGGGCGCGTTGGGGCGGTCCTCCACCCGACGAGTGTGATCGCCGCGAGCGCTGTTCGCAAGCGAGAGCGGCGCTCTTGACTCCGTTGCCCAGAGATGCGAGCATCGATCTCTATCGAGAGCGCCCCTCTCTGCACAGGACCAGGAGCACGCCATGACTCGCCACGTCATCCTCGGCAAAGGCCCGATCGGCTCGACGCTCGCCCGTCAGCTCGCGGACGCGGGGGGCAACGTCCTCGTCCTCAGCCGTTCGGGCGCACCCAGCGCGCACGGGATGACCAGGGAGAGCGCCGACTCCCCCGTCCGCCACGCCGCGGTCGACAGCGCCGACGCCGCCGCGCTCTCCCGCGCGGCCCGGGGCGCCGACGTCCTCTACAACTGCGTCAACCCTGCCTACCACCGCTGGCCGACCGACTGGCCGCCGATCGCTGATGCGATCCTGGCCGCGGCCGAGTCCACCGGCGCCGTCCTGGTCACCACCGGAAACCTGTACGGGTACGGGGCCGGCACCCAGCTCATGCGCGAGGACTCCCCGCTCGCCTCGACCGAGACGAAGGGCCTCGTGCGGATGGCGATGTGGCGCGAGGCTGAGCGGCGCCACCGCGACGGTCGGGTGCGCGCGACCGAGGTGCGCGGCAGCGACTACGTCGGCCCAGGGGCCCTCGGCCAGGCGCACGCCGGCCACCGCATGCTCGCCCCGCTGCTCGCCGGTCGTCCGCTGCACCCGATCGGGGCGTCCGACGTGCCCCACACGTGGACCTACCTGCCCGACTTCGCCCGCGCGCTCACCGCGGCGGGAGCCACCGAGGCCGCGTGGGGCAGCGCCTGGCACGTCCCTTCGCCGCAGGCGCTGACGTTCCGCCAGCTGGCGACGTTGTTCGCCGACGCCGCGGGCGCACCCCAGCCCCGGATCCGGCCGCTCCCGATGGCCGCCGTCCGGCTGCTCGGGATCGGCTCACCGATGCTGCGCGAGGTGTTCGCCATGAGCTACCAGTTCGTCGAGCCGTTCGTGCTGGACTCGACCCGCTCGCAGGGCGTCCTCGGGCTCACCCCGACCCCGTGGGACACGATCGTCGCCGAGACGCTCGCCTGGTGGGACAGCCAGTCCGCCGACTCCCGGACGGCGGCCCGGCGCTGACTCAACCGAGCCGGACGTGCCGTCCCTCGACTGTCAGGGCGCCGCGCGCGACGCGGCCGACCACGTCGACCAGGAGGGCACGCTCGACCGTCTTGATGCGCTCATGCAGGGACGCCTCGTCGTCGGCGGCGAGCACCTCGACCGCCCGCTGGGCGATGATCGGCCCGGTGTCGACACCCTCGTCGACCAGGTGGACCGTGCAGCCGGTGACCCGCACGCCGTACGCGAGAGCGTCCCGCACGCCGTGCGCACCGGGGAACGCCGGCAGCAGCGCGGGGTGGGTGTTGATGACGCGGCCGGCGAACCGGGCGAGGAACGAGGCCCCGAGGATCCGCATGAAGCCCGCGCTGACGACGAGCGTCGGGCTGAAGACCCCCACCGCGGCCGCGAGCGCGACGTCCCACGCGGCGCGGTCCGCGAAGTCGGCGGGCCGCACGACGACGGTCGCCACGCCCGCTGCCCTGGCCAGGTCGAGGCCGCCTGCGCCTGGGTCGTCGCTCAGCACGCCGACCACGCGGGCACCGAAGGCGGGGTCGGAGCGGGCGGCGAGGAGCGCTGCGAGGTTCGAGCCGCCGCCCGAGACGAGCACGACGACCCGAGCCGGGGGCGGGACGACGGCGGGCCGAGGAGGCCTCGACGGTGTCGACGGGCTCGATGCTGGCACAGGACCGACCCTAGCGGCCCTCGGGTCGTCGTCGAGCGGCGCGGTCGGCGAGCGGGCACCGCGCTGAGGACCCGGGTGCATGGGCGAGAATGCTCGGGTGAGCAACCCGTACGCACCGCCGTCCGGCGATCGCACACGCGCCGACCAGCACCCCGACCCGCGCCCGGACCATCGCGACACGGGACCGACGTCCGGCCCGGGCCGCCTCCCCGGGCCCCAGCGGCCACCCGTCACACCGCCCCGATCGCCCGATCCCGCGGCGGTGCTGCGCGGGAGTCGTCAGATCGTGCACTTCGGCCTCTTCATGCTCGCGGCGATCCTCCTGAGCGTGCTGAACCTGCCGTGGAAGGTCGCGTCGGTCGGGTTCCTCGTCGCCGCCGTCGTCACGGGGATCCGCGCACTTGTCACGATCGTCCGTGGACGGGTGCGCGGCTCGCTCGTGCCGATGCTCGTCCTCGGACTGATCTTCTCGGTGCTGTTCTCGATGACGCTGCTAGCGACGTTCGCGACATGGCCGCTGCAGGTCAAGCAGCAGGAGTGCCTGCGCGGCGCACTGACGATCTCCGCGAAGTCGGCGTGCCAGCGCGAGCTCGAGCAGGGCCTGAAGGACTGGGAGCAACAGCTGCGCCACCGGTCGGCCGGCGGCTGAGGGGTCGGACGCGAGTCTGAGCCTGGGGCGTCAGATCACTCGGTGGGATCGTTCGAGGTCGTCGGGACCCGGACAGGGCGCACCGTGGCGGGCTCCGGGGTGTCGGCGCCCCGGGCCAGCGCGTCGTGCCACGCCCGACCGACCCGCGCCCTGACCGCAGGGTCGAACGGGAGCACCGCAAGGAACGTGCCGATCAGGACGCCGCCGGCTGTCGCGGCCCCGATGACGAGCCCGGACGCACCCACGTCTGCCATCCGACCCGGTCCGAGCGCGCCGCTCGCGAGCACGACGAGGTGCCCCCCGCCCCCCCCCGCCGCGACCGCCGCCGCGACGCACGCCAGTACGTCGTCGGTCCACCGCACCGCGACGAGCCGTCGGCGCAGCCACGACCCCGCGACGAGCCCGGTCACGACCAGCACCAGGGGCACCGCGGTGAGCAGCCCGCCGGCTGCGTCGGGCTGCGGCAGGGCGCCTAGGAGCGGGATCGCCGGCAACGGCCCGGACACGACGGCCGCTCCAGAGAAGACCGTGCCGGTCCCCACCTGGAAGCCGGGACCTGCGAGCCACGACAGAGCCCACACGACGAGGTTCGGCACGAAGGCGACCTCGGCGACGGCGAGCACGCCACCCCCGACCGGGTCCAGCCCCAACGACCCGACGATGTCGGTGATCGTCGTCCGTCCCGCCAGGACCCACAGCACGACAGTGGCCGAGGCGGCCACCAGGAGCAGCGCGACCGAGAGCGTCCCGGCGACAGCGCCCGTGCGGATCGGTGGGGCGAGCCGAGACCACACGGGGCGCAGGACGTCGCGCAGCGAGCGCGCCTCGGGCCGGCGCGCCAGCCCGCCAGCGAGCCCGAGGCCGGAGACGACTACCGCACCGAGCGCCGCGAGGAGCGCGTCGGCGACCGAGGCGCGGACCAGGAGTGCGACGGCGACGGCGATCGCGGTGTACCCGCCGACACCCGCTGCCCAGGACAGCACGGTGGCGTTCCCCGACCGCCGAGCCGACACGTAGCACGCGAACACCGCGAGCAGGGTCACCCCCAAGGGCGTCAACGTGAGGACGTCGCCCGCCACGGTCAGGGGGACACCGTGCGCGAGCAGCCACACCGCGCCGCCGAACGCCACCGGCCGCGTCCAGGGGACGCCGGCGTTGGTGGGGTCCGCCGACGTCACGACGTACGCCGTCACGGTCGGCAGCACGACGATGAGCAGGGAGAGCAGAGCGCCCTGCAGGCCGGCGAGCAGACCGCCGACCCAGCGGGGTGCACCGTCGAGGTCGCTCGCGAAGAAACGCGGGGTGCCGTCGTCGGACGTCAGGACACGCCGACGCAGCCGGTCGAGCCGGTCGGTGCCAGACGAGTCGCTCACCTCACCATGGTCGCCGCTCGGACGCGACCGACGAGGCAACCTGCCCGGCGCGCCGTGATTGGCGGGCCGGCCAGGCGTCAGGAGAGCAGGGCGCGCGCGATCGCGGCCGTCTCGCTCGGCGTCTTGCCGACCTTGACCCCGGCGGCCTGGAGGGCCTCCTTCTTCGCCTGCGCTGTTCCGGCCGAGCCGGACACGATGGCGCCCGCATGGCCCATGGTCTTGCCCTCGGGCGCGGTGAAGCCTGCGACGTAACCGACGACCGGCTTCGTGACGTGGGCCTGGATGTACGCCGCAGCGCGCTCCTCGGCGTCCCCGCCGATCTCACCGATGAGCACGATGACCTCGGTCTCGGGGTCGGCCTCGAACGCCTCGAGCGCGTCGATGTGCGTCGTACCGATGATCGGGTCACCGCCGATGCCGATCGCGGTGGAGAACCCGAGGTCACGCAGCTCGTACATCATCTGGTACGTCAGCGTCCCGGACTTCGAGACGAGACCGATCCGCCCCGGGCCGGTGATGTCGGCCGGGATGATCCCGACGTTCGACTTCCCGGGGCTGATCAGGCCGGGGCAGTTCGGGCCGATCAGCCGCGTGCCCTTGGCGCGCGCGTACGTGAAGAACTCGGCCGTGTCCGCGACCGGAACACCCTCGGTGATGATGACCGCCAGCGGGATGCCAGCGTCGACCGCCTCGATGACTGCGGCCTTGGTGTGGGCCGGCGGCACGAAGATGACGGACACGTCGGCGCCGGTCGCGGCGATGGCCTGCGTCACCGTGCCGAACACCGGGACCGCGACGGTCCCGCCGTCGTGCGCCGGGAAGTCGACGGACGTGCCTGCCTTGCGCGGGTTCACGCCGCCGACGACCTGGGTGCCGCTCGCGAGCATGCGCGCCGTGTGCTTCTGGCCCTCGGAGCCCGTCATGCCCTGGACGATGACCTTGGAGGACTCGGTCAGAAAGATCGCCATGTCAGTTGTTTCTCTCGTCTCGTCGAAAAGTCAGGGGGCTCAGGCGTTGGCCAGCTCGGCGGCCTTGTCGGCCCCGCCGTCCATCGTGTCCGCGAGTGTCACCAGTGGGTGCGCGGCGTCGGCGAGGATCCGGCGCCCCTCGACGACGTTGTTGCCGTCCAGTCGCACGACGAGCGGCTTCGTCGCGTGGTCGCCGAGGATCTCGAGCGCCGCGACGATGCCGTTGGCGACCGCGTCGCACGCCGTGATACCCCCGAAGACGTTGACGAACACGGACCTCACCTGCGGGTCGGACAGGATGATGTCGAGCCCGGCAGCCATGACCTCGGCCGAGGCGCCGCCCCCGATGTCGAGGAAGTTTGCGGGGCGCACACCGCCGTGCGCCTCACCGGCGTAGGCGACGACGTCGAGCGTGCTCATGACGAGCCCCGCACCGTTGCCGATGATGCCGACCGAGCCGTCGAGCTTGACGTAGTTGAGCGAATTCTCCTTGGCGCGCGCCTCGAGCGGGTCGGCCGCGGCGGCGTCGTCGAGCTCGGCGTGGTCGGGGTGACGGAACCCCGCGTTCTCGTCGAGCGTGACCTTGCCGTCGAGCGCGACGATGTCACCGGCCTCGGTGAGCACGAGCGGGTTGACCTCGACCAGCGTCGCGTCCTCGCTCTTGTACACGTCCCAGAGCCGCTGCAGCACGACGGCGACCTTCGGGGCGACGTCGGCGTCGAAGCCTGCGGCCGCCACGATCTCGTCCGCCTTCACCTGGTCGATGCCGACCAGCGGGTCGACCGCGACCTTCGCGAGGGCGTCGGGGCGCTCCACGGCGAGCTGCTCGATCTCCATGCCACCCTCGACGCTCGCCATCGCGAGGCACCGGCGCTCGGCCCGGTCGAGCAGCACCGAGAAGTAGTACTCCTTGGCGATCTTCGCGCCCGCGGCGATCATCACGCGGTGGACCGTGTGGCCCTTGATGTCCATGCCGAGGATCTCCGACGCCTTCGCCTCGGCGTCGGCAGCCGACGTGGCGAGCTTGACGCCGCCGGCCTTGCCGCGACCGCCGACCTTGACCTGCGCCTTGACGACGACGACACCCGGCTCGCCGCCGAGCAGCTGCTCGGCGCCCGCGCGGGCCTCCGCGGGCGTGGTGGCGACGACGCCGCCGAGCACGGGCACGCCGTGCTTCTCGAAGATGTCACGTGCCTGGTACTCGAACAGGTCCACCTGGCTTGGTCCTTCCGTCGACCCGCGTGACCTGGTCTGGCCGCGTCGCCCGCTCGATCGTAGCCGCGGCGACGAACTATCTTCACATCGAGAGATGTCGCCTCGGACACACCGGCGTCAGAGCTTCGTGACGGGCGAGAACCGCAGCAGCAGGCGTTTGGTCCCTTCGGTGCCGAAGTCGACCTTCGCGACCGCGTTGGCACCCGAGCTCTCGAGACCGATCACGGTGCCGAGCCCGTACGCGTCGTGCGTGACGCGGTCGCCGATCGCGAGGTCCGGGACCGTTCCCTCGGGTTGCGGCGTCGAGGGTCCGAACGTCGCACCGCCCGCCGCACGGGGCGCCGCCGAGCCCGCTCGCGGCGTCGAGGTCGACCCGCTGCGCGGCGACGAGCCTGTGCGGGACGACGGACCCGCGGTGCGTGACCCGGACCCGCCCGAACCGTACCCACCGGAGACATAGCCGCCCGAGCCGTGGCCGCCCGACCCGTACCCCCCCGAGCCGTACGCAGGTCGACGCAGCGTGTCCATGCTCGACTCACGGCGCCGCCAGTCGACGACCTCCTCCGGCAGGTCGTCGAGGAACCGGCTCGCAGGGAACTCGTTGGGCACACCCCACGACGTACGAACAGCCGCACGCGAGACGTACAACCGCTCGCGGGCACGGGTCAGGCCGACGTACGCGAGTCGGCGCTCCTCGGCCAGCTGGTCGGTGTCGGCCAGCGAACGCATGTGGGGGAACGTGCCGTCCTCCATCCCGGTGAGGAACACCACCGGAAACTCGAGGCCCTTCGCGGTGTGCAGGGTCATGAGCGTCACGACGCCCTGGTCGACGCCGCTGCTCTCGCCGTCGTCCGACGGGATCTGGTCCGAGTCGGCGACGAGCGAGATGCGCTCGAGGAAGTCCGCAAGGTCGCCCTCGGGGTCCGCCTGGGCGAACTCGCTCGCGACCGCATGGAGCTCGGCGAGGTTCTCGACCCGGGACTGGTCCTGCGGGTCCTCGCTCGCCCGCAGCTCCGCGAGGTAGCCGGTCCGGTCAAGCACCGCGCCGAGGACCTCGGCCGGACCCGTCCCGGCCGCGGCGAGCGAGCGCAGGTCGGTCATCATCGTCGCGAACGCCGCGAGGCCAGTGATCGCCCTGGTGCCGAGCCCCGGCACCTCGTCGAGGCGCCCGAGCGCCGAACCGAACGAGATGCGCTCGCGCTCGGCGAACCCCGCGACCATGGCCTCCGAACGGTCGCCCAGGCCGCGCTTGGGGACGTTGAGGATGCGGCGCAGGTTGACGTCGTCGTCCGGGTTCGCGATCGCCCGCAGGTAGGCGACCGCATCCTTGATCTCGCGCCGCTCGTAGAACCGCGTCCCGCCGACCACCTTGTAGGGCAGGCCGACCCGGATCAACACCTCCTCCAGGGCGCGGGACTGCGCGTTCGCGCGGTAGAACACCGCGACATCACCAGGACGCACGCCGTCCGAGTCGCCCAACCGATCGATCTCCTCGGCGACGAACCGAGCCTCCTCGTGCTCGTTGTCCGCGACGTACGCGACGATCTGCGCACCCGCTCCGGAGTCGGTCCACAGCCGTTTGGGCTTGCGGTCCGAGTTGCGGGAGATGACCGCGTTCGCGGCCGAGAGGATGTTCTGCGTGGAGCGGTAGTTCTGCTCGAGCAGGATCGTGCGCGCGTCGGGGTAGTCGGCCTCGAACTCGAGGATGTTGCGGATGGTCGCACCGCGGAACGCGTAGATCGACTGGTCGGCGTCTCCGACGACCGTGAGCTCACCGCGCGGGCCGTCGTCGGCCGCGTCCTCGCCCTGCGCGCGGCGACGCGCTCCGACCCCAGCGAGCTCGCGAACCAGCGTGTACTGCGCGTGGTTGGTGTCCTGGTACTCGTCGACGAGCACGTGCCGGAACCGCCGCCGGTAGTGCTCCGCGACGGCGGGGTACGCCTGCAGCAGGTGCACTGTCGTCATGATGAGGTCGTCGAAGTCGAGTGCGTGGGCTTGGCGCAGCCGCGCCTGGTAGCGCGTGTAGACCTGCGCGAGCACCGACTCGAAGGAGCTCGCGTCGCTGCTCGCGGTCGCCGCAAATGCCTCGGGGTCGACCAGCTCGTCCTTGAGCGCCGAGATCTTCGCGGCGAGGGCTTTGGGTGGGAACTTCTTCGAGTCGAGGTCGAGCTCGCGCGCGACCATCGTCAGCAGACGCTGCGAGTCGGCCGAGTCGTAGATCGAGAAGCTCGACCGCAGGCCGAGCGTCGCCGCCTCCCCGCGCAGGATCCGCACGCACGCGGAGTGGAAGGTCGAGACCCACATGCGCCTCGCGGACGGGCCCACGAGCGCCGCGACGCGCTCACGCATCTCCGCGGCGGCCTTGTTGGTGAACGTGATCGCGAGGATCTCGCCCGGGTGCGCACGCCCCGTGGCCAGGAGGTACGCGATCCGGTGCGCGAGGACGCGCGTCTTGCCGGAGCCCGCACCCGCGACGATGAGCAGCGGGCCGCCATGATGGAGCACCGCCTCGCGCTGCGGCGGGTTCAGCCCGACGAGCAGGGCCTCTGCCTCGTCGGCCGACCCGACGAGGCGACCGGTCGCGGCCTGCGTATCGACGGCCACGTCTCCGCGGGTAGGGCCGCCGTCGCGCGGGGGCGAGGCCGAGGGCAGCCGTGCGAGGTCGGCAGCGCCGAGCCCGGGCAGGGGAAGGTTCTGGAAGAGCGAGGTCATGGCTACCCCAGCCTAGGCAACCGCACCGACAGTCGTGACCTCCGACCGCCTGCGTCAGCCCTGGCGCATCAACCCGGGAGCGTCAACTCGGGAGCGTCAACCCGGGAGCGTCAACCCTGGAGCACGAGCACCGACTGCTGTAACCGCAAAGACGTCTCGGCGAGGTCGCGCGCGGCCTCGCGGATGCCGTCGAGGGCCGCGGTCGTGCGCAGCGACGCGCG
>JABBOW010000165.1 GCA_012927595.1 Cellulomonas sp.
TCGGGGGGTCAGGGCACGGGTCGGACGAGCTGGCGGGCCAGGTCGGCGGTGGCTCGACGATCGACCTTGCCGGGGCCGCGCAGCGGCAGTGCGTCGAGGGCCACGAGGTGGCGCGGGGCTGCCGAGCGGCCGAGCCTGCTCTCGACGCTAGCCCGCACTGCGGCCAGGTCCGGCATCGGCGCACCCGGGCGCAGCACGAGGACGGCCGTGACGACGTGACCCCACTCGTCGTCGGGCAGGCCGACGACGCACGCCTCGACCACACCGTCCAGCTCCCCGAGAACCCGTTCCACAGCGGCCGGTGCCACCTTGGTGCCGCCCGTGACGATCATGTCGTCGAGGCGACCGAGGACGGTCAGGACTCCAGCCGGGACCGCCGACCGGTCGATCGACCCGACGTCGGTCGTGCGCAGCCAGCGCGCCCCGCTGCGCCGGACGAACGCCTGCTCGTCGAGGTCGGGGCGGCCCCGGTAGCCGGTCGCGAGGACTGGGCCCGCGAGCAGCACCCGGCCGTCGGGCTCCAGCTCGACGCGGACGCCATCGAGCGGGACACCGTCGTACACGCACCCGCCGCAGGTCTCCGACATGCCGTAGGTGGTCACGACAGCGATCCCGTCCGCGCGGGCCTCGGCGACCAGCGCCGGAGCTGCCGCCGCGCCGCCGAGCAGGATCGCGTCGAACCCGCGGAGCGCGTCCACCCCGTCCGGCGAGCCCAAGAGGCGGTGCAGCTGGGTCGGCACGAGCGCGGTGTACCGCCGACCGTCGCTGCCCGCGAGCTGCGCGCTCGCCGCGGCGAAAGCCTCGGATCGGAACGGCCCGGCCGGGACGGCGACGGGCACAGTCCCGGCGAGGACCGACCGGACGAGGACCTGCAGGCCGGCGACGTGCGTGGTCGGGAGTGCGAGCAGCCACCGTCCGGGTCCGCCCAGACGGGTTTCGGTCGCCGCTGCGGAGGCGCGCAGGGCGGCCGCCGAGAGCATCACTGCTCGCGCGTCCCCGGTCGAGCCCGACGTCTGCACGACGAGGGCCACGCAGCCGGGCACGTCGCCCTCGGGCGCCTGCGCACCAGGCGGGGCGGTTGCCAGGACCGCCGGTCCGGAGCCGTCCAGGGCCGCCGCGAGGGCGGCGATCAGGGCATCGGTCGTCGTCGGTGCGTCGCGGTGCGACGCTGGCGACGGCACGACGCGGACGGGACGACTCACCGACTCAGCCTAGGCGGCACCGTAGAGTGTGGCGCGACGATCCGGACGCCGTGCCGGGAGAAGGAGTTCTGCTGTGCCCTTGACCGTGTCCTTGCGCCAGACCCGCACCCTCGCGCTCCTCACAGTCGCCGTGGTCGCCGCGCTCGGCGCCTGCGGCGGGGGGAGCACCCCTGGCCCCGCCGTCTCGGTGCCGCCCGTGACCGTCGCTCCGAGCGTCGACCCCGCGAAGCAGGCGGCGCCCGCGCCCGTCGTGCCCGCGCGCTGGCCGCTCACCGGGGTTGCAGCCGCCGACGTCGTCGTGCGCCCCGCGCTCGCAGTCAAGATCGAGAACCCCGCCGAGGTCCGCCCCCAGACGGGCCTGGACCAGGCCGACACGGTCTGGGAGGAGGTCGTCGAGGGCGGCATCACGCGGTTCGTCGCGATCTTCAACTCGCAGGTGCCCGCCGAGGTCGGCCCGATCCGTTCGGTGCGTCCGATGGACCCGGCGATCGTCTCGCCGATGCACGGCATCATCGCGTTCTCGGGCGGTCAGCCCACTTTCGTCGCCGCGCTCACCGCTGCGGGCGTGCAGACCATCAGCCAGGACGCGGGCGCCCCGGGGTTCGCCCGCTCGCAGGTGCGTCCCGCGCCGCACAACGTCTTCGGCACCCCCACGACGTTCTGGAACCAGGCGAACGACAGCCACAAGGCGTCCCCGCCAGAGCAGTTCCACTTCGCGCGGACGGCCGCCCAGGCCACCGCCGTGGTCTCCGGGACCGCGGCCACGGCACTCACGCTCCAGCTGTCCGGCGGGTCGCACCCCGGATGGTCTTGGAACGCCGCCGACTCGACCTGGCTCCGCTCGGAGTCCGGCACGCCCTCGACCGCCGCGTCGGGTGCGCGCCTCGCCGCGACCAACGTCATCGCGCTCCGGGTCTCCCTCGTCGACTCCGGGACGGTCGATCCCGCGGGCAACCCGGTCCCCGAGACGAAGCTCGTGGGCTCGGGCGACGCGCTGGTCGCGACTGGCGGCAAGTCGATCGCCGCGACCTGGACCAAGACCGCGACCGACTCGCCGCTGACGCTCGCGGCCGCCGACGGCACCGACATCAAGCTCGCCGCGGGCACGACCTGGATCGAGCTCGTGCCGAACGGCTCCGGCTCGATGAGCGCGAGCTGACGGCCGCGATGGGCTTCACCGGGGGCGACGACATCGCAGTGACGGCCATCGACGCACGGGACGGACACGGCGCTCGAGGCACACGTCGAGCTCGTGGCGCCGTCGCCGGCATCGGTCTGCTGTGCGCGCTCGCACTGACCGCGTGCACGTCGGTGGCCCAGCAGGCGCCGCCGACGCCGGACACCGTGACGATCGCGCCGACCGTCGACCCTGCGAAGGGTGCGGCCCCGGCTCCGCCCGCGCCCGTGCTCCCGCCGACCTGGCCGCTCACCGGGATCGAGGGTGCCGTCGCTCAGCGCGCGGCGCTGGCAGTCAAGATCGAGAACACCGCGATGGCGCGGCCCCAGACCGGCCTCGAGCAGGCCGACGTCGTGTGGGAGACGATCGTCGAGTTCGACGTGTCGCGGTTCGTTGCGGTCTTTCAGTCGCAGGTCCCGGCCGAGGTCGGCCCGATCCGCTCGGTCCGCCCGATGGACCCGCCGATCGTGGCGCCGTTGCACGGACTGATCGCGTACTCCGGCGGGCAGCCGGGGATCCTCGAGCTCGTCCAGGCGAGCGGCGCGCAGTCGATCAGTCATGACGCGGGTGCGCCGGGGCTCTACCGCATCAAGACCCGCGCCGCGCCGCACAACGTCTACGGGTCGCCGCAGACGTTCTGGGACCAGGCAGACGCCGACCACCAGGCGGCGCCCGGCGGGCAGTTCGCGTTCGCCCGCACCCTTGAGGCCGCGTCGGCGGTAGCCGGCGGGTCACCCACGACGACGCTGTCGCTGCACCTGTCCGCGGCGTCGAACCCGAGCTGGTCCTGGGACGGGACGTCCTGGCTCCGCTCCGAGGGATCCGCACCCGCGATGGCGGCGAGCGGCGCGCGACTGTCGGCGACCAACGTCGTGACGATCACTGCCGACCACCCCAACACCGGCTTCGGCGCGCAGGGCGGTGCGCCGGTCCCGACCTACTCGCTCGTGGGCTCGGGTGACGCGGTCGTCGCGTCGGGCGGCAAGACGCTGGCTGCCCGGTGGCAGAAGGATGCGCAGGACACGCCTCTCAAGCTCGTCGCGGCCGACGGCTCGCCCGTGATCCTCGCTCCGGGCAACACCTGGGTCGAGCTCGTGCCGAACGGCAGCGGGTCGCTGACCCTCGGCTGAGCCTGGCAGCTCCGCCCCCGGGTGGAGATGGCGCGGACACGGCTGCTCCCGCCGGTGGAGCCGGCCTCGATGAGGTCGGACCTGCGGGCTGATCCGCATCTCCGCGCCGCGACGCAGGGTGGTCGTATGACCACGATCACGTCCGACCACGGTGAGGACCACGAGGAGCGCGTGCACGCGATCGGGGCGGTGCTCGCCGCCGGCGCGGTGCTGACCGGTCTCCTGGTGGGCACCGCGTACGTCGTCAGCCAGCTCGTCTCGCTGCTCGCGTGGTCGTTCGCGAGCCACTGAGCAGGGTCGAAGCGGGGAGCGTCGGCGCGAGGTCGGCGCAGCCGGCGAGACGGCGGGCACGCCTCAGAACGCGTACGGGAATCCCGACCAGTCCGGCTCGCGGTGCTCGAGGAATGCATCGCGACCCTCGACCGCCTCGTCCGTGAGGTAGGCCAGCCGGGTGGCCTCTCCCGCGAAGACCTGCTGACCGGCGAGGCCGTCGTCGGCCAGGTTGAACGCGAACTTGAGCATCCGGATCGCCTGTGGCGACTTCGTCGCGATGATCCGCGCGTACTCGAGCGCGGCGTCCTCGAGGTCGTCGTGGTCGACGACGTCGTTCACGGCGCCCCATGCGAGCGCGTCTTCGGCGGAGTACTCGCGGGCGAGGAAGAAGATCTCTCGGGCGCGCTTCTGACCGACCTGGCGCGCGAGCAGCGCCGAGCCGTAGCCGCCGTCGAACGAGCCGACGTTCGCGTCGGTCTGCATGAACCGCGCGTGCTGGCGGGACGCGATCGTGAGGTCGGCCACGACGTGCAGCGAGTGCCCGCCGCCAGCGGCCCACCCGCCGACGACAGCGACGACGACCTTCGGCATCGTCCGGATCAGCCGCTGCACCTCGAGGATGTGCAGCCGCCCGGCACGGGCGGGGTCGATCGCGTCGGCCGTCTCGGCGTCGGGATCGGCGGTGTACCGGTACCCGTCCCGCGCTCGGATGCGCTGGTCGCCGCCCGAGCAGAACGCCCAGCCGCCGTCCTTGGGGCTCGGGCCGTTGCCGGTGAGCAGCACGGTCCCCACGTCGGAGCTCATGCGCGCATGGTCGAGCACGCGGTAGAGCTCGTCGACCGTGTGGGGGCGGAACGCGTTGCGGACCTCGGGCCGGTCGAACGCGACGCGCACGACGGGCAGGTCGCGCTCGGTCGGGGGGCCGTCGGCGGGGACGTGCCGCGTGACGCCTCGGTGGTACGTCATGTCCGTGAGGTCCTCGAAACCGGCGACGGTGCGCCAGCGGCTCGGGTCGAACGTCTCGGACACCTTCGCGGGGATCTCGCTCACGCTCTCAGCGTAGGCGGACCGCGGCCGGCCGTAGCCTGGGGGCATGCCTGACCTGCGCGTGTACTCGATCCCGATGCGCACCCGCTTCCGGGGGATCACGGTGCGCGAGGGCGTCTTGGTGCGCGGCGCGGCCGGGTGGGGCGAGTTCTCGCCGTTCTGGGACTACGACGCTGCCGAGTCCGCCACGTGGTGGCGTGCCGCCCTCGAGGCTGCCGACGACGGGTGGCCACCTGCGGTGCGGACCCAGATCCCGGTCAACGTGACGGTCCCCGCGGTCGATGCCGCGGCCGCGCACCGCATCGTGACCGCCTCGGGGGGCTGTCGCACCGCGAAGGTCAAGGTCGCCGAGCCCGGGCAGACGGCCGCCGACGAGATCGCGCGCCTCGAGGCCGTGCGCGACGCGATCGGACCGGGGGGCGCGATCCGCATCGACGCGAACGGACTCTGGGACGTCGACACCGCCCTGGCGCGACTCGCGGTGCTCGACCGGGCCGCGGGCGGGCTCGAGTACGCCGAGCAGCCCGTCCCGACCGTCGCCGACCTCGCGGCCGTCCGGCGCGCGACGCACGTGCCGATCGCCGCTGACGAGTCGATCCGCCGCGCCGAGGACCCGCTGGCCGTCGTGCGGGCGCACGCTGCGGACATCGTGGTGCTCAAGGTGCAGCCGCTAGGCGGTGTTCGCGCGTGCCTCGCGCTCGCCGAGCAGGTGGGCCTGCCCGTCGTGGTGTCCTCCGCGCTGGAGACGTCGATCGGTCTTGCAGCGGGGATCGCACTCGCTGCGGCCCTGCCCGAGCTGCCCTATGCGTGCGGGCTTGCGACGGCCCAGCTGCTCACCGCGGACGTCGTCGCGCACCCGTTGCTGCCGGTCGACGGCGCGATCCGGGTCGACCGGCCAGACGTCGACGCCGCCCAGCTCGCCGCCGCCGCTGCCGATGCGCCGACCCGCGAGCGGTGGATCGAGCGACTGGACGCCGTCCGATCGATCATCGCCGCGGCCCACCGTGCCTGACGTGCCCGCCGGCCCGATTACGGTGGCCTCGTGACGACTGCTGCGGACAACCCGGCGACGACTGCCGCGCGGGTCCTCGTCCAGGCGCTCGCGGCTCTCGGTGTCCGGGACGTCGTGCTGGCTCCCGGCTCGCGCAGCGCCCCGCTGGCCTATGCGCTCGCGGACGCGGCACGCGCCGACGGCGACCGCCCGGTGGGCGCGCCCTCGCTGGCGCTGCACGTGCGCATCGACGAGCGGTCCGCGGCGTTCCTCGCGCTCGGGCTGGCCAAGGCCGCGGACGCCGTCGGCGAGACCCGTCCCGTCGCCGTTGTCACGACGTCGGGCACAGCGGTCGCCAACCTGCACCCGGCCGTCCTCGAGGCCTCGCACGCCGGCCTGCCGCTTCTGATCCTGACTGCCGACCGTCCGCACGAGCTGCGTGGCACGGGCGCGAACCAGACCACGGACCAGGTCGGGCTGTTCGGCTCGGCCGTGCGGTTCGCCGCCGACGTACCCGCACCGACGGGTCGCACGGGGGAGGGTCGCGACCTGCGCCACCTTCTTTCGCGTGCGGTGGCGGCAGCCCTGGGCTCGCGGACCGGTGCGCCCGGTCCGATCCATCTCGAC
>JABBOW010000141.1 GCA_012927595.1 Cellulomonas sp.
CCTCGACGGCGCCGGCGATCGGCCCCTGGTAGTCGTTGATCCGGTCGATGATCTGCGAGATCTGGGAGATCTCGCCGGCGGCCTGCAGGGCGGCGGCCTGGATCGCCTCGATGCGTTCCGTGATGTCGCCCGTCGCTCGGGCGGTCTCGCTGGCGAGCTCCTTGACCTCACCCGCGACGACAGCGAACCCCTTGCCGGCCGAACCCGCCCGCGCCGCC
Source organism: Cellulomonas sp. (assembly GCA_012927595.1). Lineage (GTDB taxonomy): Bacteria > Actinomycetota > Actinomycetes > Actinomycetales > Cellulomonadaceae > Cellulomonas_A. Next base: position 219 of record JABBOW010000141.1, read on the forward strand.
TCGATCGTGGCGTTGAGCGCGAGCAGCTTCGTCTGGGCAGCGATCGCGCTGATGACCTTGACGACGTTGCCGATCTGCGCGGAGGACTCTCCGAGCTCGGCGACCGTCTGGTTTGTGCGCCGGGCGACGTCGACGGCCTCCCCGGCGATCCGCGCGACAGCGTTGGCGTTGCGGGCGATCTCGGAGATCGAGGCACCCATCTGCGTCGTACCCGACGCGACGGTGTCGATCCCGTTGCTGACCTCCTGGGCCGAGGTGGCGGCCTCGACCGTCCGCCGCGCGGACCCGGCGGCCATGTCACCCATCGCGTCGCTTGCCCCGACCAGTCGGTGGGCGGCCGCGCCCACCTGCTCGGCGGCTCCCGTGACCTCGCCGGCGACGGTGGCTGTGCGGTCGAGCGTGGCGTTGAGAGCGATCGCGAGGTGGTCGAGCTCGGTCGTGCCGCGGCCCGGGTCGAGCCGGGCCGACAGGTCGCCGCTCGCGAGTGCCTGCGCCGCATCCACGATGGGCCGGACGATGCTGCGCGCCACGACGAGGCTGAGCCCGACGACGAGGACGAGGACCCCGCCGGCGCCGAGCAGCAGGCCGCGCGCGTCGGCCAGCGCCTCGCCCTGGACGTCGTCGACGTAGATGCCCGAGCCGACGATCCAGCCCCACGGCGCATAGCCCGCGACGTAGGAGACCTTCGGCTGCGGCGCGTCGGCACCGGGCTTGGGCCACTTGTACGTGACGAAGCCTGCGCCGTGCGCCTTGACGACGTCGACGAACTCGACAAACAGGTGGTAGCCGTCGGGGTCGACGTTCTGGGTGAGGTCGGTCCCGTCGAGCTGGGGCTTGATGGGGTGCAGGACCATCGTCGGGTGCATGTCGTTGATCCAGAAGTACTCACCGCCCGAGTACCGAAGCTCGCGCACGGCAGCGATCGCCGCGGCCTGCGCCTGCTGCGTCGTCAGGTCTCCGGCCGTGGCCTGCTCGCCGTAGCGGGCGACGATCCCGAGCGCGGTCTCGACAACTGCGCGGGTCGCCGCCTTGCGCTCCGTCATGATCCGACCCTGGACCTGCACCGCGGCCATCACAGTGATCCCGGCGAGGCCCAGGGCGGTCACCGCCACGAGGGCGAGGACGCGCTTGCGGATCGACTGCGAAGCGAGCGCAGACATTGGACGTCCCTGGGTCGGTGGGCCTTCTGGGCGACTCATCGACGTACGGGCCTCGAATGTGAGACCCGCGGCGGGTGAATCGCACCGACGGCCGCGCTCGTTCAGGTTGCCCCCAGCGCTCAGGTCAGGAGCACTGCGAGCAGCCAGGCCCCGGCGGCAACGAGCGCGCCTGCGAGCTCCACGAGCAGCGCGAACCCGGTCGCCCGGAGCACGGCGACCATCGCGCTCCACGCGGCGTGCCGGCTGCGGCGACCGCCCCGCTCGATGAGGTAGACCCCCAGCGCGAATCCGAGCGGCAGCCCCACCAGGGGGACGACGAAGAGCCCGACGACCCCCAGCGCCCCGCCCCACACCAGGGTCGAGCGGCGCACGCCCGCGCTCCTGACGTGCCTGCCCGCGAGCAGGTACTTGCCGACGGCCGCAGCAGCGACTGCAGCTCGCCGTCAGGACTCATCGGTGGGCCGCGTCGGCGTCGGTCCGACGTGCGTGCTGAACGGTCAGCTCCAGAGGACGGCGATCCCGACGTCGAGGACCACGAGCCCCGCGATGGCTCCGAGGAAGCCCGCGGTGACCCTGGTTCGCGTGCGGCGACCGATGATCACGAGCGCGGCCACGACCAGCGCGACAAGGAACTTGATCCCGACCTTCAGGTTGTTCGGCGGGTCGCCCGCGAGGCCGGCGGAGAGGATGCCGGTCATGAAGATGCCCGTGACGAGCGCGGTGAGGATGCCGTGCAGCGCACCCACCGGCACCACCGGCTTCTTCAGGTGGGCCAGGACGCCACCGAGCACCATGGCCCAGCCGACGAGGTGCAGGACGAGCAGGAGGTTCAGGACGACGGTCATGGGATCAGCCTAGGGTCTGCCGGCGCAGGTTCCCAACAGTGGTGTCGGGAACCTGCGTCGGGAACCTCAGATGAGTCGCCGGGCGGCAGCCCATCGCGTCAGCTCGTGGCGCGAGGACAGCTGCAGCTTGCGCAGCACCGCCGAGACGTGCGTCTCAACTGTCTTGATCGAGATGAACAGCTCGCTCGCCACCTCCCGGTAGGAGTAGCCGCGCGCGATGAGTCGCATGACCTCACGCTCCCGGGCGGAGAGTCGGTCGAGCTCGTCGTCGCCCGTCGCGATGTCGCCCGCCGCGGCGCCGAACGCGTCGAGCACGAAGCCCGCCAGCAGGGGTGAGAAGACCGCGTCGCCCCCCGCGACGCGCTGCACGGCGGCCGCCAGGTCCGCGCCCGTGATCGCTTTCGTCACGTAACCGCGCGCGCCCGCCCGGATGACCGCGACGACGTCGTCCGCCGCGTCCGAGACCGACAGTGCGAGGAACCTCGTCTCGCCGAGGAGGTCGGTGCACGCCGTGATGACCTCCGCCCCGCCGCCGCCGTCACCGCCCGGCAGGTGCACGTCGAGCAGCACGACCGGTGGGCGGAGCTCTCGCACGACCCGGATCGCCTCGTCGACGCTCGAGGCCTCCCCCACGACGCGCACGCGGTCGTCGAGCGAGGCCCGCACGCCCGCCCGGAACATCAGGTGGTCGTCGACCAGCACCACGTCGACAGGTTCACTCATGTGTCTCACCGCTCCTTGACCGGTTCGGTGGCGTCCGCCCAGGGCTGCCCCGGCGCGGCCCGCACCGCATGATCCTCTTTCGCACGCACCGGGATGCTCAGGTGCACCTCGGTGCCGTTGCCGTCCTTCGACTCGACGCTGGCCGAACCGCCGCGGCGCCGGACCCGGCCGATGATCGACTCGCGCACGCCGAACCGGTCCGACGGGACCGCGTCGAGGTCGAAGCCATCGCCTCGGTCGCGGACGAAGACCTCGATGAGGTCAGGTCCGACCTCGCAGTAGAGCGACAGCGGCGGGCGTCCGTGCACGACCGCATTGACCAACGCCTCGCGCGTCGCCTGCAGCAGCGCCTCGGTGTCGGCGTCGGGCTCGCGGTCGCCGACGAGGACTGCGTCGATGACGACAGCCTCGCCGCCGGGACCGGACCGCGTGTCCTCGATCTCGGCGACGACGGCCCGCAGCGCGGCCGCAAGCGACGTGCCCGGTGCCGGGCGGTCGTCGTAGAGCCACTCGCGTAGCTCCCGCTCCTGCGCCCGAGCCATGCGCGCCACCTCGTGCGGGTCGTCCGCGCGCGACCGGATCAGCGCAAGGGTCTGCAGCACCGAGTCGTGGAGGTGCGCCGCGATGTCCGCGCGATCCGACACGCGCGCCCGCGCCGTGCGCTCGGCGCCCAGCTCGCGCACGAGCCGCAGCCACCACGGGGCGAGAACGAGCGCGACACCGGCGAGCACGGCGAGCGCGGCCACCATCGACTGCAGGAGGAGCTCGGGGGACATCTCCTGACCGACGAGGAGGAGCACCCCGGCCCCCGCGAGCACGATCCCGCCGACGAGCCGCAGGACGCTGACGGGCGTGCGCCCACCGGCCCGCGAGCGCCAGCGCCCACGCTGGCCGGCGTCGAGCTGGCTCCACGCGAGAGCCGTCCCGGCAAGCAGGATGAGGGTCGGCACCACCCACGTGCTCTGGAGGTGCGCGCCGTTGCGGACCGCGAGCAGCACGACGGCAGCAGCGATCAGGACGAGGGCGATGGCGATGTCCGTCACCGGCAGGGTCCGCACCGCGGCACCTGCGCGACCGACCTGCGGCGGCCCGACGGTCGGGTCTGGTGCCCCCGGGCCTCGTGGCACCTCGAGGCCGTAGCCGACGACGACGGCGTCGGCCGGACCGGCGGCCGGCCGGACGAGGCGGGACAGGTGCGTCGGCCGCTCGTCCGGGGCGAAGGGGTCCCCCTCGGGCACGGTGACCCACAAGAACACGTACAGCGCGATGCCGACGCCGCCGAGCCCGACGAGGAGGACGAGCGCGACCCGCACGACGCGGACCGACAGTTCCAGGTGCGCGGCGAGCCCCGCCGCGACCCCGCCGATCCGGCGACCGGTCGTCGGGCGACGCAGCGGGGGCCGTGACGGCGCACCGGACGTCGCCGACGGCACCGGCGTGGCCGGACCTGTCGTATCGTCGCGGGCGGGCTCCGGCGAGGTCATGGGTTGATCGTCACACGGCAGACGGCTGCGCGGAGTCCCCCAGGGCCCCGCAGGGCAGAGTTCAGGGCTGGCGCCACCGCAGTTCAGGGTCCGGTCAGGGACGTACCCGATGTCCGGCGTCCCCGCGAGGCCGCACGATCGAGTCATGGACACCTACATCCCCGATCCGAACGGGCCGACACCGCCACCGCAGCCGTCGCCGCACGGTACCGACGGCTTCTTCGCCGCCATCCGGCGCTCGGGGCTGTTCCGCTCGGACGATCGGTGGGTCGGAGGCGTCGCCGGCGGCCTCGCGCGACGCTTCGGCATCGACCCGCTGCTCGTCCGTGCCATCTTCGCCGTGAGCTCCCTGCTCGGCGGTCTCGGGCTCGTGGCCTACGGGGCCGGCTGGGCACTGCTGCCTGAGCAGCGCGACAGCCGCATCCACCTCGAGGAGACCATCCGTGGCCGCTTCGACGTGGCGCTGCTCGGCGCGATCGCCCTTGTCATCATCGGGCTGAGCCGCGGAGACCGCTGGTGGTGGGGAGGTAACGGTGCCGCCTGGATCGGTGGGTTCGTGTGGCTCGCTGGGGTCGTCGCCGTCATCGTGCTGATCGTCAACTCCTCGAGCCGTCGCCGCGCCTCTGGATCGCGTCCGCCCACGCCGTACGGCCCCTACCCGACGCCCGGCATGCCCCCTGTGCCGCCCCCGCCGCCGGGAGCCGGCGGTGGCGGTGGCTACGTGCCCCCGGCCTCGTACGGTCCGACGACGTCGACCACGCCGTCCGTGCCGTACGCCTCCCCGGCGCCCTACCCTGCAGCGTCGTCCCACGCCGGGGCGCACTACGCGCAGTACGGACCGGCCGGAGCGCCCGTCGCGACGGCGCTCCCCCGCAAGGCACCGAGGCGCGGGCCTGGTGCGGGGGCGCTCGGGATCGTCGTCGCCCTCACCGTCCTGACCCTCGCGGGCCTGCTCCTGGCGAGCCGGCAGGGTTACTACGACGGCCCGGTCCTGCTCACCACCGCCGGGATCGCGATCGTGCTGCTCGGGCTCGGGATCGTGGTCTCGGGCCTGCGCGGACGGGCGAGCGGCGTCCTCGGGTTCTTCGCGATCGTCACGATCCTCGTCGCAGGGCCGCTGGCGTTCGGCCAGAGCAACGTCTGGCACTGGAACGGCCGCTTCAACAACACGGTCAGGGACAGCGTCGTCGTCATGACAACCCGCGACGAGGCAGCCGTCGGCTACTCGGTCGGCGCAGGCGACACGACGGTGGACCTGCGCCAGGTCCCGCTGACGGCCGAGGTGCTCCGCGTCCCGGTCCACGTGGGCGTGGGGACGCTGGTCGTCCTCGTACCGGCGGGAACCCCGGTGACCGCTGACGTGCAGGTCGGCGTCGGCGACATCACCTGGGACATCGGCGGCGCCCGGACCACGTCCAGCGGCGTCGGCAACGGCCCGCGGCACTTCGCGAGCACGGCAGTGGCGCACGGCGCCGACGCTCAGCTCGCCCTCGACATCAACGCCGGCGCAGGCGATGTCACGATCAAGGAGTCACGATGAGCACCGACGACACGACCCAGCAGCTCCCTACCAGCGGCGACGAGCCGCCCACCGCCCCGGTCGAGCGGCCGCGGCTGCGGGTCTCCACGGCAGTCTGGGGACTCGTCATCGCAGCGATCGGCGTGGGAATCCTGGCCCTGGTGGCCGGCGCCGTGTTCGACCTCCAGCTCGCTCTCATCGCCCTGCTCGCGGTGGCCGGCGCGGCCATGCTCGGCGGGTCCATCGCAGCTGCCGCCCGGCACCGCGACCCCTGAGCGGGACCGGGCGCCGCGCAGCGGCCGCCGCCGCACGCAGGAACGCCGCGGGCCCCCGGGGGGGGGGG
>JABBOW010000050.1 GCA_012927595.1 Cellulomonas sp.
GCGCGCGACGCGCCGACGCCTGCTCGCCGACCCCGTAGCCGACGAGCACGGCTTCCTTGGCCGGAGCCGCACCGGCGACCGGACCGCCGGTGGCACTGGCGTCGTCGGCCACTGGGGCGCTCGCCTGCCCGGCGTCGGGCGCCGGGGCCGCCGGCCCACCCGGATCGGTGTCGATGACGATGATCGGGACCCCGACGTCGACCGTCGTACCGACCTCGACGAGGATCTGCGCCACGACGCCCGCGTACGGGCTCGGCAGCTCGACCAGCGACTTCGCCGTCTCGATGTCGACGATCGGCTGGTTGACCGCGACGGTGTCACCGACGGCGACATGCCACTCGACGATCTCTGCCTCGGTCAGTCCCTCGCCGGCATCGGGAAGCCGGAACGACTCAAACGTAGGCACGGGGGCCTCCTCAATCTCGCCGTCGGCGGGGTCAGAACGTGAGCGTGCGGTCGATCGCCTCGAGGATCCTGTCCAGGTTCGGCAGGTAGTCCTGCTCGATCTTCGCGACCGGGTACGGCACGTGGAAGCCGCCCACCCGCAGCACGGGGGCCTGCAGGTGGAAGAAGCACCGCTCGGTGACGCGGGCCGCGATCTCGGCGCCTGTCCCGTACAGCACCGGCGCCTCGTGCGCGACGACGCACCGACCGGTCTTGCGTACCGACGCCACGAGGGTGTCGGTGTCGAGCGGGGAGATCGTGCGCAGGTCGATGACCTCGACGCTCGTGCCCTCGGCCGCCGCGGTCGCTGCTGCCTTGAGCGCAGGCGCGACCGACGGCCCGTAGGCGATGAGGGTGACGTCTGTGCCCTCGCGCAGCACCCGGGCCCGGTCGAGGCCGGTCGGGGCTGCGTCCGTGTGCGGTGGCTCCGCCGGTGTCTCGAGGTCGACGTCGGCCTTGTCCCAGTACCGGACCTTCGGCTCGAAGAACAGCACCGGGTCCGGTGAGGCGATGGCCTGCTGGATCATGGCGTACGCGTCGGCGGGGTTCGACGGGCTGACGACGCGGAGGCCGGGCGTGTGGGCGAACAGCGCCTCGGGCGACTCGCTGTGGTGCTCGATCGCGCCGATCCCGCCGCCGAAAGGCACCCGGATGACGACGGGCAGGGTGAGACGACCCTGCGACCGGTAGTGCATCTTGGCGAGCTGAGTCGTGATCTGGTCGAACGCGGGGAAGATGAACCCGTCGAACTGGATCTCGCAGACCGGGCGGTACCCGCGCAGCGCGAGGCCGATCGCGGTGCCGACGATGCCGGACTCCGCGAGCGGCGTGTCCACGACCCGGTCCGGACCGAAGTCCTTGTGGAGCCCGTCGGTGACCCGGAACACCCCGCCGAGCGCGCCGATGTCCTCGCCCATGAGGAGGACCTTGGGGTCCTGCTCGAGTGCACGGCGCAGGCCGGAGTTGATCGCCTTGGCGAACGTGATGCGCTCGGTGGTCATCGAGCACCTCCCTGCGTCGGGGCGAACGTCGACTCGTAGGACTCGAACCACGCCCGCTCGCTGTCGACGACCGAGTTCGGGCTCGCGTAGACGTGGTCGAACATCGACGCCGGCGTGGGCGGACCCCACGATCGGACCGTCGAGCGGATGCGCTCGCCGAGCGCCACCGCCTCGGCCTCGAGGTCGGTGGCGAACGCGGCGGGCAGCTCGTCCGTCTGCTCGAGGTGCAGCCGCAGGCGGTCGATCGGGTCGCGCTGACGCCAGTACTCGTCCTCGGCTGCCGACCGGTAGCGCGTGGGGTCGTCCGAGGTCGTGTGCGCGCCCATCCGGTAGGTGAACGCCTCGATGAACGTGGGCCCGCCGCCCGAGCGCGCGCGCTCGAGCGCCTCGGCCGTCACGGCGTACGACGCGATCACATCGTTGCCGTCGACCCGGACGCTCGGCACCCCGAAGCCAAGACCGCGGTCCGCGAGCGGCACGCGTGCCTGCCGCGTCGTCGGCTCGGAGATGGCCCACTGGTTGTTCTGGCAGAACAGGACGAGCGGCGCATTGTTGACCGCTGCGAAGACGAGGGCCTCGTTGACGTCGCCCTGCGAGGTCGCGCCGTCCCCGAAGTAGGTGACGACGGCGGTGTCCCGGGTGGGGTCGCCAGTGCCGACCAGGCCGTCGCGCTGCACGCCCATCGCGTACCCGGTCGCGTGCAGCGTATGCGAGCCGATAACCAGCGTGTACAGGTGGAAGTTGTGCGCCGTCGGGTCCCAGCCGCCGTGGTCGATGCCACGGAAGAGACGCAGCAGGTTCGCAAGGTCGACGCCGCGTGTCTGGGCGACACCGTGCTCACGGTAGGACGGGAAGACGTAGTCCTGCGGGGCGAGCGCGTGCCCGGAGCCGACCTGTGCGCCCTCCTGGCCGAGGCTCTGCGCCCACAGCCCGAGCTCCCCCTGCCGCTGCAACGAGGTGGCCTCGTTGTCGAAGCGCCGGACGAGCACCATGTCGCGGTACATCGCTCGCAGGGCGTCGCCATCGAGGTGCGCGGCGAGGGGGCTGTAGACGGGATGGTCGACGCGCTCGCCCGCGGGCGTGAGCAGCTGGACGAGGCCAGCGTCGGCTAGGTGTTCGGCGGGACTCACGCGGTGTCTCCTTCGCGTGCAGGGTTTCGCGTGCAGGGTTTCGCGTGCAGGGTTTCGCGTGCAGGGTTTCGCGTGCAGGTCGGGGTGCTCGTCCGGTGCGGCGAGCGCTCCAGGTCAAACCTACGTCAGCGTAGGCTACGACACCGTAAGTTGTCTGAGTGCTCGTCGGACAACCCGCACCATGGTGACTTGTCGGGTCTCCACAGCACCGCGCGCGCCCCGCAAGACACTCCAGGGTGCACCCACCCGGCCCTCAGTGCCGGAACGTCGCGGTGAACTCGAGCAGCACGTCGGTCGCCTCGGGCTCCCCCACGCTGACGCGCACGCCAGCCCCCGCGAACGGACGCACGATGACGCCGGCCTCCGTCGCCGCGGTGGCGAACGACACCGCCCGGTCGCCGAGCGGCAGCCACACGAAGTTGGCCTGGCTGTCCGGCACCGACCAGTCCTGCCTCCGCAGGCCGGCGAGCATCCGGACTCGCTCGGCCACGATCGTGTCGACCCGCACCAGCAGCTCGTCGACCACTCGTAGCGACGCGATGGCTGCGAGCTGCGCGACCTGCGACACCCCGAACGGCGTCGACGTCGCACGGATCCCCGCGGCCAGCCGTGGTCGTGCGATCGCGAAGCCGACGCGCAGGCCCGCGAGTCCGTAGGCCTTGGAGAACGTCCGCAGCACGACGACGTTCGGCTGACCGGCGAACACCGCGAGCGCGTCGGCGGCCAACGGGTCCCGGACGAACTCGACGTACGCCTCGTCGAGGACGACCAGGACGTCGCGTGGAACTGCGGCGAGGAACTCGGACAGCTCGTCGGCGTGCACCGCGGGTCCGGTCGGGTTGTTCGGGGTGCACACGAGCACCACCCGGGTCCGCGGCGTGACCGCAGCGGCCATGGCGACCAGGTCGAGCCGGCCGTCGTCGGTCACGGGCACTGGCACCCCGACACCTCCGGCGACGGCGACGGCGATCGGGTACGCCTCGAACGAGCGCCACGGGTACACGACCTCGTCGCCCGCGTCGACGACTGCGGCAAGCACGTGCCCCAGCACCGCGATCGAGCCGTTGCCCACGACGAGGCTCGCGGCGGGCACGCCCCACCGGCTCGCGATCGCCTCCGTCAGCTCCGTCGCGTACATGTCGGGGTAACGGTTGACGTCCATCGCACCGTCGATGATCGCGGCGACTACCGACGGCAGCGGGGGGAATGGGTTCTCGTTGGACGACAGCTTGAACGCCGCGGCACCGACGGGCGACCGAGCACCCGGGACATACGCGGGAAGGGCAGCGACAGCCGGCCGGAGGGGTACCTGGGTCACCCGGACAGCATGCCATTGCCGCACGATTCCTCCTGTGCGCCCGGCCTGCACCTGGCAGGATCAGTCCATGGGCTTCCTCGTGCGTGTCATCATCAACGGCGTCGCGATCTGGCTCGCGACCGTCCTGCTGTCGGGCCTGAAGATCGTCGGCGCCGGCTCGACCGGACAGAAGCTCGGCATCATCCTGCTGATCGCGCTGATCTTCGGGCTCGTCAACGCGATCGTGAAGCCGCTCGTCAAGCTCCTCGCGTTCCCGCTGTACATCTTGACGCTCGGGCTGTTCACGCTCGTCGTCAACGCGCTCATGCTGCTGCTCACCGCGTGGATCACGGGCCACACCGACTGGGGCCTGCGGGTCGACACCTTCGGTACCGCGGTGCTCGGCGCGCTCATCATCTCGATCGTGAGCTTTGTCCTCAGCGTCGCGCTGCCGGGCGCCCGTAAGCGCTGAGCGTGCGCACCGAGCCCGCGGTCCTCGCTGACACCAGCGCGTCCGATCATTGGCGGGCCGGCGAGAACGTCGCCACCTCGACGCCTCCGATCCCGGCATACTCGGTCACCACCGCCGTCGTGCCGTCGGGCCCGAACACGCTCGACCCGACGGACTCCTGCCAGGCGCCGATCGACGCTTCGTGGTCGGCCGTGGCATCCACCAGGTCGAGGGTGCGCGCGTAGAGGTCGACGTCGTGTGCCTCGAGGAACGACCGGTGGGCAGCACGGTCCACCGGGTCGTCGGCCACCGAGAGATCTCGACGGACGGTCGTCCGATCGCGCGTGTCCGGGCTGGCGCTGCCGTCGAGCGCAGGGACCACGTCGGTCGTGTGCTCGACGTTGAGGACCTGCACGCCGGGTTGCGTACTCATCCCGGCGACCGGCGATCCGGCGGTCAGCACGTGGGTGATCGCGAACCTGGACGTCACGGCGGCCGATGCGGCGAGCGCCATCGCCGTCATGCCGCCCTGGCTGTGGCCGGCGAGCATGACCGGCTCACCCGGCGCGATGCCGGCCTGCTCCATGGCGGCGACGGTCAGCTCGCTGGAGGCCGCGGACTGCCCGGCCAACAGCTCGAGATTGGTCTGCAGATCGAGGGGGTTGGGTCCGCCGACCGACAGCTCCTCGGTCCCCGGCACAGCGACCAGCCACGAGCGCGTGCCGTCCGGGTGGTCGAGCCGCGTCACGGCGACCGCACCGGGCGTTGCATAGCCGTCGCGGACCGACCGCATCGCATCGCCGTCGGATCCAGGCACGTCGGTTCCAGTCAGGGTCCTGGTGCTGCCGAGGACCGGGACGACGAGCAGGGGCCGCCGCGGCAGGAGGGTGCCGATCGGGGCGAGGGACGGGCCGACGGGCGCTAACAGCAGTCCTTGGACCCCGGGCTGCAGCGCTCGCAGGAACGTGCCGGCGCCGTAGAGCATCATCTCGGCCGCTCCGCTGCTGACGAGGTCCGACACCTCGGGACGCCGGCCCGTCGTGACCCAGGCCAGCACCGACCCCACCTCGATCGCGAAGAGACCCGTCAGCGCGGCGGCGGCCCCGAAGATCGGCGCCAATGGACTCTCCCCGAGGCTCGAGCTCGCGGTGCCCACGAACGCGCGCACCGCGAGCTCGACCGTCCCCTCGGCCCGCTCGTACGTCGAGGCCGCCTCGACGAGCGCCCGTGCGAGCCCGCGCAGGTTCTCCGCCGTCCGGGCTGGCGACGACGGGCTCCGCAGCACCGGGTCGAGCGCTGCCCGGGCGGACGCGCCGGAGCCGAAGACGTCCCCCGTGAACGTGGCGCCGTACGCGTTCGCGAGGACGCCGTCGGCGTCGGCGAGGCTGTCGGCGGCCTGGTGTAGAGCGGCGGCCGCCCGATGCAGGTCCTCGAGGCGCGCGGACGTACCGCCGTAACCTCCCGAGACGTGCAGCCCGTCGCTCATCTGCCGCCGCCGAGCAGCCGCTGCGCGACGGACGAGCACGCGTCGCCATGAGCGTTCCGCGCGGCGGTGTCGTGGACGGCGAGCGCATGCTGGGCTGCGTCGAGCAGCGTTCTCGAGCGGAGCACTGCCTGCTGGGCCTCCGAGAGCGCCGCCCGGTAGCGGTCGGCCGCGTCGGACACCCAGTCGACCTGCTGCGCACGGGCGAGCGCCCGACCCGCGTCCTCGACGAGGCCCCGGGCACGTGCGGCGAACGGGGCGAGGTTGCCGCTCACTCCGGGCCTGCGCTGCGACCTGCGCCGCCAGGACCTGCACTGCCAGGACCTGCACTGCCGAGTCGGTTTTCCATGCGCGGGACGCTAGTTCGAGCGCACAACCACCAGCGGGACGAGCTGCCGGCTCGGTGGAGGCGGTCGTCCTGCACCGGCGTGTGGGTGGCCCGGCGCCGCGGCGCCCCGGCTCAGCCGAGCA
>JABBOW010000211.1 GCA_012927595.1 Cellulomonas sp.
CGCGCCAAGCTCATGCCCTCGCCAAACCCCCGGTCCGCAAGCTGGCACGCGATCTCGGGGTCGACCTCGACTCGGTCAACCCGACGGGTCCCGGCGGGATCGTCACGCGCGAGGACCTGCTGGCGTACTCCAGCAACGCCCAGGTGCGTGCGCTCGCGACCTACCCGGACGACGCGGGCTGGCTCTCGCAGGGTGTCGTGTCCCCGGACGGTCGCCAGACGCGGGTCCCGGTCAAGTCGGTCCGCAAGCGCACGGCCGAGGCGATGGTGACGAGCGCGTTCACCGCCCCGCACGTCACGGTCTTCCACACGGTCGACGTCACGAAGACGATGAAGCTCGTCGCCCGGCTGCGCGAGGACCGCGAGTTCGCCGACGTGCGTGTGACGCCGCTGCTCATCGCCCTCAAGGCGCTCCTGCTCGCCGTCGACCGGCACCCGGAGATCAACGCGAGCTGGGACGACGCGACCCAGGAGATCGTCTACAAGCACTACGTCAACCTCGGGATCGCCGCCGCAACCCCCCGCGGGCTCGTCGTGCCGAACATCAAGGACGCGCACCGGCTCGGCCTCAAGGAGCTCGCGGTCGGGCTCGCGGCGCTCACGGCGACGGCGCGGTCCGGGAGGGTCAGTCCGACCGACATGGCCGACGGGACGATCACCGTCACGAATGTCGGCGTCTTCGGTATCGACACCGGCACGCCGATCCTCAACCCGGGTGAGGCGGCGATCCTCGCGTTCGGGGCGATTCGCGAGCAGCCGTGGGTGCACAAGGGCAAGATCCGGATCCGCAGCGTGACGCAGCTCGCGCTGTCGGTCGACCACAGGCTCGTCGACGGCGAGCTCGGCGCCCGCGTGCTGGCCGACATCGCCAAGGTGCTCATGGAGCCGGCGCACGGTCTCGTCTGGGGCTGACGCCTCGCGTCACCCGGCCGGACGGGCCGGTGGGAGGCCTGGCACCGCTAGGTGCGTGGGCCAGGTACGCGCGGGACACGGGTGAAGTCCGCCTACTCGTCGAGCGCTTTGAGAAGGGCGTCCCGCGCGTCCGCGTAGTAGACGACGGACACTCTGGTCGCAACCTCGTCCGAGACGTCGATCAACGCGCGTCGCGCGGACACGGGCACCAGCAGGGCCGACGCCCCCTTCTCCATCGCGAGCTCGGCCAGACCCGTGGGGTTGAGCACCGTCTCCACGCCGCCGCCCAAAGTCAGGTTGCCGACGACGATGAGGCCTCCGCGCAACGGCTTCTGCAGCATCGCGCTGGCGAGGGCGAGCAGGATGGGAAGGCCGAGCCCGGCGCCGGACTTCGCCGCGTCGAGGGCGCGGACCTGCGCCGTCAGCTCGTGCTCGCGCGGCTCGCGGTCGCCGACGAGCAAGCGCGCCTGCGAGAGCAGGTTCTGCTCGGCAACCCGGAAGCTCTCCCGCATCGGCGCCGGAGCGCTCTGGTTGACCAGCCGCATCGTCCCGCCGGCCGTGTCGTTGACGTCGACCCTGTACAGACCCGGGCCGATGTCACCGCCACCCTCGGACATCCCCCACACTTGCCCCGGCGGGAGCGGGTCGAGACTGATCGTGTCCGGGCTCTGGAGCTCGGGCGTCGCGACGAACTGCTCGACGCCGTCGCCGAGGCGGTAGCCGAACTGCGTGGCGCGGAACTCGGCCGCCCCGATGCGCCGCTGCTGCTCCTTGACCCGGCGACGGACCTCCAGCGCCAGCCGGACGGCCCACTCGAGCTCCTCGTCGGGCACTGCCGACTCTCCGTCCGGGTAGAGCAGCTTCAGCAAACCGTCGACCGTCTTGTTCACCGCAGTGAGGTCCCGACCCGACAACGCGTCCGAGTAGTTCACCCGGCCCTGTATGGCGGCCAGCCGCGACTGCGACCGGAGCCGCGCCCAGCACTCCGACAGGAAGTCGCTGACCAGGCCGAAGTGGTCGGTGAAGTACGACGGGTCGAGCTTCGGTACGTCCCAGCCCGGGATGTACGCATGCAGGCGGTCCATGAAGGCGGTGTCGTCGCGCATCTCGGGTGGGAGGGGCGAGAGCAGGTGTCCGACGCGCTGCTGGTGCGCGACGTCGACGTCGAAGTTCCCGACGAGCACGATCGAGCCGTCGGCGCGGATCGACTCCCTGCCCCGGGAGAACTCCCCCGACTCCATGTAGCCCTTCATGATGTTGACGCCGTCCTTCTGGTCGAAAGAGACGCCGGAGATCTCGTCGAAGCACACGACGTCGTACTGCGCGACGAGGCCGCGCTGGCCAGTGGCGTTGTTGACGAACATGCGCGCGACGGTCGCCTTGCCGCCCGAGATCAGGTGCGCGTACGGCGAGACCTGCTGGAACAAGTGGGACTTGCCGGTACCTCGGGGACCCAGCTCGACCAGGTTGTAGTTGCGCATGACGAACGGGACCATCCGCAGCAGCAGCACGTCCTGCTGTCGGTCCGTCAGTCGAGCGGGCTCGAATCCGATCGACCGCAGGAGCAGGTGCTTCCACTGCGCCGTCGTAAACGCCGTCCTTCCCCGCGCCAGGTGTTCCAGTGAGTCCCGCGTCGACAGTTGGATCGGGCGTAGCCCGACGATGCCGAACGGCCGACCGCCGGACTCGTCGGCGATGACGGGATCGAACTCAAGCTCGACCTCGGCGTAGAACCCGCCGGTGAGCATGCGCTCATTGGCACGCACGAGCTCGTCGGAGATGCGGACGTCCTTGACCTGGAGGCTCGGGAGCTCGGCCAGGTAGGAGTTCGACTTGGCATCGAGCCGGGCCTTGACCAGGTCGATGAGCTTGATGCTGCGCTGCTCGCGAGCGCGGGACTTGAAGAGCTCCTCCTCGCCGGCCCGGATGGTCCGGTCGGCGAGCAGCCGGCGCACGACGGCGAGACCCTCCTCGATCTCCTCGGGATCGGTGGTCGCGCAGTAGCGGCCCAGCAGGAACTCGCCGACGTAGGTCGGGACCGGGTACGCCCCCTTGAACCGATGCGCGAGGTCCTTGCGGACGACATAGCCCTCGAAGGCGGCGGCCGCGAGCTGGTCGACCTCGTCGAGCGCGATCTGGTCGGTCACGGGTTCTCCCCCACTCGGGTGCTGCGCTGGGCGACGACCGTGCCCGCATCGTCGAGCACGACGACGTGGGCGTCGCGACCCTCGTGGGCGTCGTCCTCGACGAGCACCTTCGCCTCGCCGTCGACGAAGGCCCTCGGCCCGGCGATCGTGGACCCGGCATCCCCGGCGGCGAGACGCAGCTCGACGACGAGGCCGGGCAGCGGCGGCGCGATGTCGATCCGGCACCGCATCGTCGTCCATTTCAGCGCCTCGATGTGGGTTTCGACGACGCTCGGCGCCCCCGCAGTCACCGTGATCACCGGGATCACGCACTCCTGCGGGCTCAGACCACCGTGCTCGTAGAGCGTGCTGGCCTCGAAGGCCGACGCCCCGGGCGCGCTCACCATCGACACCGACGGGTCCCAGGTCCACGGGATCGTCGGGAACTCGCTCGTGTGCCCGGCCGTGAGGCGAGCGACGCGCGGCTTGCGCGCTCCGTCCTCGGTCAGGTGCAACGGCAGCTCGACCTTGCGCGCCGGGCGGGCGGGCAGCAGCCACCCGTGGTCGGTCACGACGACGACGCGCCGCCATCCGGAGGCGAGCAGCGTCGAGACCCGATCGACGATCGCCGAGATCTCGGTGTCGACGGCGTCTGCGAGCTTGTGGTCGTGAGTGTGGCCGTACTCGTCGATCGCGTTCGTCTGCGTCCAGCCGACGCCGGTTGCGTCGCCCGTCTCGCCCCACGGGAGGAACTGAACACCTGCGTCGGTGAGCGCCTTGCGGAGAACCGGCCCAGTGACCGCACGGCCCATGTCGTCACCGGCGCAGAAGTCCGGACCGGCACCCAGAGTGGCGACGATCGGAGCGACGGCCGGCTGACCCGTCGGTGTGACCGTGGGGAACGCAGTGAGCCGATGTGTCAGCGCAGCGGTGAGGCCGGCCCGCCCGGACGCCGCGACGAACCGGTGCCCGAGGTCCATCCGGAGAGCATCGACGAAGACCACGCACGTGTCGGGTTCGACGCGGAGACCGGTGACGCCGGGGTAACCAGGCACGGCCGCCGCCTGGAAGGCTCGTGCCATGGACTCGAGCCACGGGTCGTAGATCGCCCCGAGTGCCGAGAGGGCCGCCTTCCGGTCGTCCGTCGTGCGTGCCGCGGCGATGACCTTCAGGGCAAGGTCGTCCACGTGGGAGCCGGTCGTGGCGTACCAGGCGGCCATCGCCTCGATGCCGGCGGGCGCCGCAGACTTCGAGGCGCCGACCAGTGCGGCCAGGTGGTCGACGGCGCGCGCCAGGGGGGCGCGGCCGAGGTCGTCCCACACAGTGCCGAGACGGTCGCGGTGTTCGGTGTGCAGGACGACGACCCGGGAACGCGCCGCCTCGGTCGTGTCTGCGGCGGCAAGGCTGAGGAGCGCGCTGCGGACCACGGCTTCCTGATCGGAGTTGCGGGCCGGCCACGAGTCCGGGTGCGGGTCGTCGTCACCGAACAACGCATCGACCGGCGCGGCCTGATCCAGGGCGGTCGGAAGGTTCGGATACCTAGCCGGAGCCTCGGTGAACCTGGTCCACACGTGAGCCCATGCACCCTCACGCCGACCGAGCCGCCCGGCTGCCGTGATGGGCGTCTCTTTGGCGGGACTGAACCCGAACTCCCCCGAGCAGACGGAGACGAAGGTCGCCCACTCTCCACCGAGGCGCGCCCGCGTGCCTTCTGGATCATCGATCCAGGCGAGCAGCTCGCGGGCAGGATCAGGCATGAGGAGCGCACGGAGGCGCGGTGCGTCGAGACGTCCGAGCAGAAGAAGCTCTTCGACGTCGCGACCGAGCAGGTCGGCCAGCGCCTCGCCCACAGCCGCACGCGTCTCGGCGTCCTGCGCGACGTCCAGCCCCAGCCCATCCCTGCTCCGCAGGAACGCCTGCGGGGTCCACGGTTGCCCGTTCCCTTGGTGCCACCACGCGGAGCGGTACTGCAGCTCGACCAGCGGGGCCAGCGGGTGCGCCGGGCCGGTGACTGACTGCAGGTCCTCCCGCGCGAACCCGGGGAGATAGACGATCCACGGATTCTTAGCGTCGTGCGCAGCGAGGCGCAGCGGCAGCGTCACGGGCGGCGTTCCACTGCCGTCGTCACCGCCGGCGAGCACCGCGCGGGCCCAGATGGCCGGACCCCGTGCAGCGTTGACGTCGTGCTCGCCGATCACGAGGACGGGCGCCGCCTCCTGGATCTGGCCGATCACGTGTTCCCAGGCACGGTCTGGGTCCGGCCACAGGACCGCAGCCGGAGCGGCGAGATGGGCAGGGTCGTGCGCGACCGCCTGTCGCAAGGCGTGCGCGAGTGCCGCACGGACTGTCGTCATGAGCCCAGTCCGGCGGCGGTACGCGCGGCCTGGCGACCGTCGAGCGTGGGGTGCAGGTCGTTGTGGCGCTCGGTGCCGTCTGGGTTGGTACCGCGGTCCCTCTTCCAATGCACGGCGACCTTGGAGCGCAGTACACCTGCCTCGACGAACGGGCGGATGTTCAACCGGACGCCGTCGTCCAGGTCGGGCTGCCACCCGATCGGCTGCTCCTCCAGCTCCTTCCAGCGCACGTAGACGTCGTAGGGAGGGGCGCCGTCCAGGATGAGCTTGAGGCGACGCTGCAGGCCCTGAGCAGCAAGCAGCCGGGCGTCCGCGCCCGCGACGCCCGCTGCGGCATCGGACCGCTGACGGTCGATCCAGCCGCCGAGCGTGGTAAATGTCAGCTTGGCGAGCGTCGCGTCGTCGAGGCGGTGGTAGTTCACGATCGTCGAGAACCCGTCCTTGCGGCCGTCCCAGATCTGCCACAGGAACGGTCGCTGGCCGAACACCTTGCAGTGATGCGCGAAGAAGCTGTCGCGGAGCCAGTCTGCGAGCACACCGTTCTTGCCGCCGGCCGCGACCACCAACTGTCGCTCCACGTCCGACGACCACGTGTCGCCGTACGCCCGGGCCAGGACGGTCCGCAGTCGCGAGGCGGCCTCGAGCTCACCGGACAGGGCCGGCAGCGCGACGATGCCGTCACCGTCAGCCAGCGCGTCCAGGTCGTCCGGCTCCTGGTCCGGCCAGCGGTAGCCGAGCAGGCGCGCGACGGCAACCTGGAGCGGCTCTGTGGCGCTCGGAACGGTTCCCTCGAACAGCCACTGGGTCGGGTCGTCGGAGTGCG